>CALSBO010000093.1:0-10654 GCA_943373195.1 Brevundimonas vancanneytii
TCGCCGGCGGCCGGCTGGCGGCTGACGGTGAATTCCGGCGTCCAGATGCGGTTGGCCATGCCGTAGCCGCGCGCGGTCGAGGAGTTCTCGCCCGAGCCCGAGGCGGCGCGCAGGTCCAGCACGAAGCCCTGCGGCCCGCGCAGCGCCGCGACCTGGCCCTCGACCAGCGCGTTGAACGCGGGCCAGCCGGCGTCGGCGAAGGTGTGGACATGCACCCAGGGGCGGCCGTTGACCGTCTCGATCGCCAGCGGCGCGGCCGGCGGCATATAGACGGTGGCGCGATAGGCGGCCTCAAGGTCGCCGGCCATGACGGGGATCGGACGGATCTGGATGTCGCGCGGACGGCCGCGGCCCGACTGGAAGCTGCACTGCGAGGGCACGCCGGTCGTGAACGGGTTGTTGCGGTTCCAGAACAGATAGGGGGCCGAGGTGACGCGGCCGGCCTCGGTCTCCAGATTGCCCTCCCAGCGATCCAGCTTGGCGCGGGCGAAATCCTCGATCGGGGTCACGTTGCAGTCGATCACGACGTCGCCGACCCGCGGGGCGCTGCGGGTGCCCGGCTTCACATAGGTCACGACATAGCGGCCGTTGCGCCAGCCGGTGGCGAAGCCCGGCCAGCTTGTGCCGAAATAGGGGCCCATGTTGTCAAAGGTCGGGCTGACCTGGATGTTCGAATCGCGGAAGCCGCCGGCGTAGTAGCGCAGCAGATAGGCGTGGCTGTGGGCGCTGTTGACCCGGTTCGCCATGGCCAGCGATTCCCGCAGGCCCGTGTCGACCCAGCCGCGGAAGATCTGGCTGGCCTGGCCGGGCACCGCCGGCGCCGGGTGGTTGGCCGCCAGTTCGTCGCGCGACCGCTGCAGATCCTGCCGCGCCAGGGCGCTGAAGTCCTGGGCGGAAACGGCGCCGGCGGCGAGGGTCATCGCGGCGGCGGCGACGAAGGAAAGCATGCGGGACATCAGGTCAGGCTCCGGGCCAGTAAAGCGGGACAGGGACGGGATCAGAATGATCGGGCTGAGATGAACGGGACTGGAACGGGGTTAAAGCCCATCGGTACAGGCCTTGCCAAGCCCATACCCGGCTCAGGTGAACGCCCCGTCCGGTTTACTCACGCGGGATCGCGGCCTAATCGGGGCGGACCCATACGCCGCGATCACATTCGCTTCAGATTCAAAGACGCCAAAGACCGCAGCATGTTCTCCAAGATCCTGATCGCCAACCGAGGCGAAATCGCCGTTCGCATCATCAAGACCTGCCGCCGCATGGGCATCGCCACGGTGCAGGTCTATTCCGAGGCCGACGCCGGTTCGCTGGCGGTGGAGATGGCGGACGAGGCCGTGTTCATCGGCCCGGCCCCCGCCGCCCAGTCCTATCTGCTGGCCGACAGGATCGTCGAGGCGGTGCGCCGCACGGGCGCCCAGGCCGTCCATCCCGGCTTCGGCTTCCTCAGCGAAAACGCCGGCTTCGCCCGGCGCCTGCGCGACGAGGGCATCGCCTTCATCGGCCCCAATCCCGAGGCGATCGAGGCCATGGGCGACAAGATCAGCTCCAAGAAGCTGGCCGCCGCCGCGGGCGTCTCCACCGTCCCGGGCCACATGGGCCTGATCGAGACGACCGAGGAGGCCGTCCGCATCGCCAACGGGATCGGCTATCCGGTGATGATCAAGGCGTCGGCGGGCGGTGGCGGCAAGGGCATCCGCGTCGCCCACTGCGACGCCGACATGGCCGAGGGCTTCGCGGCCGTGAAGGCCGAGGCGCTGAACGCCTTCGGCGACGACCGCGTCTTCCTCGAGAAATTCATCATCGACCCGCGCCACATCGAGATTCAGGTGCTGGGCGACAAGCACGGCCACGTCGTCCATCTGTTCGAGCGCGAATGCTCGATCCAGCGGCGCAATCAGAAGGTCATCGAGGAGGCACCCTCCCCGCTGCTCGACGAGGCCACCCGCGCCGCCATGGGCGCCCAGGCCGTCGCCCTGGCCCAGGCCGTGAACTACGACTCGGCCGGCACGGTCGAGTTCGTGGCCGGTCAGGACAGGAGCTTCTACTTCCTCGAGATGAACACCCGGCTGCAGGTCGAGCATCCGGTCACCGAACTGATCACCGGCGTCGATCTGGTCGAACAGATGATCCGCTCGGCCTGGGGCGAGACGCTGGCCTTCGAGCAGAAGGACCTGGCCATCCGCGGCTGGGCGATCGAGAGCCGCATCTACGCCGAGGACCCCTACCGCGGCTTCCTGCCCTCGATCGGCCGTCTGGTCCGCTACGAACAGCCCGAGGAAGGCGACCAGGGCGACTACACGGTCCGCAACGATTCCGGCGTCCGGGAGGGCGACGAGATCAGCATGTTCTACGACCCCATGATCGCCAAGCTCTGCGCCTGGGGCGAGACCCGCGACGCCGCCGTCGACGGCATGGCCCGGGCGCTGGAGGACACCCACATCCACGGCGTCGGCCACAACATCCCCTTCCTCGCCGCCGTCATGGACCAGCCGCGCTTCCGCTCGGGGAACATCTCGACCAGCTATATCAAGGACGAATTCCCCGACGGCTTCCACGGCCTGGCCCCCGACCGGCGCCAGACCGACATCCTGATCGCCGCCGCCTCGGCCATGAACGAGATCGCCGCCGAGGCCTCCGGCGACCCGTCCGGCCGCACCGACTGGATCGTGCTGGTGGACCGCGAGGCCCATGGCGTCAGCCTCTCCTATGACGACGACGAGGCCCTGACCCTCGACCTCGCCGGCGAGAACCGCGCCCTGCGACTGTCCGACATCGACTGGCGCCCCGGCCTGGCCCAGTTCCGCGCCGTGCTGGACGGCGTCCCCTTCACCGCCGAGGTCGCCCGCGTCGCCGACGGCTTCGTCATCCGCACCCGCGCGGCCAAGGCCCGCGTCCGGGTCCTGTCGCCCACCGTCGCCGCCCTCTACGCCCGCCTGCCGGAAAAGGTCGCCGCCGACACCTCCAAGCTCATCGCCTCCCCCATGCCCGGCCTGGTCGTCGCCATCCCCGTCGCCGTCGGCCAGGAGGTCAAGACCGGCGAGACCGTGGCCATCATCGAGGCCATGAAGATGCAGAACATCCTCAAGGCCGAGCGCGACGGCGTGGTGAAGGCGGTGAGCGCCGCGGCGGGCGATCCCGTGGCCGCGGACGATGTGCTGGTGGAGTTCGAATAGGCCTGCTTAGGTCCTCCGGGGGACCGGTATGGACATCAAACACACGCTTTTCAGCTTTGAGGGCCGCCTGCGCCGCCGCGACTGGTGGCTGTGGTCGATCGCCCTGTTCCTCGTTCAAACCCTGACGACCCGTGTGGCCGACACCCTGTTGTTCGGCGCCGACGCCGATCTGAAAGCGGGCGTTTACGTTAGCTGGTTCTTCGGCACGGCGCCCGTCGCGGGGCCGCAGTGGACCGGCCTCGCAGGGGGCCTCGTCTTCCTCTGGCCGGCAGTCGCCCTGATGCTGAAACGCGCCCACGATCGGGACCGCCGGGGGTGGGAACTGGTCGTCATCCAGGTCGCCGCCGTGAGCGGCTATCTGGTCCCGAACGACGCCTATGAGTCCGCCGGCCGCGCCATCGACGCCGCCGACTGGCTCGCGGGCGCCCCCATGATGGCCTGGGGCCTCGCCCTCCTGGCCGCCTCCCTCTACCAGCTCGTCGTTCTCGGCTTCCTCGACGGTACGCGCGGCCCCAACCGCTTCGGCCGTTCGCCCAAGGGCATCGGCGGCGATCCGGCCGACACGGCGGCCGAGGTGTTCAGCTAGACCTACCGCCCCCGCAGCATATCCCCCCAGCGCCACGCCCCCTTGCCGAGCGCCAGTCTCGCCCCGCCCGGTGCTTCGCTGAACGAGATCAGGACCAGCCCGCGCATCGACCGGGCGCGGCAGGCGTCGGGGGCGAAGGCGACTTCCATGGCGACGGCCTGACGCACGCCGGCCAAGCCCTCGCCCGCCTCGCCGGGGTTGCGGATCCAGTCGCCGTTCCAGAGCAGCAGGGTCCTGCCCGGACCGACGTCGCGCTGCGCCCTGACCACGGCGGCGCGGACCTCGGGGTCGTCGCGCAGGGCGTCCTGCAGCCGGCGGACCATGTCGCAACCGCCCGTTCCCGCGCCGTCGCCGCCTCCGCCGCCCGAACCGCCGGACCCGCCCGCGCCGGCGCCCGGACCCGCCGTGGTCGCCCCGGCCAACTGGGCGTCGCTGAGGGTCGCCATCGGCGCGGGCGGAGCGGGGACGCGGGCGGCCACGGTCTCCACCTCGGGCGGCGGCGGAACCAGCGCGCGGCTGGGCCGGGGCGTCGGGGCCGGCGGAACCGGACGCGCCTTTGCCGGGGCCGAGGCGGCGGCCGGCGTGGGGGCCGGCGACGCGGGGGCCGGATCGGGCGCGGGTTCGGGGCGCGGCGGGGGCGGCCGGAACAGGGTCACCATGACCGGCGGCGGCTCGGCGACCGGCCACACCGGCGGCGGCCCGCCCCGGGCCAGCATCACCGGCAGCAGCACCGCCAGATGCGCCGCCACGCTGACCGCCCCGGCCAGCAGCCAGGATCGCCGCGCCGATCGACCGGGCGGTCCCGGGGTCTGTCGCGGTCTGTCGTTCGCCATTCCGTTCAGATCAGCATCGGTCCGCGTCAGGATCGTGGCGTATGACGCGCTGCCATTTCATGTAAAAAAGAAAAGATGACGGGAACCAAATCGCGGTTTGCTGAACCCGTTGAAGGTCCGAGCAATATTGAATTGGTTTACAGCCAAGCTGACATCTTCTCGCCCCGACCGGGTCATCACGCCGCCATCACCGCTGCCGTACGTGGCGGCTTGCGCCAGCCTGCGGGCGCAGCGTTCCAACTGAACAGAGGCTCCTCCCTTGACCAGAATGACTTCCAGAACGGCCGCCGTGACCGGCCTCGTCCTCCTCGCCGGCCTGACCGCGAGCGGCTGCGCCAGCCACCGGTTCGTGCGCGAGAACGTGGCCGAGGTGGACAGCCGCGTGACCGGCGTCGACACCCGCGTCACCGAGGTGGCGGGCACCGCCGGCGAGGCCCTGGCCCGCGCCAACGCCGCCCACAAACTGGCCGAGGGCAAATTCCTCTATGAGGTCGTGCTGTCGGACGATTCGGTGAAATTTCCGGTCAATCGCGACGAGCTCTCGCCCGAGGCCGAGGCCCGGCTGGCCGAACTGGTCCAGCGCCTGACCAGCGAGAACCGCAACGTCTATCTGGAAATCCAGGGCCATACGGACGCCTCGGGCGACGCGGCCTTCAACGAGCGTCTGGGCGAGGCCCGGGCCGAGGCGGTGCGCCGCTATCTGAGCCGCAACAGCATCGCCCTGAACCGCATGGCGACCATCTCCTATGGCGAGGACTCCCCGGTGGCCTCCAACGCGACGGCCGAAGGCCGCGCCCAGAACCGCCGCGTGGCGATCGTCGTCCTGAGCTAGGACCCGGTCCTCAGTACCGCTCATCCCCGCGAACGCGGGGACCCAGTTCTTTGGGCGCTCAGGCGTTGCCACGGGGCGTCAGAGGCGATCCGACGCAGCCTGCCTCACGAAAACACTGGGTCCCCGCGTTCGCGGGGATGAGCGGAGAGGTAGGATTCTATTCCACTGGCCCGAACACCCGCTGGAAACTCGCCCGCAGCGCCGCATCGGCCTCGTCCAGGGTCGCGGGCACGCCCAGGTCGACCAGGCTGGTCACCCCGTGTTCGGCGATGCCGCACGGCACGATGCCGCTGAAATGGTCCAGGTCCGGCTCCACGTTCAGGCTGATGCCGTGGAAGCTGACCCATTTGCGGACCTTGACCCCGATGGCGGCGATTTTATCCTCGCGCGCCCAGCCGGGACCCTTTCGCTCGACCCAGACCCCGACCCGGCCCTCGCGCACATCGGCGGGTACGCCGAACGCGCCCAGGGCGCCGATGATCCACTGCTCCAGCCCCCGCACGAAGGTCCGCACGTCCCGGCCGCGCTGGTTCAGGTCCAGCATCACATAGGCCACCCGCTGGCCGGGTCCGTGATAGGTGAACTGTCCGCCCCGCCCGCTGCGGTGGACCGGGAACCGCGCCGCGTCCAGCAGGTCGCCGTCCTTCGACGACACCCCCGCCGTATAGAGCGGCGGATGTTCCAGCAGCCAGACCAGTTCGCCGGCCTCGCCCGCCGCGATCGCCGCCGCCCGCGCCTCCATGGCCGCGACCGCCGCCTCGTAGCCGACGTAGCCCTCCGAGACCGCCCATTCGGCCGGGCGGCCGTCGGCGCGGGCCAGTTTCGATACGGTTTCGCTTAAGGCTTGGGAAAGCATGACGCCTCCAATGTGGGGGTCGGGAGCGCCATGCAAGTCCAGACCGCCCACCAACCCGTCTCCTCAGCGTCAGCGTCAGAGTGCCCAGTGAGTCAGATCGAAGCCGTCGATATCGAAATCTCGGTCGTCCTGGGACGTTCTGTCCTGCCGATGAGCCAGCTGCTGCGGATGGGCCGCGGGGCGGTGATCCCGCTCGACGCCTCGGAACACGACGAGGTCTGGATCCTGGCCAACAACCACCCTGTCGCCCGCGGCGAGATCGAAATCCGCGACGACCGCATCGCCATCACGGTGACCCGGGCGGCGGACGTGTATGATTTCATGGCGGGGGCCGCCTGAGGCCGAGGCAGTAGGCGGTAGGCAGTAGGCGGTAGGCAGTAGGGTGTAGCGCGGAACGGAGGGTCAAATGGCCGAAGTGCGCAGCTATCGAGACCTTCTCGTTTGGCAACGGGCGATGGACCTTGCGGCAGCCACTTATGAACTCAGCCGGGCCTATCCTCGCGATGAGTTGTTCGGCCTGACCTCCCAAACTCGCAGAGCGGCGACGTCCATCGCGGCCAACATCGCCGAGGGCTACGGACGATCAACCAAGCCGGCCTACCTGAACTTCCTGCGGATCGCCCAAGGCTCCCTCAAGGAACTCGAAACGCATCTGATCCTCGCCGAGCGCGTCGGCGTGACCGCTTCCGGGTCAACGGACAATCTCCTGAGCACCGCCGATGAACTCGGCCGCATGCTCCACGGCCTCATAGCCAAACTGCAAAGCCATTCGGCGCGATGAGAGGTCATTTTCCTACTGCCTACTGCCTACTGCCTAATCCCTCCTCAACCCCTTCCCTTCCCCGCATCTCTCCGCTATCAGCCCCCCTCCGATGCGAGCGGTCGTGGCGGAATTGGTAGACGCGCAGCGTTGAGGTCGCTGTTCCCTAACCGGAGTGGAAGTTCGAGTCTTCTCGACCGCACCATCCTGCTTCGCCCCTCCGGGGCTTCGCAGGACTAGTCGATCGGATCGAGGCGAAGCAGGATGCCCTGCGAAGCCTTGGCGAAGCAGGGCTGCCCGAAGCGAGGGCCACCATGCATTACGTCTATCTGCTCGAGAGCCTCGTGGATCCGACCAAGCGCTACATCGGGGTCACGTCGGATCTGCGGGTCCGTCTAGGCGAACACAACGCTGGTAAGTCGGCTCACACGTCGAAACACGGACCCTGGCGGATCGTCACCTACGTCGCCTTCTCTGAGCGATCTCAGGCGGAGGCGTTTGAACGCTATCTGAAGTCGGGCTCGGGGCACGCCTTCGCCCGCAAACGCCTCTGGTCATCTTGACCCTCGCGTTCTCATGGTCGACAGACGCCGCTCGACAGCCGGAAGTGCTTCATGGCGGTCGATCAAATCGGGCACGAAACATCGGCGAACAGCTGATCTGAAAACAGGGGAGGCCGAGCGTGAACACCACCGCAGACGCCCCCCTGCCCGTCTCCTCCGAAGTCGAGATCGAACATGTGGCCCTCGATGAGGACTATGTGCTGACGGCCGCCTTCGTCGAAAAGGTCGTGGACGCCTCCGACGACGGCGACGGGCTGAAGCTGCGGGCCTTGCTGGAAGACCTGCACCCGGCCGACGTCGCCGACCTGATGGGCTTCCTGACGGCCGAGCACCGGGCGGTGGTCGTGCTGTGGCTGCCGTCCGACCTGCTGGCCGACACCCTGTCCGAGCTGGACGACGGCATCCGCGAGGAGGTGCTGGAGCGCGTTCCGCACCTGACCCTGGCCGAGGCGCTGCAGGAACTGGATTCCGACGACGCCGCCGCCGTGGTCGAGGACCTGGAGGACGACCAGCGCGAAAAGGTGCTGGCGGCCATGCCCGAGGTCGACCGCGCCGCGATCGAAAGCTCGCTGGGCTATGCCGAGGATTCCGCCGGCCGTCTGATGCAGCGCGAGGTGATGGCCGCGCCCCAGTTCTGGAACGTCGGCGACACCATCGACCACATCCGCAAACAGGGCGAGGACCTGCCCGAACTGTTCTTCGACATCTATGTCGTCGATCCGTCCAACCGGCCGGTGGGCGGCGTGGCCGTCAGCGGCCTGCTGCGCGCGCCCCGCACCGCGGCCCTGTCCGACATCATGGAGCCGATCAACGAGATCGCGGTCGATCAGGACCAGGAAGAGGTCGCCTACATCTTCGAGAAATACCACCTGATCTCGGCCCCGGTCATCGACGCGGCGGGCCGGCTGGTGGGCCAGATCACCGTCGATGACATCGTCAACATCATCCAGGAAGAGAACCGCGAGGACATCCTGCGCCTCGCCGGCGTCAGCGACGAAAGCCGCGGGGCCGGCGTGTTCGGCGTGGTGCGGTCGCGCATCCCCTGGCTGGTGGTGAATCTGGGCACCGCCCTGTTCGCCTCGTCCGTGATCGGCCAGTTCGCCAACGAACTGGAGGCCCTGGTCTATCTGGCCATCCTGATGCCCGTCGTGGCCTCGATCGGCGGCAACTCCGGCACCCAGGCCCTGACCGTGGCCGTGCGGGCCCTGGCCTCGCGCGAACTGAACTCGGCCAACGCCACCCGCATCCTGGGCCGCGAGGTGCTGGTCGGACTGTTCAACGGCGCCGTCATCGCCACCCTGCTGGCGGCCGTCGCCTGGCTTTGGTTCCGGATCCCCCTGTTGTCCCTGACCATCGGCCTGGCGGTGATGATCAATCTGCTGGCGGCCTCCCTGGCCGGCACCCTGATCCCGCTGGCGCTCGACCGGCTGGACCGCGACCCGGCCGTGGCCTCGCCCGTCTTCGTGACCTGGATCACCGACACCGTCGGCTTTTTCAGCTTCCTCGGGCTGGCGGGAATTATCCTGCTCTAGAAACGGTTGCGCGGCGCGGCCCTTGCTGGCTCTCTCGCAGGGCGAGCGCCGCCCGTCTCGTTTTGGGTCAACCCGTGTCCGCAACGCCCACCCCCCGTCTGAAGGTCTCCCGCGAAGGGATGGTCCTCATCAAGAGTTTCGAGGGTTTCCGGCCGCGCGCGGTTCAGGAAGACGACGGCCGCTGGGTCATCGGCTACGGCCACAGCGCCTCCGCCCGCGAGGGCCTGACGGTCGCCGAGGCCGACGCCGAACTGCTACTGCAGTATGACCTCATGCCGGTGGTCAAGGCCCTGAACGATCGGGTCCGCGAGCCGTTGAACCAGCACCAGTTCGACGCCCTGGCCAGTTTCGCCGTTTCGGTCGGCGTCGATCGTTTCCTGGCCTCGGACGTCCTGCAACGGCTCAACGAGGGCCATGCCGGCCAGGCCGCTGACGCCCTGATCGGCTGGCCCGAGGACGCATCGGCCGACGCCCGCCTGCGCCGCCGCGCGGCCGAGCGGGCCCTGTTCGTCGCCGACCCCGGCTCGCCGGTCACCCTGGCCGAACTGCTCGCCGCGCCCCTGCCCCCGCCGCCGGTCGAGGTCGCGCCCGTACCGGCCCCGGAAGCGACCCCGGACCCTGAAGTCGCTGACGCGCGCGCCGCCGCTGTCGCCACGCTGTTGGGCGAGACCGCCGGGACGGACGAACCCGCCGAGGCCCCGGCCGCGCCCGACACATCCTGGGCGCCCGAGGCACCAGCCTTCGAATCCCCCGCCTTCCAGCCGACCGACGCGGTGACGCGGGTCAATCTGGACCGCTATTCGCCCTATGCCGCGGCCATCATCGGCCCCCTGCCCGGCTTCGCCTCGACCGAACCCGTCGCGGCGCCCGACGCCGTGATCGAGACCGCGCCGGACCCCGAGCCCGAGACCACGCCCGCACCGGCGCCCGAGCCCGAACCTTTCCCGGAGTTGGCGACGGAGCCGGAACGCGAGGTCGCGCCGGAAAGCGAACCGGGTCCGGTCGAACCGGTTCCGGCCGAGCCCGCCGCGCCGGTGACGCCGTTGGTGTCGCCCGCGCCGGTCGCCTCGCCCGTCCCGCCGATGGACCAGGATCTGGTCCTGACGCCCGCCACCGAAGCCGATTTCGTCGAGATCGAGCGCCCGGTCTGGCCCGCCGGCCGGCGCGCGGCCCCGCCCGCCGCCGAGGACACCGTCCTGTTCGAGGAAGAGCCGACGCTCTCCGTCCTGCGCCATGAGGTCGAGCCCGCCGGTCCGCGCCGCTTCGACTGGAGCGAGACCGGGGCCTTCCTGATCATGGGCGTCGTAGGCCTGGCCGCCTGCGGGGCCTCGGCCGCCGCCTTCCGTCTGGCCATGGAGCAACCGTCGCCGATGGGCGAGACCACCGTCATCGCCTGGGCCCTGGCCCTGATCGGCGTCATCTGCGTCGGCGTGTCGTCGTGGAACCTCTACGTCCGCTGGGGCAAGCCCGACTGACTTTTCCTCCCCCTCAGGGGGAGGGGGACCATCCGAAGGATGGT
>CALSBO010000094.1:0-10257 GCA_943373195.1 Brevundimonas vancanneytii
GTTCAGGGGGTCAGCAGGGTGACCGGCTCCCCCCCGCCAGTCGCCAGCAACCCCATTCGGGAGGGAATACCAATGACCAAGTTCGTTTCGAAATTCATGTCCGACGAGTCGGGCGCCACCGCCATCGAGTACGGCCTCATCGCCGCCCTCATCGCCGTCGTCATCATCTCGGCCGTCACGGCCCTGGGCTCGACCATCAAGACCAAGTTCAACGATGTCGTGACCGGCATGGGCGGCACCGCCGGCGCCTAAGGCTCCGACGACAGCCCTGAAACCGACGGGAGGCCGGAGCGGAAACGCTCCGGCCTCTTTCGTATGGAGTCCTCTTTCGCACTCGCTCTGCTCCGCACAGCAACCCGACTTTAACCGTCGGGGGTCCACAAGGAGGCATGGACACCGTGACCCTGATCCTTCTCGGCATCATGCCGGCGCTGACCATCGTGGCCGGGCTCAAGGACCTGACCTCGATGAAGATCCCCAACTGGATCTCGGGGCTGCTGGTTCTCGGCTATTTTCCGGTCGCGCTCGCGGTCGGTCTGGACCTCATGATCGTGGCAGCCAGCGTCGGCGTCGCCGCCCTGGCCCTGGTGGTCGGGGCCGGCATGTTCGCCCTGCGCTGGATCGGCGGGGGCGACGCCAAGTTGATGGCGGCCACCTGCCTTTGGCTGGGCGCGACCGGCTCGGGCATGTTCCTGCTGTGGACGGGCGTGATGGGCGGATTGTTCTGCCTGTTCCTGCTGTTCGCCCGCTTCCATGCCCGCCCGTATCTGTTCGGCGCCCCCGGTTGGGTGGTGCAGCTGATGGAGCCGCGCGGCGACATCCCCTATGGCGTGGCCATCGCCGCCGGCGCCCTGATGGCCTATCCGGCCTCGCCGTTGCTGGCCGCCTTCATCGCCGGCTGATCTGTCCCGAAGATAGCGGGGTTCGTCCGGCACTTAGGCCCGCGTTAACCCGCGCCCGGCATGGTCGTTAACGGTAGGGGGCCGAAGGACCGATTCAGGGTCCGGCCCGGCCTTCCGGAGACCGTCGATGAAGCCCGCCCGTATCATCGTGATCTGCGTCGCCGCCGTGGCCGCCATTGGCCTGGCCCTGGTCGTGCGCGCCATGGGATCGCCCTCGAAGACCCCGACCGCCGTCGCCACCGCCGCCGCCGTTCCCGCGCGGCCCATGGCCAAGGTGCTGGTCGCCGCCAAGGACCTGCAGCCCGGACAACGTTTGACCGAAAGCGACCTGGAGTGGAGGGACTGGCCCGTCGACGAGCTCAACTCGGCCTTCATCACCGACGGCACGACCCCGCTTCCCTCCGCTGAGGCGACCGGAGCCGCCGCCCCCGCCGCCGCGCGGCCGGAAGGCGCCGTGGCCTCGGTCACCCGCGCCGCCAGCGACCTGGCCACCGGCGGGGCCAAGGCCGACTATGTCGGTTCGGTGGTCCGCGAACCCATTCTGGCGGGCGAGCCGATCGTCAGCCGCAAGATCGTCCGCGCCGGCGACAGCGGCTATATGGCCGCCTATCTCGAGCCGGGCATGCGCGCGATGGCCATCCGGGTCACGGTCGAGACGGCCGCAGGTGGCTTCATCCTGCCGGGCGACCGGGTCGATGTCCTGCTGACGCGCGAAACCACCCTGGCCAACGTCGGCGCCCAGGAAGGCGACCGTTCCAAATTCTCCTCATCGACCGTGATGCAGAACATCAAGGTGCTGGCCATCGATCAGTCGACCCGGGCGGGCGACGACGAACAGGCCGTGGTCGGCGCCACCGCGACGCTCGAGGTCGGTCCCCGCGACGCCGAGGCCCTGGCCCTGGCCAAGTCCGAGGGCGAACTCAGCCTGGTCCTGCGGTCCTATGCCGACACCGGCGGTCCGTCCGGCCGGGTCGCGCCGGTCGTCCGGCAATCCTCCGCCGTCCGCGTCTATCGCGGCGGCGCGCCCGAAGTGGTGGTGGTCCAATGAAACACCTGATCGCGATCGCTCTCGCCGGTCTGACCCTGGCCGCCGTCGCCCCCGTCGGGCCGATCAAAGCTCACGCCCAGTCGCGCGCCGCCGTGCCGTTGGGCGCCGGCGCCCAGCTGATCAACCTGCCGCGCGGCTCGTCGATGGCCATCGACCTGCCCGGCGACGCCCGCGACGTCATCGTGCCGAACCCGATGGTGGCCGAGGCCATGCTGCATTCACCGCGCCGGATCACCATCATCGGCCTGCAGCCGGGCGAAACCGACGCCGTGGTGCTGGACGGCGCCGGCCGCACGATCCTGTCGCTGCGCATCCGCGTCGACGCCGGGGTCTCGGCGCTTCAGGACACCCTCGACCGGGTCATGCCGGGTTCGCAGGTCCGGGCCGAGGCCGTCAACGACAGCATCATCCTGACCGGGCCGGTCAGCAGCCCGGGTGAGGCCGACCGCGCCGCCCAGGTCGCCCGCGCCTTCGTCTCGGCGCCCGAGAAGGTCATCAACATGATGACCATCGCCGGCTCGGACCAGGTCATGGTCAAGGCCCGCGTCATCGAGGTCCAGCGGACGGCGATCAAACAGCTGGGCCTCGACGTCAACGGCATCCTCAGCGGCGTCGGCGACGGCCTGACCTACACCCAGGGGGCCACCTTCGGCGTGTCCGGCAGCCAGCTGGGCGGCGGCGTCCTCAACTTTCTGGATCAGGCCGGCGACGGCAGCCGGCTGAGCACCAACATTCGCGCCTTCGAGCGCGCGGGTCTGGTCCGCATCCTGGCCGAGCCGAACCTGACCTCGGTCAATGGCGAGAACGCGGAGTTTCTGGCCGGCGGCGAGTTTCCCGTGCCGGTCGGCCGCAGCGTCGACGCCACCACGGGACGAGTCACCATCGGCGTCGAGTTCAAGCCGTTCGGCGTGCGACTGGCCTTCCGCCCCATCGTGCTGTCCGAGGGCCGCATCTCCCTGCAACTGTCGACCGAGGTGTCGGAACTGACCACGGCCGGCTCCTTCACCCTTGGCGGCACGGCGGATGACGCCCTGGTCATCCCCGCCCTGAACGTGCGGCGCGCCTCCTCGACCGTCGAACTGCCGTCCGGCGGGTCGATGATGATCGCCGGCCTGCTGCGCGAGGACACCCGCCAGAACATCGACCAACTGCCCGGCATCGGCAGCCTGCCGGTCCTGGGCGCCCTGTTCCGTTCGCGCGACTATCTGTCGGGCGAGACCGAACTGGTCATCATCATCGAGGCCTATATCGTCTCGCCGACCTCGCCCGGTCGGATGCAGACGCCCGCCGACGGCCTGATCATCGCCAATGACGCCCAGACCCTGCTGTTCGGCCAGTTGAACCAGCAATACCGCCGGCCCGGCGACCCCGCCGCCGCCGACGCCGGCTGGAGCGGCCCCGTGGGCTATGTAATCGAATGAGGATCCCCGTGAAGCGCGCCCTCGCATCCGCCATCTTCGTCCTCGCCGTCTCCGGCTGCGCCTCTGTGTCCGGCACGATCGACGCGCCCATGACGCCGCTGTCGCGTTACTCGCTTCAGGCCGAGCCGGGCCTGGACCGCATCGCGCTGGCTGTCCACGAACAGGGATTGTCGTCCAACCAGCGCACCGCCCTGCGCGATCTGGCGGCGCGCTACGGCGCCTCGGGCGCGGGGCAGGTCCGCATCGAATCCCCGTCGGGCGACGATCCGGCGGCGGTGAGCCAAGCCTATGCCATGCGCGCCTTCCTTCAGGCCTCGGGCGTCCCCGAGGACCGCATCCAGATGGCCGCCTACAATGCACCCGATCCCCGCGCCCCGGTGCTGGCCGGGTTCGAGACCATCCGGGCCCAGGTGCCCGACTGCTCCGCCGAAGCCCGCAACATGGCGGCCCGGTTTTCCAACCAGAGTTCGGCCGGTTTCGGTTGCGCCATCACCGCCAATATGGCGGCCCAGATCACCGACCCGCGCGACATCCTCGGCGCCCGCCCGATGACTCCGGCCGACTCGGGCCGCGCGGCGGTGGTGTTCAACAACTATCGGCGGGGCCAGCCCAGTTCGACTCCGCAGGAACGTCTGGTGGACGGCCGCATCTCAGGGGCCGTGGAATAGCGTGACATGAGCAACGCCTTCGCCCCCCGTCCCTTTGAAGAGTTCGACGACGAGTTCGACCTCGACGCGGGCTACACCACGCCCGGAGCCGCCCTGCCGGCGCACCTGGACGCCGAGCTTGATCCCCCCCCGCCGATCGTCGCCGACCCGCGGCCGGCGCTGCAATTCACCCCGCCCGCCGTCCAGCCGGTCCGCGAGCAGGCGCCGGGTCAGGAACCCGTTCCCGCCGCGGGGTTCAATCCGGTTGGTGAACTGGTCTCCGGGGCCAGCGCCGCCTTTTCGCCTCCTGCGTTGAGCGGCGCGAATACCGCCGAGGTGTCGGTTCCGCGTATCGCCATCCATGTCTTCGCCGAACGCCAGGACACCCTGGCCGCCGCCGAGCGCGCCGGCCAGGATCGCCGGCTGTCGCGCGCCACCACCCAGATTCGCGTCGGCGGCGTCGCCGCGGCGGTCGAGGCCTATCAGCACGAACCGACCCCGCCGCTGATCGTGGTCGAGTGCATGAAGGACCCGCAGACCCTGCTGTGGGAAGTCGACCAGCTGGCGGAGGTCTGCGACGCCGGCACCAAGGTGGTCGTCGTCGGCGCCACCAACGACATCCTGCTGTTCCGCGAACTGATGCGACGCGGGGTCAGCGAATATCTGGTCGCGCCGCTGCAACCGCTGCAACTGATCGCGGCCATCGGCGGCCTGTTCGCCGACCCGGCCCAGCCCTTCGTCGGCCGCTCGATCGCCTTCGTCGGCGCGCGCGGCGGCACCGGTTCCAGTTCGGTCGCCCACAACACCGCCTATGCGATGAGCGAACGGATCGGCGCCAATACCGTCATCGTCGACTACGACCTGCCGTTCGGCACCGCCGGTCTGGACTTCAACCAGGACCCGCTGAGCGGCGTCGCCGACGCCCTGAGCCAGCCTGACCGCCTGGACGCGACCCTGCTGGACCGGATGATGGTGCGCTGCACCGACAAGCTCAGCCTGTTCGCCGCCCCGGCGACGCTCGACGTCGACTGGGACATTTCGCCCGAGGCGTTCGAGGAGGTGACGACCCAGATCCGCTCGACCGCGCCCTTCGTGGTGCTGGACCTGCCGCACCTGTGGTCCGGCTGGATGCGGCGCACCCTGATCGCGGCCGACGAGGTGGTGATCGTGGCCACGCCCGACCTGGCCAGCCTGCGCAACGCCAAGAACATGATCGACCTGATCCGCCAGGGTCGGCCCAACGACGCCCCGCCCCGGCTGGTGTTGAACCAGGTCGGCGTCCCCGGCCGTCCGGAAATCCCGGCCAAGGATTTCGGCGCGGCCCTGGGCGTTCATCCCAGCCTGGTCATTCCGTTCGAACCCAAGGTCTTCGGCGCCGCGGCCAACAACGGCCAGATGATCTTGGACGCGGGCGGCAAGTCCAGGGCCAGCGAGGCTTTCCAGACCCTGGCCCAGATCGTCTCGCGGCGCGAACTGCCGCTGATCGCCGGACCCAAGGGCAAGCCGGGCAAGGGCGAGGGCAAGTCGATGTTCTCGGGCCTGTTCAAGAAGAAGTCCTGACGGGTGTTCGGCAAGCGCACAGGTCAGCCCGGCAATACGGCGACGGCCCCGCGGCCGGCGCCCGCCGCCGCGCCGGTCTCCCAGCCGGCGTCGGGCGCCCAGACCGAGGCCTTCGCCTTCGGCGGCGGCGAGCCCGACGCAAGCCAGCTGCAGGCGGCCGCGCGCAAGGCCGAATCCTATTCGGCCAAGCCCGCCTCTGCGGCGGCCGATCGGCTCGACGCCCTGGCGTCCCGGCCCCGCCCGGAGGCCGAACCCGCGCCCGCCAAGAACGCACCCGGTCCCAAGGCCACGCCCGGTTTCGAACAGCTCAAGAAGGCCCAGGCTGTCGCCGAGATCGTCCGCGAGCAGTCGGACTACTATCACGCCACAAAGACCACGATCTTCAACGCCTTGATGAACACGATCGACCTGGCCCAGTTGGCCCAGCTCGACACCAAGGCCGCGTCCGAAGAGATCCGCGACATCGTCGCCGAACTGGTGGCGATCAAGAATGTCTCCATGTCGGTGGCCGAGCAGGAGCATCTGGTTCAGGACATCGTCAACGACGTCCTGGGCTACGGCCCGCTGGAGCCCCTGCTGGCGCGGGACGATATCGCCGACATCATGGTCAACGGCGCCGGCCGGGTGTTCATCGAGGTCGGCGGCAAGGTCCAGCTGACCAATGTCCGTTTCCGCGACAACAACCAGCTGATGAACATCTGCCAACGGATCGTCAGCCAGGTCGGCCGCCGCGTCGATGAAAGCTCCCCGATCTGCGACGCCCGCCTGCCGGACGGCAGCCGCGTCAACGTCATCGCGCCGCCGTTGGCCATCGACGGGCCGACCCTGACGATCCGGAAGTTCAAGAAAGACAAGCTGACGATGAAGAATCTGGTGGAGTACGCCTCCATCAGCCCCGAGGGCGCGCGCGTGCTCGGCGTCATCGGCGCCTCGC
Organism: Brevundimonas vancanneytii; assembly: GCA_943373195.1. GTDB lineage: Bacteria > Pseudomonadota > Alphaproteobacteria > Caulobacterales > Caulobacteraceae > Brevundimonas > Brevundimonas vancanneytii_B. The sequence continues at coordinate 6,513 of CALSBO010000094.1, forward strand.
GCTGCAACCTGGTCATTTCGGGCGGCACGGGCTCGGGCAAGACCACGCTGCTGAACACACTGACGGCCTTCATCGACCCGACCGAGCGCGTCATCACCTGCGAGGACGCGGCCGAATTGCAGCTGCAGCAGCCGCACGTCGTTCGCTTGGAGACCCGCCCGCCCAACCTCGAGGGCCAGGGCATGATCACCATGCGCGACCTGGTGAAGAACTGTCTGCGGATGCGTCCCGAGCGGATCATCGTCGGCGAGGTCCGCGGCCCCGAGGCCTTCGACCTGCTGCAGGCCATGAACACCGGCCACGACGGCTCCATGGGCACGCTGCACGCCAACAGCCCGCGCGAGGCCATCAGCCGGATGGAGTCGATGATCACCATGGGCGGCTACGGTCTGCCGTCCAAGACCATCCGCGAGATGATCGTCGGCTCGGTCGACGTCATCGTCCAGGCCGCCCGCCTCCGGGACGGCAGCCGCCGGATCACTCACATCACCGAGGTGGTCGGGCTGGAAGGCGATGTGATCGTCACCCAGGACCTGTTCGTCTACGAGATCACCGGCGAGGACGAGAACGGCAAGATCATCGGCCGTCACCGCTCGACCGGCATCGCCCGTCCCCGCTTCTGGGACCGCGCCCGCTACTACGGGCTGGAGCGCGAGCTGGCCGAAGCCCTCGACGCGGCGGAGTAGGGCGGATGCTTCCCATACTCGCCGCGGTCCTGGCCTTCATCACCATCGGCGGTCTCGGCTGGGCCTTCGTCGGCGGCGGCGACTCCAGTGAAGCGGCGGTCAAACGCGCCCAGGGCTTCGGCGGACCCAAGCAGAACAACGCCGCGGCCAAGAAGGCGGCCGCGGCCAACACGCCCGAGGCGCGCCGCAAACAGATCATGCAGCAGCTTCAGGAATCGGAGCGGGCCGAGCGCAAGGCGCGCATCAGCCTGGCGGCCAAGCTGAAACAGGCGGGCCTCAGCACCAAGGTCTCGACCTTCTGGATCATCAGCGGCGTGCTGGGCGTGATCGCCTTCCTGGCCCCGCTCCTGTTCGGCCTGAACCCCCTGATCGGCCTGGGCGCGGCGTTCATCTTCGGCCTCGGCGTGCCGCGCTGGTTCGTCGGCATGCTCGGCAAGGGCCGCCGCAAGAAATTCTCCGGCCATTTCGCCGACGCCGTCGATGTCATCGTGCGCGGCATCAAATCGGGCCTGCCGGTCCACGACTGTTTCAAGATCATCGCCCGCGAGAGCCCGCAGCCGCTGGGCGCCGAGTTCCAGAAGCTGGTCGAGGGCCTCGGCGTCGGCCTGACCCTCGCCCAGTCGCTGGACAAGATGTACGAGCGGATGCCGACGCCGGAGCTGAAATTCTTCTCCATCGTCATGGCCATCCAGCAGAAGACCGGCGGCAACCTGGCCGAGGCGCTGAACAATCTTTCGGTGGTCCTTCGCGCCCGCAAGATGATGGGCGAGAAGATCAAGGCCCTGTCGTCCGAAGCCACGGCCTCGGCCGGGATCATCGGCTCGCTGCCGCCCGCGGTGATGATCCTCGTCAGCCTGACGACCCCCGCCTACATGGCCCGCCTGTTCACTGACCCGCGGGGCCAATTCATGCTGCTCATCGCCGTGGCCATGATGGCCTTCGGCGTCTTCGTCATGAAGAAGATGATCGCGTTCAAGTTCTAGGGACCCGCAGACTCCGATGGTCGAGTTCTTCACCAACGTCCAGAACCTGCTGAGCCTCGGCGTGGGCGTGCTGGTGTTCGCTACCCTGGTGACGCTGCTCGGATCGTTCAACGGCGGCGCCAAGCTGGAGGGCCGGCTCAAGGCCGTGGCCGTCCGGCGCGAGGAGCTGAAGCGGCGCTCGCGTCAGGCCATCGCGGCCCAGAACACAGGCTCGTCCCAGAACCTGCGGCACGCCGACGAGGGCTTCAAGAAGCGCGTCGTCGAACAGCTGAACCTGACCAAGCTGCTGGAGGATCCCAAGGTCGCCGACAAGATGGCCCAGGCCGGCTATCGCGGACCCAAGCCGCTGACGACCTTCTATTTTTTCCGCTTCTCCATGCCGTTCGTCTTTCTGGCGATCGCGGCCTTCTACCTGTTCGTCTTCAACGATTTCGGCCTGCCGGTGATGACGCGGCTGACCATCACAATGGTCGCGGCGGTGATTGGCTTCTATGCGCCGAACATCTTTCTGGCCAACCGCATTTCAAAGCGCCGCACCTCGATCATGCAGGCGTTTCCGGACGCGCTGGACCTGCTGCTGATCTGCGTCGAGGCGGGCATGTCGATCGAGGCGGCGATCCAGAAGGTCAGCCAGGAGATCGGCGGATCGAGCATCGACCTGGCCGAGGAGCTGACCCTGCTGTCGGCCGAACTCAGCTATCTGCCCGACCGGCGCATGGCCTATGAGGGGCTGGCGAAACGCACCAATCATCCGGGGGTGAAGTCGGTCGCCACGGCCATGACCCAGGCCGAGACCTACGGCACGCCGCTGGGTACGGCGCTACGGACCATGGCCAAGGAAAACCGCGAGATGCGCCTGTCGGCGGCCGAGAAAAAGGCCGCGGCCCTGCCGGCCAAACTGACCGTGCCGATGATCCTGTTCTTCCTGCCGGTGCTGTTCATCGTCATCCTGACCCCGGCCATCATCAGCATCCAGGACACGATGGCCGCCGGCGGCGGCTGACGTCCGCCCCGTCCGTTCCCGCGCGGGCAACGATGGAAATCGGACGCGTCCCGGGCGTTTCGATCATGGCGCAGACCCGGCCCGGAATCGATCAGGCCTCGGCTGCGGCCTTCCACGCCTCGGCGACCGCATCGACCGCGTGGCGCAGGGGCTTGCGGTGCTTGTCGAAGAACATCTCGCCGCGCAGGCCCGAGAAGATGACGCCGTTGGCGACGATGCAACTGTTCGGGGCCTCGTCCAGCGGCTGGATCTCGAAATAGCGGATCGAGCGGAACCACAGGCCGCGGTTCTCGGTCCAGACCAGTTGGGAATAGGGCTGCCAGTCGCCGACCCTGGCCGCCACGCGACGCTCGGGCAGGCCCTCGATCCGCTCGGTCACGGCGATGGTCCCGCCGAAGGCGATGGTCCCTTCCAGCCCGGTCTCGATCGGGTTCCAGCGGTCCCAGCCCGGCAGGTCCGCGATCAGGTCCCAGATCCGGTCGGCTGTGGCGCGCACGCCTATGCGGCGCTCGATACGGGCGATGTCCATGGCCCCGATCTGCCATGGCTTTTGCGCCAGTAAAAGGGTGGCCTCTTCAGCGATGACCCTCGGGGCCGGGTTGTGACGCCGGCGGCGTCTCGGGCGAAGGCGTCTCGTCGCGGTCCGGCAGGTCGGGCGGCCCGGCGCGAAGCCTCGCATTGAAGAAGCAAAGGGCCGTGGCGACGGCCAGCATCAAGGCGTTGGCGATAAACGGCGCGGGCTCGGACAGTTCATACAGCGCCACCCCGATCACCGGCGGCGCCAGGAAGCTGAGCCCGGCCAGCGACATCATCAGGCCGGCGATCGCGCCTTGTTCGTGCGGGCCGACCGACAGGGACGACCCCGCCGTGAAGCCCGGCCGGGCGAAGCCGATGCCCATCGACACGACGGCATAGCCGATCACCACGCCATAGTAGCCGGGCGAGGCGACGCTCATCAGATTGCCGACCAGGGCCAGGGCCGCGCCCCAGCGCATCAGGTCGCGCGGCTGCAGCTTCAGCAGGGGGATCAGGCCCCACTGAACCATCAGGGTCGCGGCCGCCCCGGCCAGCAT
>CALSBO010000095.1:0-10185 GCA_943373195.1 Brevundimonas vancanneytii
CTGGGCGGAGTGGTGCGGCCCCTGCAAACAGATCGGCCCGGCCCTGGAGCAGATCGCCGACGAACTGGCCGGTCAGGTGGTGATCGCCAAGGTCAATATCGACGACAGCCCCATGGTCCCGTCGAAGCTCGGCGTGAAGGGCATCCCCACCCTGATGCTGTTCAAGGACGGCCAGATGGCCTCGATGAAGGTCGGCGCCATGCCCAAGGGCAAGATCGTCGAATGGCTGGCCGAGGCCGGGATCGGCCAGGCCGTCGCCTGACGGGACTCAGTCCGGCCAGGTCTCGCGGGCGGCGCCCAGAACCTCGCCCGCCAGATACAGGGACCCGCAGATGACCGCCCGGCCGGCGCCCAGGCGCAGCGCGCGCGCCAACGCCTCCTGAACCGAGGCGCAGGGCGTCGCGCCGAGGCCGTGACCGCGCGCCACCGCCGCCAGCGCCTCCGGCTCGGCCGCCGCGCCGGCGAAGGGCACGGTGAAGACCGCGGCGTCCGATCGGCTCAGGGCCGCGAAGAAGCCGCCCGCGTCCTTGTTGGCCAGCATGCCGACGATCAGGGCCAAGGGCCGCGGCGCCCGCACCTGTCGTTCCGCCAGCGTCGCCGCCAGCGCCGCGCCCGCATGCGGATTGTGGCCGCCGTCCAGCCAGAGTTCGGCGTCGTCGGCCCGAGCGGCCTCCCCGAAAGGCCCCGCCGTCAGCCGCTGCATCCGCGCCGGCCAGCGCGCAGATCGCAACCCCTCGGCGATCGCCGCCTCGGGCAGATCCAGTTCGAGGGCGACCGCGACGGCCAGGCCCGCGTTGTCGATCTGGTGCGGACCGGTCAGGGCCGGGGCGGGCAGGTCGAGGAACCGTTCCTGATCCTGGAAGGACAGGCCGCCGCGCTCGGCCCAGGCGTCGAAATCGACCCCCATGACGGTGAGCGGCGCATGAACGGTCCGGGCCGCCGCCTCGATGGCCGCCATGGCGGACTCGGATTGGCGGGCGATCAGGCCGCGCGCGCCGGGCTTGAGAATGCCCGCCTTCTCCACCGCCACGCCGTGCAGGCTGTCGCCGAGGAATTCGGCGTGGTCGAGGTCGACCGGGGCGATGACGCTGAGCAGCGGGCGTTCGATGACGTTGGTGGCGTCCAGCACCCCGCCCAATCCGACCTCGACGAGGACCAGGTCCGCCGGCGTCTCGCTCATGGCCAGGAAGGCGGCGGCGGTCGTGCTCTCGAACACCGTGGCCTCGGTCCCGCTGCGGTCAATGGCGGCCTCGACCCGGTCGAGGATGGCGCTCAGCGGCGCGTCCTCGATCAGCCGGCCCGCCAGCCGTATCCGCTCGTTGAACCGCACCAGATGCGGCGAGGTATAGGCATGGACGCGCAGGCCCGCCGCCTCTGCGATGGCGCGGATGAAGGCGACGGTCGAGCCCTTGCCGTTGGTGCCCGCGACATGGACCACGGGCGGCAGCCGGTTCTGCGGATCGCCCAGACCGGCGCACAGGACCCGCATCCGCCCCAGCGACAGGTCGATGCGCTGCGGATGACGTAGCCTCAGGCGTTCCGAGATCGGGTCCATCGGGCTGAGCCTAGGCCGCCCGGCGCTTCCCGCCCATCAGCATCGACAGGATCTGGCCCAGCACCACCGGCAGGTCGGCGCGGGCCACGACCCGGTCGACCATGCCCTTTTCCTGCAGGTATTCGGCGCGCTGGAAGCCGGGAGGCAGTTTCTCGCGGATGGTCGCCTCGATGACGCGCGGGCCGGCGAAACCGATCAGGGCGCCCGGTTCGGCCAGATGCACGTCGCCCAACATGGCGTAGCTGGCGGTGACCCCGCCGGTGGTCGGGTCGGTCAGCACCACGACGAAGGGCAGCTGGACCGCTTTCAGCTCCTGGATGGCCAGGGTGGTGCGGGCCATCTGCATCAGGCTGAGGGCGCCTTCCTGCATCCGCGCCCCGCCGGCGGCGGTGAAACAGACCAGGGGCACGCCGCGCGCGATGGCCGCCCGGGCCGCGGCGATGAAGGCCTCGCCCGCCGCCATGCCCAGCGACCCGCCCATGAAGGTGAAGTCCTGGACGATGACCACCGCCTCGGTCCCGTCCAGTTCGCCGAAGCCGATGGCCATGGTGTCCTTGCGGCCCGCGGCCTTGCGCGCCGCGACCAGCCGGTCCTTGTAGGGCTTGCCGTCCGAGAATTTCAGCGGGTCCTCGGGCACGTCCGGCGTGTCGATGGACTCATAGTCGCCGTCGTCGAAGGTGGCGCGCAACCGCGTCGGGGCGTCGATCCGCATGTGCCGGCCCGAGGGCGTGACCCACAGGCTGGCCTCCAGGTCCGGCCGGTAAAGCATCTCGCCGGAATCCGGGTCCTTGACCCACAGATTGTCGGGCGTGTCGCGCCGGCTGACGATCTTGCGAACGCCGGGCGCGAAACGGCTCAGCCAGCCGCCGCGCTTTTCCTGGGGTTTGGGAGGGTTCTTCTCAGCCATGGGCGCGCTTTAGACCGTTTCCGCGACCCGCGCACCCCGGACCGCGTCCGCGAGGGCCTTCACCTTGGCCAGAACGCGCGGAACGGCCGGTTCGTTCGCCGCCAGCGCCGCCGCCACTTCGTCGACCAGCACCGAACCGGCCACCACCGCGTCGGCGACCCGGGCGATCTCGGCGGCGCGTTCGGGCGTCTTGACCCCGAACCCCACCGCGACGGGCAGGCCCGACGCCTTGCGCACCCGCTCGACAGCCGGCGCCACCGACAGGGCCTGGGCCTCCTTGACCCCGGTCACGCCGGCGACCGAGACATAGTAGACGAAGCCGGAGGTGCGCTCGGCGATCAGCTTCAGCCGGGCGTCGTCCGAGGTCGGCGTGGCCAGCCGGACCAGCGACACCCGCGCCGCGTCCAGCGCGTCGGACAGCGGCCCGGCCTCTTCGGGCGGGCAGTCGACCACGATCAGTCCGTCCACGCCGCTGGCCGCCGCGTCGCGGGCGAAGGCGTCGTAGCCGTAGCTCTCGATCGGGTTGAGATAGCCCATCAGGATCACCGGCGTGTCGGCGTCCCCGGCGCGGAAATCCGCCGCCAGGGCCAGGGTTCCCTTCAACGTCAGGCCGGCCTTGAGCCCGCGCAGGGCGGCGCGCTGGATCGGCGGCCCCTCGGCCATCGGGTCCGAGAAGGGAAAGCCCAGTTCGATCAGGTCCGCCCCCGCCGCCGGCAGGCCGCGCAGGATTTGCAGGGCCTCACCCCGCGTCGGGTCGCCGGCCATGACATAGGCCACAAAGCCGGCCCGGCCCTCGGCCTTGAGCGCCGCGAATCGGGCGTCGATACGGGCGGTGGTCATTGTTGCGGAGCGGCCGCCGGAGGTTGCGCCGCGCAGACATCGCCCGGGATGGCCGCGAAGGCCAGCCAGGCGGCCTCGCCCGGCCCCGGCACCCGCGTCTCGTCGGCGAAGGCCAGCATCTGGAAGCCGTCACAGCCGCCTTCAGGACGGCGTCTGATATAGACGACCCGATTGTCCTCTCCCCCGGCGGCCAGCCAGCTCTGCAGGCGGAACGCCTCGCTGTAGGCGTCGACCAGGCCGCCGATGGCGCCCTGGGTGGTCATCACGCACATGGCCTGCTGCGCCAGGCCGACTTTACCGCCGCAGGTCGGGTCGTTGACCGCCGTCGGCAGTTCCGGGATCTCGACCTGCAGGGGCGCCGGACTGGTTTGCGCCAGCGCCGGCGCGGCCAGAAGCGCCGCCATGGCGGCCGTCATCACGATCTTCATAGTCTACAACTCCACGCCCAGATGCTTCGCCACGGCGAAGATGTCCTTGTCGCCCCGCCCGCACATATTGAGCACGACATCGCCCCCCTTGCCCACTTCCTTCGCGATCTCGCCGACACGGGCGAGGGCGTGGCTGGGTTCCAGCGCGGGGATGATCCCCTCCAGCTTCGAGCACAGCTGGAAGGCTTCCAGGGCTTCAGCGTCGGTGGCGGCGCGGTATTCGGCGCGGCCGATGTCCTTCAGCCAGGCGTGTTCGGGGCCGATGCCGGGATAGTCCAGCCCGGCCGAAATCGAATGCCCTTCGAGGATCTGGCCGTCGTCGTCCTGCAGCAGATAGGTGCGATTGCCGTGCAGAACGCCGGGACGGCCGCCCTGGATCGAGGCCGCGTGGTCGGGGCCGTCGAGCCCGCGTCCGGCCGCCTCGACCCCGATCAACCGGACGCCGGCGTCCTCGATGAACGGATGGAACAGGCCGATGGCGTTCGACCCCCCGCCGATGGCCGCGACCACCGCGTCGGGCAGTTTGCCGCGCCGGGCCAGCATCGCCGCGCGCGTCTCCTTGCCGATCACCGACTGGAAATCGCGAACCATGGCCGGATAGGGGTGCGGCCCGGCCGCCGTGCCGATCAGATAATAGGTGTCCTCGACATTGGTCACCCAGTCCCGCATCGCCTCGTTCATGGCGTCCTTGAGCGTCGCCCGGCCCGCCGTCACCGGCACGACCTCGGCCCCCAGCAGCTTCATGCGGAAGACGTTCGGCGACTGCCGCTCAACGTCGGTCGCGCCCATATAGACGACGCATTTCAGGCCGAACCGGGCGCAGACGGTCGCCGTCGCCACCCCGTGCTGTCCCGCGCCCGTCTCGGCGATGATGCGCGTCTTGCCCATCCGCATGGCCAGCAGGATCTGGCCCATGCAGTTGTTGATCTTGTGCGCGCCCGTGTGGTTCAGCTCGTCGCGCTTGAACCAGATGTCGGCGGCCCCGTGGTGGGCCGTCAGCCGCTCGGCGAGGTACAGCGGGCTGGGCCGGCCGACATAGTCGGTCAGGAAACCGTCCAGCTCGGCCTGGAACGCCGGATCCGCCTTGGCCGCCTCATAGGCCGCGTTGAGCTCATGAACCAGCGGCATCAGGGTCTCGGCCACGAACCGGCCGCCATAGGGACCGAACCGGCCCTCGGCGTCAGGCATGGCGTAGCTGTTGGGCAGGATGGCGTTCACAGGCTTGTCTCGCCCCGGAATTGGGCATTTTGGGGAGCGGCGGAAATCAGGCCGAATGGACGGCGTCGAGAAACGCCGTGATCAGCGCGGCGTCCTTAACACCCGGCGCGGTTTCCACGCCAGAGGACACATCCACCAGGGGCGCGCCCGAAATCCGCATCGCCTCGCCGACATTGTCCGGCGTCAGTCCCCCGGCCACGAACCACGGCCGGCGGAAGTTTCGGCCGGCCAGCAGCGTCCAGTCGAACCGGGCCCCGACCCCGCCGGGCAGGGGGGACCCCTCGGGCGGTCTGGCGTCGAACATCAGATGATCGGCGAACGGCTCCCAGTCGGCCGCTTCGGCGAAATCCTCCTGCGTCCGGATCGGCAGCGCCTTGATGACCCCCGCCCCGGTCAGCATCCGCACCCGCTCCGCCCGCGCCGGCGTCTCGGACCCGTGCAGCTGGATCAGGTCCGGCTTCAGGATCAGGGCGATCTCGGTCAGCAGGGCGTCATCTGCGTCGACCGTCACCGCCACGATCTTCGCCCTGCCGCGCGCTCGCTCGAACAGGGTCGCCGCGTGCAGCGGCGCGATGTGCCGCGGGCTTTTCGGGAACATCACCGCGCCCACGAAGGCGGCGCCGCCGGCGAGCGCCGCATCCAGCGCATCGGGCGTGGTCAGGCCGCAGATCTTGGCTGAGGTCATGGCAGCGCGAGTTCAAGCCCGAGCGTCCGGGCGGCGTCGGCGAGACGATGATCGAAGGTGGCGAGCCTCCACCCCTCCCGCTCGGCGATGGCCAGATGCACGGCGTCCGGCGCGCGCAGGAGCGGAAACATCGACAGCAGGGCTCGCGCCGCCAGAAAGTCCGCGGCGCGGACGTCTGTCGACGGCATGGCTGGATCGAACCTCCGGTCCATCTCGGTTTCCGAGCGCCGACGATCCCCGACCGTCAACCGTCCGGTCCGGACGGCATGCGACAGGGCCGAACTGGCCTCCGCCAATGTCCAGAGGCTGAAGGCGACATCGGGCAGGGTGTCCAGCCACCGATCGGCCCGATCGCTGTGGTCGTCGCGCGCCACGATCGAGACCACCAGACTGGCGTCCAGATACGACCTCACCACGGACGCTCGGCGCGCATTTCCTCGATGATTTCGACGATGTTCAAGGGACCCTTCTCCGGGACGATGCGCCGTCGCTTGATGTCTTCCACATCCAGCACCAGGGTCTTGGCGCCTTCCGGCACCAGACGAACGGCAGGCTTGCCGTTGCGCTCGATCCGAACGTCTTCGCCCCGCTCAGCCTGGGCGATCAGTTTCGACAGGTTGTCTCGCGCCTGGGCGACGGTGTAGGTGCTCATGCTTCAATCATAGCCATCCAGATGGCTATCGTCCAGTCACGGCTGGTACAAGTCCGCGTCCGGGTCGACCCCGCCCCGGATCGCCGCCGACACGACCTGCGAGGCGATGACCGAATAGGTGATGCCGTTGCCGCCGAAGCCCATCACGGCCCAGGCGTGGTCCATGTCGGGCACGGGTGTGATCGAGGGCAGACCGGTGGCGCTTTGGCCGAAGGCGCCGGCCCAGCTGTAGTCGATCTCGAACTCGACCTCGGGCAGCAGCCGTTCGAGCTTGCGGGCGATGGCCGCGCTTTTCGCCTTCAGCTTCGCCTTGTCGGCATGGGCGGTGGCGGACGCCTCGTCCTCGCCGCCGACGATCAGCCGGCCGTCGCGGCCCATGCGGAAATAGAGGTAGGGGTCGGAGGCTTCCCAGACGAGGGTGTCGCGCAGCCAGGCGGGGCAGCGCTGACGGGGCTTCGAGGCCATGGCCCAGGTGGAGATCACGGTCGCCCCCGGGGTAGGGACACCCTTGGGAAACTCGTAGCCGCAGCAGAACACCACAGCCTTCGCCCGCACCGCATGGCCCGCGTCGGTCAGCAGGGTGACCCCGTCCGGATCGCTGGCCGCCTCGAGCACCTCGACCGGCGAATACACCGTCGCCCCGGCCGCCCGCGCCCGACGCAGCAGCCCCGCCGCCAGCCGCGCCGGATCGCCGCTGGCCGATCCCCGGCTGAAGACGGCGCCGGTCCGGTCGACGCCGAACCGCTCGCGCAGAGTGTCGGGCCCGACAAATTCGCTCTCCAACCCGATCGCCGCCCGCGCCTCCGCCTCGGCCTCCAGCGCGCGCCGACCGTATTGGTCGCCGGCCAGATACAGGGTCGCCTTGTCGCGACAGCCGCAGACGACGCCCTCGTCGGCGATGACCTGTTTCAGGTCGTCCACGGCCCGGCGGGAGCGCAGATACGCCCGTTTCGCCTTCGCGATGCCGATGCGGTCGGCCAGCGCCGTCAGCGGCAGGTCGATCTCCCATTGCAGCAGGGCCGTCGAGGCCATGGTCGATCCGGTCAGCGGCGGTCGCCGGTCCAGCACCGCCACCGAATGGTCCCGGCTCAGCGCATGGGCCATGAAGGCGCCGCTGATCCCCGCCCCGACGATGGCCACATGGACAGAGATCGGCGCCTTCAGCGGTCGAACGGGCACGCCCAGCCCATGACTGTCCGCCCACAGCGAACGTCCGGTGCGCAGGTTTCGCTTGATCGTGGCCCCGGTCATGCCGTCTCCGCTGGAAGCGCAGCGATAGAGCCCCAGCGCCGCCCCGGTTCCGTCAGACGAAAATCCGGTCGATCTGGTCCTGATCCAGCAACCGCCAGTCGCCCGGCGCCAGATCGGCAGGCAGGGCCAGACCGCCGACGCGTTCGCGATGCAGGGCCTCGACGTGGTTGCCCACGGCGGCGAACATCCGGCGCACCATGTGATAGCGGCCCTCGGTCACCGTCAGCCGCGCCTCGGTGGGCGACAGCACCTCCAGCACGGCGGGCGACAGGGGCTTGTCCTCGCCCTCCAGCACCAGACCGCCGGCCGCGAAGACATCGCCCTCGGTCCCGTCCAGCGGCCGCGCCAGCGTCGCGCGATAGACCTTGGCGACATGGCGCCTGGGCGAGATCACCCGGTGCAGCAGGTCGCCGTCGTCGGTCAGCAGCAGCAGGCCCGTGGTCTGTTTGTCCAGCCGGCCGATGGTCGAGATGGCCGGATCGCGCCGCCGCCACCGTTCCGGCAGGACGTCATAGACCAGGGCCCCGTCCTCCTTGCGCGAACAGGTCATGCCCAGCGGCTTGTGCAGCATCATCACCAGACCCGGCGTCGGATCGAGCGGTTGACCGTCGATCCGCATCCGCGCCGGCAGATCGGGCGTCACCGCGATCCGTTTCGACACATCGGTCAGCTCGGCGCCGTCCAGCACGATCCCGCCCGCCTTGCCCAGCCGCGCCATCTCGTTGCGCGAGCCATAGCCCATCGAGCCGAGGAGCTTGTCCACGCGCGAGGTGGGGGTTTTCATCGTTCGTCATCCCGGCGAAGGCCGGGACCCAGCGGCGCGCGAGAGCGCGAACCTGTCGGGAGCGCGGCTGCGTCCGCCATTTCGCCTTCGGCGCCGCTGGGTCCCGGGGTCGCTGCGCGCCCCGGGATGACGAAAGCAAGGACGCTCACCTCACCGCCTCGAACACCTTGTACCCGCCCCCGTCGGCGGCCATCGACACCCGCTTGAAGGCGTCGTTCAGCTCGGCCTCGTACGGCAGGTGTCGGTTGGCCACGAGCCACAGGACGCCGCCCTTCTTCAACATTCCGGACGCCTGGCGGATGAAGGCCTGACCCAGCCGCTTGTCCTCGGCGCCGCCGTCGTGGAACGGCGGATTGGTGACGACGAAGTTGAGATCGCCTGCCGCCTCCACGGTGCGCGCATCGGCCCATTCGAAGGTCGCGCGCGGGTCGGTGACATTTCGTTTCGCCGCCGCGATCGCGCGGCGGTCCAGATCGATCAGCCGCAGAGACGTCACCGCGGGCGACTTCAGCACGACCGTGGCCAGGGCGCCGTAGCCGCAGCCGAGGTCGGCCCCCGGTCCCTTCAACGACGGCATGGCCTGGGCCAGCAGCAGCGACCCCGCGTCGATCCGGTCCCAGGCGAAGACGCCCGGTTGCGACCAGGCCTCCAGCCCCTCGACCAGACGCGGCGCGCCCGCGGCGATGGCCTCGTCGATCCCGGTCAAGCCGGCGGGCCGGATCGCGACGCAGCGGCGGTGATGCGCCTTGGCGCTCTCGCCGACCTCGACGCCGAAGCCTTCCAGCTCCTTCTTCAGCCGCGAGCCGCCCTTGTCCTTGGCGGCCACGACGTCGAGTCGTCCTCCGACCTTGAGCACCTGCAGCGCCAAGGCCAGGGTATGGCGTCGTTCCAGCACGCCGGGCGGGGCATGGATCATGATCGAGTCAGCCGAGCCTTCGGCCACGTCCTCCAGCGGCGTGGAGCCGGGGATCAGCGGCGAAAGCTGGATCGCCGCGCCGGGCGGGTCGAACACGGCCGGGGGCCGGCCATAGAGGAGTGTCGTCATGGCGGGGCCTAATAGCGGTATCGCCGTCGAACGCGAAGCCGTCACCGACTTCCCGACTGACAGGCCGGAACAAATGAGGCACAAGCGCGCGATGCTCGCCGACTCGACGCACCCTTCAAGCCAACGGACCCCGGTCGCGCCGACGCTGGCCGACGCCCGCGCCACGCTGGGGCGGGTCTGGGGCCATGCCGATTTCCGCGGGCGCCAGGCCGAGGTGGTGGCTGAAATCCTCGCCGGGCGCGATGTCGTCGCCGTCCTGCCGACCGGCGGCGGCAAGAGCGTCTGCTATCAGATCCCCGCCATGCTGCGGCCGGGCCTGGGGCTGGTGATCTCGCCCCTGATCGCCCTCATGACCGACCAGGTCGAGGCGCTGAAACAGCAGGGCGTCGCCGCCGCACGTCTCGATTCCGGCGTCTCCATGGATGACCGCTCGGCCATCTGGCGGCAGGCTCGCGCGGGCGAACTCGACCTGCTCTATGTCTCACCCGAGGGACTGGCGCAGCCGCATCTGATCGACCGGTTGCACGACCTGCCCCTCAGCCTGATCGCCATCGACGAAGCCCACTGTGTCTCGCAATGGGGACATGACTTCCGCCCGGACTACCGGACGCTGGGCCGTCTCACCGAACTCTTCCCCGGCGTGCCCCGCATCGCCGTCACCGCCACCGCCGACGCCCGGACCCGCGACGACATCGTGCGCTCGCTCCGGCTGGACGATGCGAAGGTCGTCGTCGACAGCTTCGCCCGGCCCAATCTGCAGCTTTCGGCCCTCCGCAAGGAAAGCGCCTCGCGGACCCGGACCGATGCGGCCGTCATCGAT
>CALSBO010000096.1:0-9839 GCA_943373195.1 Brevundimonas vancanneytii
ATCCAGCTGGACCCCGGTCTTGGCCAGCACATCGGCCCGCACCGCGTCGCCCAGACCCTCGATGTCGGCGGCGGTGGCTTCGCCGGGGTTGATCATGAAGTTGGAGTGGAGCTCGCTGAACATGGCCCCACCCCCGGTGGCCTTGAACAGCTTCCCGCGCCAGCCCGCGTCGTCGACCAGTTTCCACGACGAATGGCCCAGCGGGTTCTTGAAGGTCGAGCCGCCGGTCTTCTCGCGGATCGGCTGGGTCTGTTCGCGGCGGGAGGTGATTTCGGCGATCTTCGCGGCCACCGCCTCGGGATCGGCGGGCGTCCCGCGATAGGTCGCCTCGATCCAGATGATGTCGGCGGGCGCCTCAGAGTGACGGTAGGTGTAGCCGAAGTCGGCTAGGCTGTAGTCGACTCGCTCGCCCGACCGCTTCAGCCCCCAGGCGGACACCAGAATGTCCTTGGTCTCGGCGCCGTAGCACCCCGCGTTCATGGTCAGGGCCCCGCCGATGGTGCCCGGTATGCCCGCATAGAATTCCAGCCCCGCCAGCCCGGCCTTGGCCGAGGCCCGGGCGACCATGGAGTCAAGCGCGCCCGCGCCGGCCGTGATCGTATCGCCCTCGGTCGTGATCCCGGCGAAGGGCCGCCCGGCCAGCCGGATCACCACCCCTTCGACCCCGCCGTCGCGCACGATGACATTGGAGCCCACGCCCAGCACCGTCACCGGCGTGGACGGGTCCAGCGCCTTGAGGAAGTCGGCCAGATCATCGGCGTCGGCCGGGATGAACAGGGCGTCCGCGTTCCCGCCCACGCGGAACCAGGTGAACGGTCCCAGCGGCTCATCGCGGAGGAGCTTGCCGCGAACGGCGGGGAGGTTCTCGCTCCAAGCGATCACGATGCCGAACCCCGAGGAACAGGAGCTTGTAGCGACAACATACCCTCCAACCGCGCGGCGGCCTTCGGATCCCCGCCCGTTTCAACTTCGGGGAGCCCGTCGCACAGTTTGAGCCAGGACAGTCGGGACTCAACGCCGAAGTGCATCAGGATGTTGGCGCGTTCGGGATCGTCAAGCGAGCCGACGGTCACATTGGTATTTGCGCTTCCCTCATAAGTGAACGATAGCGGCGTCCCGCAACCAGAACAGAAACCTCGCTGAACGACCGTCGAGCTTGCGAAGAACGCGGGCGTTCCTTGCGTCCACTCAAACGCATCTTTGGGAACGCAGGTTAGGGCCGCGAAAGCCCCACCAGTCGCCCGCTGGCACATGCGACAGTGACAGGTTGATCCCCGAGGCTCAGCGCGCAGCTCGTAACGGATCGCACCGCATTGGCAACCGCCCGTCACGACTGTGAGGCTCACCCCCGCCCCTCCAGCTGCCCCGGCAGGGCATAGGCCCACTGGGTGATGTCCCCCGCCCCCAGCAGCACCACCAGATCGCCGTCCTTCGCCTCGGCCGCGATCACCGCTGGCAGGGCCTCCACACTCCCAAGCGGCTGCACCGACCGGTGCCCGAAACGGCGGATGCCCTCGACCAGGGCGTCCTTGTCGATCCCCTCGATCGGCGTCTCGCCGGCCGCATAGACGTCGGCCACGAACACCGCGTCGGCGTCGGAGAAACAGGTGGAGAAGTCCTCCATCAGGGATTCCAGCCGGGTGAAGCGGTGCGGCTGGACCACGGCGATGACCCGGCCCTCGGCCACCTGGCGTGCGGCCTTCAGGACGGCGGCGATCTCGACCGGGTGGTGGCCGTAGTCGTCGACGATCCGCACCCCGCCGACCACGCCCGTGGTGGTGAAGCGCCGCCGCACGCCGCCGAAACCGGCGAGGCCCGACTTGATCGCCTCGTCCGACACGTCCAGCTCGCGCGCCACGGCGATGGCGGCGAGCGCATTGGCGACATTGTGCCAGCCGGCCATGGGCAGATGCAGGCCCTCGATCCGGGTCGGCTCGTCCAGCGCGGCGAGCCCCTGTTTCTGGATCACGACGTCGAAGCGACAGCCGTCGGGCTTCATCTCGACATTGTCGGCCCGGACCATGGCCTGGGGGTTGACCCCATAGGTCACCAGCCGCCGGTTATCGATCGAGGCCACCAGCCGCTGCACCTCGGGATGGTCGAGGCAGACGGCGGCGAAGCCGTAGAAGGGAATGTTCTCGACGAAATCCACGAACGCCTTCCGCACCCCGTCGAAGTCGCCGTAGTGGTCCAGATGCTCGGGGTCGATGTTGGTGACGATGGCCACCGTCGACTTCAGGCGCAGGAAGCTGCCGTCGCTCTCGTCGGCCTCGACCACGATCCAGTCGCCGTCGCCGACCTTGGCGTTGGTGCCATAGGCGTTGATGATGCCGCCGTTGACCACCGTCGGGTCCAGCCCGCCGGCGTCGAGAATGGCCGCCACCATCGAGGTCGTCGTGGTCTTGCCGTGCGTCCCGCCGACCGCGATCGAGAACTGCAGCCGCATCAGTTCGGCCAGCATCTCGGCCCGGCGCACCAGCGGGATGCGGCGTTCGCGCGCAGCGACCATCTCGGGATTGGTCGCCTTGACCGCGGTCGAATAGACCACCGCCGAGACGCCGTCGCCGATGTGGCCGGCGTCGTGGCCGATGAAGATCCGCGCGCCCAGCTTTTCCAGCCGCTCGGTATTGGCCGACGCCTTGGCGTCCGAGCCCTGCACCGAATAGCCGATCTTGAGCATGATCTCGGCGATGCCGCTCATGCCGATGCCGCCGATGCCCACGAAATGCACGGGGCCGAGGTCGAACGGTACGGGGCGAAGGCGAGCGATCATCGAAGCGGATTAGCAAGGGACGGAGGGGATTGCATCATAGTTCCTCCCCCAGCGCTTCGCTAGGGGGAGGAATCGTCCTCCGCCACGAAATCCTGCGCGAACTCGGGCGCGTCCTCGTCGCCCGGCAACAGGGGCTCGTCGTCGCCGTCCGCAGCCCGCGACGGGTCCGGCACCTCGAAGCCGACCGGGATCGACAGGTCCAGCAGGCCCGCCGCCTTCATCTCCTGCACGCCCGGCAGGTCATACAGGTTGGACAGGCCGAAATGCTCCAGGAACCGGTCGGCCGTGCCGTAGGTCACCGGCCGTCCGGGCGTCCGCCGCCGTCCGCGCAGCCGCACGAACCCCATCTCCAGCAACAGGTCCAGCGTGCCCTTGGACAGGGAAACGCCGCGCACGCTCTCGACCTCGGCCCGGGTGCAGGGCTGGTGATAGGCGATGATGGCCAGGGTCTCGAGCGCGGCCTTGGACAGCCGGCGCGGCTCCTCGCGCTCCTCGGTCATCAGGAAGGACAGGTCCGGCGCGGTGCGGAAACACCAACGGTCGGCGACGCATTCCAGCTCGACGCCCCGTCCGTGATAGCGTTCGCGCAGGGCCGAGATGGCCCCGCCGACATCGGCGCCCTCGGGCAGGCGGCGCGCGATCTCGGCCGCCGACAACGGGCCCGCGGCGGCGAACAGCAGGGCCTCGACGCGGCGTTCGATCTCTCCGTGATCGGGGGCGAACTGAATCACGGCACCAGCTCCAGCACCTGACCACGCCCGCGCCGTTTCAGATACAGGTCCGCGAAGGCCTCGGCCTGTCTCACATCCATCGCCCCCTCCTTGACCAGCTCCAGACTGGCCGACAGGGTCGAGGCGGTAAAGCTGGCCTGGGTCGGGCCGTCGGACCGGCTGTGCGCCGGCGCCACCTGCTGCAGCGGCGTCCATTGCTCCAGCCGGGGCAGGACGTCGCGCAGCCAGTCGCGCGCCGCCTCAAGTCCAAAGGCCTCGACCCGCTGGCCGGGATTGTAGTGGCGCTGCTCCTCGCGCCGCCGCTGGGTCACATAGGCGGCCATCAGCTCATACAGGCTGGCGTCGACGCGGTCGGACGGCACGATCACCGTCGCCTGCGGATCGCCGCGGGCGAAGACGTCGCGTTTCAGCTGGGGCCGGGCGGTGATGGCCTCGACCGCCTTGCGCATCGCCTCCAGCTTCTGCAGCCGGAACGCAAGCGCCGCCGCCATCTCCTCGGCGGGCAGTTCGTCGTCCTTGCCCTTGTCGGTGCGCGGCAGCAGCAGGCGCGACTTCAGATAGGCCAGCCAGGACGCCATCACGAGATAGTCGGCCGCCAGCGAGAAATTGCGCCGCCGCGCCTCGTGCACAAAGGCCAGATACTGTTCCGCCAGCCGGGTGATCGACAGTTTCAGCAGATCAACCTTCTGCGTCCGCGCCAGCGCCAGCAGCACATGCAGCGGCCCCTCATAGCCGTCGAGGTCGACGACGAAGGCTTCGCGTTCGTCCACCTGTTCGGCGGCGGTGAAGTCGAGGTTCGGCTGGAAGGCGTCGGTCATGATTGAGCCTCCCCGACATCCGGCCCCCTGGCGGCGTTCAATCGTCCGGCCAGCAGGGCGGCGAACCGGTCGCGCGCCTCGCGCTCGTCCAGCGGCTCGGGCGTGTGGACGATGCGGGCAAGGGCCGCCGCAGCCCGTTTCGCCGCCCGGCCCCTGAGCGGGCCCGTTCCCTCGGCCACCTGCCGCATTGCGTCGAGGTCGCCGTTGCAGTGCAGGACCACGTCGCAGCCGGCCTTCAGCGCCGCCTCGGCCCGCTCGCGCAGGCTTCCCGACAGGGCCGTCATCGACAGGTCGTCGGTCATGATCAGGCCGCCGAAGCCGAGATGCCCGCGCATCAGCTTCACCGCCTTCCTGGACGTCGTCGCCGGTCGCTTCCGGTCGACGGCGTCGAACACCACATGGGCGGTCATGGCCATCGGCACGTCCGACAGGGCCTTGAACGGGGCGAAGTCCCAGCTGTCCAGGGTCGCGAAATCGGCATGCACCACCGGCAGGGCGTGGTGGCTGTCGGCGAAGGCGCGGCCGTGGCCGGGCATGTGTTTGATCACCGGCAGGACGCCCCCGGCCAGCAGTCCCTCCGCCGCCGCCCGGCCCAGTTGCGCCACCGTAGCCGGGTCGTGGGCATAGGCGCGGTCGCCGATAATCTCGTGCGCGCCGGGGACGGGCGTGTCGAGGACGGGCAGGCAGTCGACGTTGATCCCCACTGCCTTCAGATCGTGCGCCATCAGCCGCGCGCCGAGCCGGGCCAGTTCGCGCGCCGCCAGCGGGTCGTTGACCGCCTTAAAATACGCATCGCCCGGCGGATATTTCGGCCAGTGCGGCGGACCCATCCGCTGCACCCGGCCGCCCTCCTGGTCGATCAGGATCGGGGCGGCGGCGTCGCCGATGCTGTCGCGGAGTTCCGCGGTCAGGGCCCGCACCTGGTCCGGGCTGTCGATGTTGCGGCGGAACAGGATGAAGCCCCACGGCCGCGCGTCGGCGAAGAAGGCGCGTTCCGCCTCCGTCAGCCGATGACCGCTACAGCCAAGTATCATTGCGGCGGTCATGACCAAGGCCAGCGTATTGTTCTCAACGCACGAAACAGTCGCCGCCGCCGGCCTTGATGGCGTTGCACAGGCCGGTCGCCTGTTCGCGGCTCAGGCCGGTCACGGTGGTGCGATAGACGGTCGAGCCGTTCGACGCCGTCACCTCCTGCACCCGCTTGTCGGCGCCCGCCGTGAACTGCGGATAGCGGGCGACGACGGCGGCGAACTCGCGGTCGGCCAGACTGGGGGTCGAGAAGGCGCCGATCTGGACGCCGGAGTTTCCCCCGGCGGCGGGGGCGGGACGCGACTCGGCCTTTTCGGCGGGCGGCGCGGGGCGCGGAGCCTCGGTCGCGGCGGGAGCCGCGGGCCGGGGCTGCACGGCCTCCGGGGGCGGGGTGAAGGTCGGGGCATTGGTTGGAACGGCGGCGTCGTTATAGACGTCGATGCCCGCTTCCGGATCGATCGGCTGGGCGTCGATGGGCGCATCGGCCTTCATCTGCACGACGGGCGTGCCCACGGCGGGCGGCGCGTCGCTCGAGGAGCGCGGCCCGGCGCGGTAATAGACCACCACGGCGATGATCAGGACCAGCAGCACCACGCCCGAGATGATCAGGGTCATCGGCGGCGCCTTGGCCCCGCCGCCCCCGCCCGCCCGGCGCGGATCATAGCCGCCACGGTTGAACGGCAGGTCGTCGTCTGTCGGCGGCGTATAGGCGCCCCGGTCGCGGCCCTGGTTCGGACGATAGGGATCTTCGTTGGACATGACGCGCCTCATGGTCCGCGCGAATCGACCCGCGGAACGCACACTCTATCCCGGTCCGAGTCCTTTTTCAGGCCGGGAGACGCATCTCCCACAGCCTTGTCATCCCGGCCGAAGCGAAGCGGAGAGCCGGGACGGGACCAAACCCCAATCGATCCCTCCCGGAAAGCGCCTGCGCTTATCCGGGAGACAGCCGGCCGCATCAACCCGTCTCCCGGCTCAGCCCTGCGGGCTGTCCGGGAGCGAATGAAAACAACCTGCCGCGTCCCGGATAGCCGCTGACGCGGCTTCCGGGATGACAAGCTAAAGCCCCAACGCCGGGTCCAAGCTGAACAGTTTCCTGTGTTCCTCGATGGCGTAGCGGTCGGTCATGCCGGCGATGTAGTCGCATACGGCACGGGCGCGTTTCGCCGGATCGGCCACATCCGCCCGGCCCGACCATTCGGGCGGCAGGGTCGCCGGTTCGGCCATGAACAGTTCGAACATCTCGCCCAGCAGCCGCCGCGCCTGGCTGCGGGTGCGGTTGACGCGATAGTGGCGGTACATCCGCTCGAACAGGAATTTCCGCAGCACGCCCAGATCGGCCAGCATGGCGGGCGAAAAGGCCACCAGCATGCGGTCCGCGGTGCGCACCGCCTCGGTCGAGCGGACGTCGGCCGCCTCGATCCGCCGCTCGGTCTCGGCCAGAACGTCCTCGACCATGGCGCCGATCATGCGCCGCACCGCCTCGATGCGGATCATGCGGTCGTCGATGCCCGGCCAGTCCTTGCGCACCCCATGCAGCACCGGCCCGATCAGAGGCACCTCGGCGAGGTCGTCCAAGGTGAACAGCCCCGCCTGCACCCCGTCGTCGACGTCGTGGTTGTTGTAGGCGATGTCGTCGGCGATCGCCGCCGCCTGGGCCTCCAGCGAGGCGAAGGTGCCCAGCCGCAGGTCCCATCCGGGCGCATAGTCGGCGATGGCCTTCCACGCCGGCTCGTCCAGCCGGTGCGACACCGGGCCGTTGTGCTTGACCACCCCCTCGACCGTCTCCCAGCTCAGGTTCAGGCCGTCGAAGGCGGGGTAGCGGTGCTCGAGTTTGGTCACGACGCGGAAGGTCTGGACATTGTGATCGAAGCCGCCCCACGGCTCCATCCGGGCCTGTAGCTCGTCCTCGCCCGCGTGGCCGAACGGCGGATGACCCAGATCGTGGGCCAGGGCCACGGTCTCGGCCAGGTCGGTGTCCAGCCGCAGGGCGTGGGCCAGCGACCGGGCGACCTGGGCCACCTCCAGCGAATGGGTCAGGCGCGTGCGGTAGTGGTCGCCCTCGTGCGCCACGAAGACCTGGGTCTTCTCCTTCAGGCGGCGGAAGGCGGTGGCGTGAATGATGCGGTCGCGGTCCCGGGCATAGGCGTTGCGCGTGCGGCTGATCGGCTCGGGCGTCAGCCGACCCCGGCTGTGTTCGGGATATTCGGCATAGGGCGCGCGCTCGGGGATCAAGATGTGCCGCTCTTTCGGACCCCGGGCCTTTGCGTTGGCCCGTCCGCGCCTCATATAGGCCCCTGTGAGCACCGTCCAATCCGCAGCCCCGTTCCAGATATCGCCGTCCTCGGGCGGGCATGGCCTGACCCTGGCCGACAGCGCCGCACGGCGGCTGGCCGAGCTGGGGGTGGATGAGGGCCATCCGGTCCTGCTGCGCGTCGCCGTCGACGGCGGGGGGTGTTCGGGCTTCCAGTACCGGTTCGAACTGGTCCAGGCCGCCGAAGCCGACGACATCCGCGTCGAGGCCGGCGGCCAGGCGGCGGTGGTGGACGCCGTTTCCCTGCCCTTCCTCAAGGGCTCCGAGATCGCCTTCGTCGACGATCTGGCCGGGGCGCAGTTCGTGGTGCGGAACCCGAACGCAGCGTCGAACTGCGGGTGTGGGGTCAGTTTCTCGATCTAGTCGTTCGCCCTCAATCACTTGGGCAGATGCCAAAACCACGCTTGCTATTAGGATATTTCCTAATTAGTCTTCTGCCTATGAACTCGCTGTTCAAGGCCCTGTCGCATCCGGTCCGCCGCCGCATCATCGGCATGCTGCGCAAGGGTCCGATGGCGTCCGGCGACATCGCCGCCGCGTTCGACATGAGCTGGCCGACCATCACCGGCCACCTCAATGCGCTGAAGGAGGCCGGTCTGGTCTCGCCCGAGCGCGAAGGCGCCTCGATCCGCTACCGGCTCGAGATTTCGGCCGTCGAGGAGGCCCTCGCCTTCCTGTTGGCCATGACCGGCGCCCGGGCCGCCGACCCAGACAAGGAGAGCCTTCCGTGACCCGCCTTACCAACGCCGACCGCGCCACCGCCGCCGCTGTCGTCATGATCGCCGTCGTCGCCGCCAGCATCTACCTGGCCGGACCCGCGGAATTCATGCCCTACCACTACGGTATCGACGGCCAGGCCGACGCTTGGGCCGGGCGGGAGGCGATCGGCGGCGGCATCGGCGTCCTCGCCCTGCTGACCGCCGCCTTCGCGGGCGGAATGGGCCTTGCGGCCGCCCGTGCGGAAGACGCCGCCCGGGCTCGCTCGCTCCGCTTCGGACAGGTGCTGATCTTGACGACCTTCCTCGCGATCAGCCTGTTCGCCGCCGCCGCCAGCGTCAGCCGGCTGACGTCGCTGGGCGCCGTCGTCCCGATGGCGGGCCTGTCCGCCCTCTTCCTGCTGATCGGCGCCGTGCTGGGCCGTGTCGGACCCAATCCGGTCGCCGGGGTGCGTACTCCATGGTCCTACAAGAGCCGTCTCGCCTGGGACCGCTCGAACCGCCTGGCCGGGCGGCTGTTCTTTCTGATCGGTTTCGCAGGCCTCGCCGCCGCGCCCGCCGCGCCCCAGCCGCTCGGCTATCAGGTGCTCATCGGGGCCGTCGTGGTCGCCGCCACCCTGTCTGTCGTCGAAAGCTGGCGCGTGTGGCGCACCGATCCCGACCGCCAGCCCTTCTGATCCCGACCGTACGGAGAGCCGCCATGCTCAGCCTCATCCTCGCCGCCGCCCTGCTGTCCGACCCGATCTCAGCACCGATTGTCCTGCCGTCCGAGCCCGCGCCGCTGCACGGGACTCTGCTGACGCCCGAAGGCCCCACCCGCGCGGTCGCCGTCATCCTGCCGGGCTCCGGCCCGACCGACCGGGACGGCAACAGCCCAGGCGGCCTGGTCGCCTCCACCTACCGCCTGCTGGCCGAAGGTCTGGCCGAACAGGGCGTGGCCACGGTGCGGATCGACAAGCGCGGTGTCGGTCAGAGCACCTTCGCCGCCGGGCGGGAAGAGGATCTGACGTTCCAGACCTACATTAACGACGCCCGCAGCTGGGCCGCCGAAGCAGCCCGCGTGACCGGCCGGCCATGCGTCTGGCTGATCGGACACAGCGAGGGCTCTCAGATCGCCCTCGCGGCGGCGCAGGACGGCAACCCGTCGGTCTGCGGTCTGGTGCTCCTCGCGGGGGCGGGGCGTCCCGCCGGGGTCATCCTGCGTGAACAGTTCCGGGCGGGCCTGCCGGAGGCCTTGCAGGCTCCCGCCTTCGCCGCCCTCGACGAACTTGAGGCGGGCAGACCGGTGACCAACGCGCCGGCGGAGCTGGCCAGCCTATTCCGGCCGTCGGTCCAGCCCTATCTGATTTCATGGATCGGCCTTGATCCCGTCGACCTGATCGAAGGCTACGACGGTCCGGTGATGATCGGTCTCGGCACGACCGACATCCAGGTGAGCCTTGCCGACGCCCGCGCCCT
>CALSBO010000097.1:0-9759 GCA_943373195.1 Brevundimonas vancanneytii
TCCAGCATCGGCGCCTGGGCTTCCGTCGCCTGACGGCGCAGGCCGCGCATCCGCGACAGGGCCTTGCGGTTGCCGCAGCCGCCGCGACCGCCCGACAGCCGCCGCCACAGGCCGCCGCCGACGCGGCTGCCGTCCAGCGACATCTGCACCACATGGGCCTGGGCCTCGGACAGGGGCTGGGCGGCCTCGTTGATCTGCCGATCCAGCGCCTTGAGGGTTTCCAGCATCTGTTTCTGGGTGGTCTCGCCGCGATTGCGGCTGAGGTAGCGGGGCAGCAAGGCATAGACAGTGATGCCGAACAGGCCGGACACGACGACCAGCACCATCAGGGCATAGGCCAGGGTGTGGATGTTCCAGCCGAACTGAAACCCGGCGTGCAGGGTGGTGATCACAAGCACCGCCAGACCCAGATAGACGTGCGCCGAGACCCAGGCCTTGAGCGACCACTGGCCGGAGGTGATGGCGCGTTTCCTCAAACCCAGCAGGGTCAGCCACAGCACCAGCAGGGCCGAGACCGTGCCCGCCGCATAGCCGAACACGCTGCCGCCGTTGGGCCGGGGCTGGCCGTCCATCAGCAGATAGGCGACGGCGGCGATGAGGCACAGGATCGCCCCCCGCCAGGCCCAGCGGAAATTGCGGTGGCGCAGGAAGCCCTCATGCTGGACCGCGTTGGAGCGTTCGCCGGTTTTCTGTGTCCTGGCCAAGGGACTAGTCGCCCCTGTTCATGCGTTTGACGGTGAGGAATTCCTCGGGCGAGACGCGGATGGCCGCGCCCGTCGGACAGGCGCGCACGCAGGCCGGTCCCCCCGACTTGCCGATGCACATGTCGCATTTGATGGCGACCTTGGGCGGCTCGGCGCCCTTGGGCTTGTGTTTGGCGCGCCAGGCCTTGTCGGGTTCGCCAGGCCCCGGGCCGGCCCCGAACAGCATCCAGGAGATCAGGTCCGGCTTGGGCGGCGGCCGCGAGTCCATGCGGATCACGTCATAAGGACAGTTCCGCTGGCAGTTGCCGCAGCCGATGCAGGTCTCGTCGATGAAGACCTCGCCGTCCGGCCCGCGATGGATCGCATTGGGCGGACAGTCGGTCATGCAATAGGGGTGTTCGCAATGCCGGCATGAGGTCGGCACATGCAGGTGGGCGTAGGTGCGGCCCGCCTCGCGGTCCAGCCGCGACAGGCCGTCGTGGACGTCGGCGCAGGCCTTTTCGCAGTTGTCGCAGCCGATGCAGAGGGTCTCGTCGATCAGCAGGACGTCCGTGGCCTCGCCGATGCCTTGGTCGACCAGGAAGTCGGCGACGGCGCTGTACATGTCGACGACGTCGCCGAACTTGCCCTTCTGTTCCTCGATATAGCCGGTGACCCTGCGGCGGTCGGCCATGTCGGCCCGCAGCTTTTCCTCCAGCTCGGGCTTGCGCTTCAGCAGGGCGCGGAAGCGGTCGCCGTCCAGCTTGACCACCTCGGAGCGGATGGCGGCCTGGACCGTGGCGCTGCGCCGCCCGCCGTCGACCAGGGCCATCTCTCCGACGTAGGAGCCGGCGGGCAGATAGGACAGGAAGACCGGCTTTCCGCCGATCTGCTTCTCGACCACCATGCTGCCAGAGCGAACGACGAAGATGTCGTAGCCGTCCTCGCCCTCGTTGATGATGGCCTCGCCGGTCTTCACCTGGCGGATTTCCGCCGTCTCGAGCACGTCGGTCAGGTCGGCGGACGTGAGGCCCGAGCCGAACATCTGCAGCAGCTGGCGTTCGGTGGTGATGCGGTTGACCGTGTCGCGCGCCTCCTTGACCGAGGCCATCAGGCGCAGGGCCGCCATGCGCGGGATTTCCAGCAGGATGCTGGGCTCGGCCGCCCGCACCGTGGCCCCGCGCGGACGGCCGGAGATCAGCCCGACCTCGCCGACGATGGAGCCGGTCGGGATGGGCACGGCCATCTTCTTGCGGCCGCTGCCGACCTCGACCTCGACCGAGCCCGAGGCGATGCCGAACAGGGACGAGCCGATCGAGTGGCGCTTGAAGACGACGTCGCCGGCCTGATAGGCGCGGACGTCCGAATCCAGCAGGAATTCGCGCATCTGCAGGGGCGACAGGCCGCGCAGGATTTCGATCTCCTGACGCAGGAACTCCAGCCACTGGGCCACCGAACGGTTGCCGGGCAGGCCCTTCAGTCGGGCCTCCAGAATGGGCTCGTCGGCGGGTTTCAGATCGACGGCGCCGCCGATGTATTCAACGACGTCATAGCCCTGGTTGATGCAGTGCTTGATCAGCGGATAGCCGGCCAGGGCGCCGATCACATAGACGCCGGGCACGGTGCTTTCGAACGTCGGCGACAGTTTGGGGAAGGCCTCGCGCGCGGCGCTGGTGAACTCCAGCCCGATCGACTCCACGAATTTCCGCGGCGGGGCCGAACCCAGCCGCGCGATCACCCGGTCGCACTGGAAACGGGTGGCGCCTTCGGGGGTGTCGACGGTGATCCAGCCGGGCTCGATCAGGGTCGTCTCAGCGGTGGTCAGCAGGGTGATGTGGCCCGCCTCCTGCGCCGCCAGCAGAGCCTTGGCGTTGGCTTCCTTGGCCCGGGCGAAGTCGGCGGCGCGGTTGACCAGGGTGACGGTGTTGCCCTGGGCCCGGTCGGCGATCAGGCCCAGGGCGTTCTCGATGCCCGCGTCGCCGCCGCCGACGACGCAGATGTGTTCGTCGACATATTCGGCGGGGTCGTCGAGCTGGTACTGGACGTGCGGCAGCCCGCCGCCCTCGCAGGACATCAGATTGGGGTTGCCCTGGGTGCCGATGGCCAGGACCACGGTTTCGGCGCGGACCACGGAGCCGTCCCAAAGGGCGATGCTGAAGTCGCCCTTCGCGCCGGTGATGGATTTCACCTCGGCGTGGTGGCGGACGTTGACCTTGTGTTTCGCCGCCTCGCCGTTCCAGGTGTCGAGGATGGTCTCGCGCTTGCCGGGCTCGAAGCTCACGTCGGCACGCACCACCAGCTGGCTGGGGGTGGCCATGATGTGCTTGCCGCGCTGGTACCGGAAGATGGTGTCCGACAGGTGATCCGACTTCTCGAGCAGGACGTGGCTCACGCCGCGGGCCGCCGCGTGCGCGGCCGCGCTGAGGCCGGCGGGCCCCGATCCCAAGATGGCGATCCGATGGACCCCCTCCACCACGTCCCCCTCGCAGCGTGTCCGGACGGCCGACGGTCTGTATCGCCGCCCCGGTCCGTCCCCCACGCTGCTTTACCATAGGGGCGGCGCTCGCTACAGTACAGGTGGGGCGGCGGAGCATATTGAATGAGCGCGGAAATCGGCCAGCTGGCGCTGATCCTCGCCTTCATGCTCGGACTGGTTCAGGGGACAGCCCCGCTGCTGGGCGCCCATCGCGGGGATTCCGTCCTGATGGCGCTCGGCCGCGCCTCCGCCCTGCTGCAGCTGGCCTTCGTCGTGCTCGCCTTCGGCGCCCTGGCCACAGCCTATCTGACAATGGATTTTTCCGTCGAACTGGTCGCCAAACACAGCCACAGCACCCAGCCCGTCCCCTATCGATTCGCCGCCACCTGGGGCAGCCACGAGGGATCGATGCTGTTGTGGGTGCTGATCCTGGCCCTGCACGGCGGGGCCATCGCCTTCTTCGGCCGGACCCTGCGCGAGACGCTGCAGGCGCGGGTGCTGGGGGTGCAGGGGATGCTCAGCGCGGCCTTCCTCGGCTTCTGCCTGTTCACCTCCAACCCGTTCTCGCGGTTGAGTCCGATCCCGCTTGACGGGACCGAGCTGAACCCGCTGCTGCAGGACCCCGGCCTGGTGATGCATCCGCCGCTGCTCTACCTCGGCTATGTCGGCTTTTCGGTCGCCTTCTCCTTCGCCGTCGCCGCCCTGATCGAGGGGCGGGTGGACGCCGCCTGGGCGCGCTGGGTGCGGCCGTGGGTGCTGTCGGCCTGGATTTCGCTGACCGTCGGCATCGCCCTGGGCAGCTGGTGGGCCTACTACGAGCTCGGCTGGGGCGGCTGGTGGTTCTGGGACCCGGTCGAGAACGCCTCGCTGATGCCCTGGCTGATGGGCACGGCGCTGCTGCACTCGACCCTGGTGCTGGAAAAGCGCGGAGCCCTGATCAGCTGGACCATCCTGCTGGCCGTCCTGACCTTCTCGCTCAGCATGATCGGCACCTTCCTGGTGCGCTCGGGCGTCCTGACCAGCGTGCACGCCTTCGCGGTCGATCCGGAGCGCGGGGCCTATATTCTCGTCTTCATCCTGATCGCCACGGGATCGGCGCTGGGCCTCTACGCCTGGCGTGCGCCGGCGATGCGGACCGGGGCCCTGTTCTCGCCCTTGTCGCGCGAGGCCGGGATCACCCTGAACAACCTGTTCCTGCTGGCCGCCACCGCCACGGTGTTCCTGGGCACCTTCTATCCGGTGTTCATCGACGTGCTGAGCGGCGACAAGATTTCGGTCGGCCCGCCGTTCTACGCCCTGACCTTCATGCCCCTGTTCGTGCCCCTGCTGGTGCTGGTCGCCTTCGGGCCGATGCTGAACTGGAAGCGGGACACGGCGCGGGCCGTGCTGACCCGGCTGCGCTGGCCCCTGGTCGCCACGGCGGCGGCCGCGGCGCTGGGCGTGCTGGTGTTCGGGATCGCCGAAGTCGGAGCGGCGCTGGGCATCGCACTGGGCGTCTGGCTGATCGCGGCGGCCTTCATGCTGTTGGCGCGGCGCTGGGGACTGGGCCGCAAGGGCGCCGGGACCGGCCGGCTGATCCGGACCACGCCGCTGGCCTTCTGGGCCGTGGCGGTGGCGCACGCGGGGTTGGGCGTGACCACCATCGGCGTCACCGCCATGACCGCCTGGACGGCCAGCGAGGTGGCGACCATGGTCCCCGGCCAGACCCTCGAATTCGCCGGGCGGCGCATCACCCTGGACGCCGTCGGCCCGGCGACCGGCCAGAACTATGAGGCGCAGCAGGCCCGGTTCCGCGTCGAGGGAAGCGGCCAGCCCGTCCTGATGCTGTCCGAGAAACGCTTCTATCCGTCCAGCCAGACCCAGACGACCGAGGCGGGCATCCGCGGGGAGGCGCTGGGGAATCTCTATGTCTCGGTCGGCGAGAGCGCCACGCTGGGCGGGATCACCGTCCGGCTGTGGTGGCACCCGCTGGTCGGCTGGATCTGGGGCGGGGCGCTGATCATGGCCCTGGGGGGCATCCTGTCGCTGTCGGACCGCCGCATGCGGCTGGCCATGCCCGCGCGCAAACCGGTTCCGGCCAAGGTCGCGGAGGCGGCGGCATGAGGCGGCTGGCCTTCGTCGTTCCGATCGTCCTGTTCCTGCTGGTCGGGGCGGCGCTGGGCCTGGGCTTGCGGCGCGACCCCAGCGTCCTGCCGTCGATGCTGATCGACCGGCCGATTCCGACCTTCGACCTGCCCGGGATCACGCCCGAGGACACGGTGGGCCTGGCCTCGTCGGACTTCACCGGCAAGCCGATGCTGCTCAACGTCTTCGCCTCCTGGTGCGTGGCCTGCGTCATCGAACATCCGATGCTGCTGCGCCTGCAGTCCGAGGGCGTGACCATCCACGGGCTGGACTGGAAGGACGAGCCCGCCGCCGGAGCCGAATGGCTGGCCCGGCGCGGCAATCCCTACACTCTGATCGGGGCGGATCCGGGCGGCCGCACCGGCATCGACTTCGGCGTGACGGGCGCGCCCGAGACCTTCGTCATCGACGGCCACGGCCGGGTCCGCTACCGCCACGTCGGCCCGATCACGCCGGAAATCTGGAACGAGACCCTGCAGCCGATGATGACCCGACTGGAGGCCGAGACGTGAAACGCCTGCTGCCCGGACTGATCTGCGCCCTGCTGCTGGCCGGCCCCGCCCTGGCGGTGCTGCCGGAAGAACAGCTGGCCGATCCGGCGCTGGAGGCGCGGGCGCGGGCGATCAGCCAGGACCTGCGCTGCGTCGTCTGCCAGAACCAGTCGATCGACGATTCCGACGCGCCGCTCGCCGCCGACCTGCGCGCCATCGTCCGCGAACGCCTGACCGCCGGGGACACGGACGAGGAGGTCATGGCCTATATCGTCGCCCGCTACGGCAGCTTCGTCCTGCTCAAGCCGCCGCTGGAGTTGCAGACCATTCTGCTGTGGGCGGCGCCGCTGGTCGTGCTGATCCCCGGCGGGCTGGGGGTGGCCCTTTATTTGCGGCGCCGCGGACGGGCGGGCGCGGCGGACCCCGCCCCCCTGTCGGCCGAAGAGCGGCGCAAGCTCGCCGCCATACTGAGAACCGGTGACCCTTCATGATCCTCTGGATTGTCCTGACCCTGATGATCGCCGTGGCCGCCGTGGGCCTGGCCGTGCCGCTGATCCGGCCCGGGGGTCTGCTGGACCGCCGCTCGAGCTCGGCCGAGGTGCTGAAGGCGCAGCTGGCCGATCTGGACCGTCAGGCGGAGGCCGGGACGGCGCCGGCCGATGACATCGCGGCCCTGCGGCTGGAGGTCGAGCGCCGGGCGCTGGCCGAGGGCGTCGAGCCGACGCCGAAGGGCCGGCCGCTGGGCGAGAAGGCCATGATCCGTCTGGCCCTGGGCCTGGCCGGGGTCGTCGCCCTGGGCGGGGCGGGGCTCTACGCCGTGCTCGGGCGGCCCGACCTGCCGGGCGCCGGACCGCGCACCGCCGCCATGGCCGCCGCGCCCACTGATGCGGCCCATCAGGGCGCCGACGTCCAGGCCATGATCACCCAGCTGGAGACCCAGCTTCGCCAGACGCCGGAAGACGTCAACGGCTGGCGCATGCTGGGCTGGTCCTATTTCCAGACCGGGCGGTTCGCCGAGGCGGCCGAGGCCTATGGCCGGGCCGGAACGCTGGAGCCCGGCAACGCCGAGCATTTCTCGGCCCAGGGCGAGGCCCTGGTCCAGGCCGGGGGCGGGCAGGTGACCCCGGCCGCCCTGGCCGCCTTCCGCGGCGCCCTGCGCGCCGATCCGCAGGACCCCCGCGCCCGCTATTTCGTCGCCGTCGAGATGGACCAGCGCGGCGAGCGCGAGGCGGCCATGACGGCCTGGATCGACCTGATCAATTCGGCGCCTGCGGGCGCGCCCTGGGCCGCCGAGGTCCGGGCCTTCGTCGAGGATCTGGCGCGCGAACGAGGGCAGGACATCTCGGGCCGGCTGCGGCCGGCGGCGGCGGGATCGGCGGCCGCCACGGCGAGCCCCGGCATCCCCGGTCCGACCGCGGCCCAGATCGCCGAGGCCGGGTCCATGTCCGAGGCGGACCGGCAGGCCATGATCCAGGGCATGGTCAGCGGGCTGGAGGAGCGGCTGCGGGCCTCGCCGCGCGACCGGGACGGCTGGGTGCGGCTGATGCGGGCGCGGATGGTGCTGGGCGACGGCGCCGCGGCGACCGCGGCCTGGCGCAACGGGATGCGCGCCTTCGCCGACTCCCCGACCGAACAGGCGGCCCTGACCGAGGCGGCGCGGGGGCTGCGGGTGCCCGGGGCCTGATCCAGTGGATTAGCGCGGGACGCGACCAGGAGCCTGATCGGTTGAGGAGGAATCGCTTCGCGATTCCGCCGATGCCGTGAAACAGGCTCCCGGATGGTGCTTGAGCGAAATCTGAGTTTGGACGCGTCGCGTCCAAACCGATTTCGCTTGAGCGTGACAACGAACGGCGTTCCGGTTCATGGTGCCACCCGAGCAGGGACAGGGCTTGATGATCGGGGATGCGATGCAGGACGCCATTGGGGCGGCGGTCGGCGATCCGCTGATCCTGGGCGCGCTCGGCCTCGTCGCCCTGGTCCTTGTTCTGTTCGCCATGCGGGGCCGCCGCCGGTCCTCCGCGACCCGGCCCGCCGTTCAGCCCGCCGCCGATCCAGTACCGCTTTTCCCAACCGCCCGGACCGCGCCCGCAACGGCCGCCGCTCCCGCACTGGACAAGACGATGACCAAGGCCTCGGACCTCTTTGTCGCCTGCCTCGAGGAGGAGGGGTGCGAATACGTCTTCGGCGTCCCGGGCGAGGAGAACCTGGACTTCCTCGACAGCCTGTCGCGCAGCCGCAAGATCAAGCTGATCCTGACCCGGCACGAGCAGGGGGCCGGCTTCATGGCCGCCACCTATGGCCGGCATACGGGCAAGGCCGGCGTCTGCCTGGCCACCCTGGGGCCCGGGGCGACCAATCTGGTGACCGCCGCCGCCTATGCCCAGCTGGGCGGGATGCCGATGCTGATGATCACCGGCCAGAAGCCGATCAAGTCGTCCAAACAGGGCCGGTTCCAGATCCTGGACGTGGTCGACATGATGCGGCCGATCACCAAATTCACCCACCAGCTGGCCTCGGCCGACAACATCCCGGCCCGGGTGCGCGAGGCCGTGCGCCTGGCCCAGGAAGAGAAGCCCGGCGCCACCCATCTGGAATTCCCCGAGGACGTCGCCCAAGAGCAGACGACCTCGCCCGTCATCGTCGCCAGCCAGGTGCGCCGTCCGGTGGCCGACGACAAGGCGATCCGGATCGCCGTCGACCGCATCGCCCGGGCGAAGTCGCCCCTGCTGATCATCGGCGCCGGGGCGAACCGGAAGCTGACCAGCCGGATGCTGACCGAACTGGTGGAAAAGACGGGCATTCCCTACATCACCACCCAGCTCGGCAAGGGGGTGATCGACGAGCGGAACCCGAAATATCTGGGCTGCGCGGCCCTGTCGTCCGGGGACTTCGTGCACCGGGTCATCGAGGCGGCCGACGTGATCATCAATGTCGGCCATGACGTGATCGAAAAGCCGCCCTTCTTCATGAAGCCGGGCGGCTGCGACGTCATTCACATGGGGTTCCGCTCGGCCGAGGTCGATCCGGTCTATTTCCCGCAGATCGAGGTGGTCGGCGACATCGCCAACGCCATCTGGCGGATGAAGGAGGCCTTGGCGCCCCAGCCGCACTGGACGTTCGACGCCATGGTCCGCGCCCACAAGGCCGAACTGGATCACACCGCCGCCGCCGTCGGCGATCTGCGCTGCCCCGTCTATCCGCAGTATCTGGTCGATCAGGTCCGCAAGGTCATGCCGTCGGACGGGATCCTGTGTCTCGACAACGGCGTCTACAAGATCTGGTTCACGCGCAGCTATCCGGCGCACATGCCCAACACCTTCCTGGTCGACAATGCGCTGGCGACCATGGGGGCGGGCCTGCCCTCGGCCATGGCGTCCAGCCTGATCTTCCCGAATCGCAAGGTCATGGCCGTCTGCGGCGACGGCGGCTTCATGATGAACAGCCAGGAACTGGAGACCGCGGTCCGGTTGAAGCTCAACCTCGTGGTGCTGATCCTCAACGACAACAGCTACGGCATGATCCGCTGGAAACAGGCGAACATGGGCTTCGAGGACTGGGGCCTGACCTACGGCAATCCGGACTTCGTCAAATACGCCGAGAGCTACGGCGCCCACGGGCACCGGGTCACCTCGGCCGAGGGAATGCCCGCCCTGTTGCAACAGTGTCTCGACAGCCCGGGGGTGCATGTGGTCGAGGTGCCGATCGACTATGCCGACAACGACCGCATCCTGAACAAGGACGTCCGCGAACTCAGCGCGGCCCTGCCGGTTTAACCTCCAGACCCCGCCGGAGCGCCGTGCCATGCCGTCCCTGAAAGCCGCCTATCCGCTGTACCTGGCCAATGAGGCGCTGACGCCCAACCAGGACCTGGAGGTGACCGACAAATACACGGGCAAGGTCGCCACCCGCGTGGCCATGGCCGATGCGGCCCTGATCGACCGGGCCATCGGCGAGGCGGTCAAGGCGACCGAACCGATGGCGCGGA
>CALSBO010000098.1:0-9583 GCA_943373195.1 Brevundimonas vancanneytii
ACGGGCGGGAAACGCCGGCGCACCGGACTCGTTCAAAGCTCTGGACAGAACCCTCAACCGGGTGTGTCCTGACGAGTCCGGCGCAAGAAAAACAACAAGCCGGTTTCGAGTGAGGAACCATGTCCAACCGACCGAGCCACATCCGGCTCAACTCCCACCCCGGCGCGGGGACCGTCAGCCGCTTTCCCCTGAACTGGGGCGCGCCGACCGCCAAGGACCGCGGCCCCGTCATCGGCACCGTCAACTCAGGCAGCGACCGCAACGCCATCGGCGCCCACGGCGGCGCCTATTCGGTCTATCGCGCCCTGGCCGTGTCCTCGGGCGCCATGAGCGCCAACAACCGGCCCGACCTGACCAACACCGCCCCGACCACGCCGATGGGGCCGTTCCCCCAGTGGACCGACGCGTCGAAGATCGTCTCGCTGGACCCTTGGGGCGCGCGCGTCGCCGAGGATTTCGCCGACGAGCTGCGCGACGGCGTCGATATTCGTCCCACCATCGCCGTCACCCGCGCCCGGCTGCAGCTGGGCGAGATCGGCGAGGCCATCGCCGCGGGCCGGCTCAAGGCCGACGGCCAGATCGTCCATGACAGCGGCGATGTCGCCGTGACCAAGGCCGCCATCGATCCCGTCTGGCACCTGCCCGGCATCGCCGAACGCTTCGGCGTCACCGAGACCGCCCTGCGCCGCACCCTGTTCGAACAGACGGGCGGCATGTACGCCGACCTGGTCACCCGACCCGACATCAAGGTCTTCCTGCCCCCCATCGGCGGCATCACCCTCTACATCTTCGGCGACCCGGCCGCGATCGCCGACCCGAACCGCCGCCTGACCTGCCGGGTCCATGACGAGTGCAACGGCTCGGACGTCTTCGGTTCGGACATCTGCACCTGCCGCCCCTATCTGACCCACGGCATCGAGGAGTGCATCCGCGAGGCCCAGGACGGTGGCGCGGGCCTGATCGCCTATAACCGCAAGGAGGGCCGGGCCCTCGGCGAGGTGACGAAATTCCTCGTCTACAACGCCCGCAAGCGCCAGCCGGGCGGCGACCAGGCGGCCACCTATTTCGAGCGCACCGAATGCGTCGCCGGAGTCCAGGACGCCCGCTTCCAGCAGCTGATGCCCGACATCCTGCACTGGTTGGGCATCACGAAGATCGACCGCTTCGTCTCCATGTCGAACATGAAGCACGACGCCCTGACCGCCTCGGGCATCGAGATCGGCGAAAGGGTGCCGATCCCCGACTATCTGGTCCCCCCCGACGCCTCGGTGGAGATGGAGGCCAAGAAGGCCGCCGGCTATTTCACCCCCGACGCCCCGCCGTCGGCCGAGGACCTGACCCGCGTGGTGGGCCGCGACCTTGAGCAGTTCTGAAGCCCAGCAGGCGCACAGCCTGCTCAACGCCGCCGCCGTCCGCGAGCGGGCCCATGAGATGCTGGCCATCGGCGTCGCCGGCGGGCTCTACCACTGGCGGGTCGATCTCGACCGGCTGCCCGACGTCGCGCGCTACGTCGCCGCCGTGATCCGCGATCAGTATCCGACCCTGGCCGTGCCCTTCCACGCCCGCTGGCGGCATTTCGCCGTCGACGGCGTCGATCTGTGGGGCCCGGTCGCCGAGGCCCGCGACTGGCTCGATCCCGCCTCTCGCGCGCGGACCGAGTTCGACCTGGCCATCGTCTCGGTGCTGCTGGACGCCGGCGCCGGGCCGGGCTGGTCCTATCAGGACGCCCGCACCGGCCGCGTTCTGACGCGCTCCGAGGGTCTGGCCATCGCCTCCCTGCGGATGTTTGAGGCCGGGGCCTTCTCCATCACCGAAGACGATCCGTGGCGCGTGGACGCCGTGGCCCTGACCTTCCTGACCGCCAATGACCTGGCCTGCGGCTTCCAGGTCTCGGACAAGAACCCGCTGGTCGGGCTCGAAGGCCGCGCCGCCCTGCTGCGCCGTCTGGGCCAGGCCTGTCTCGCCCAGCCCGACCTGTTCGCGCTTGAGGACGATCCCCGCCCCGGCGGCCTGTTCGACGCCATGGTCGACCGCGCCGACGACCGCGACCGCCTGCCCGCCCCGGTCATTCTCGAAGTCCTGCTCGAAGCCCTCGGCCCCGTCTGGCGCGACCGGCTGACGCTGGGCGGCGTCGATCTCGGCGACTGCTGGACACACCCGGCGATGAAGCGCGCCGACGCCACGGACGGCCTCGTCCCGATCCACAAACTGTCGCAATGGCTCAGCTATTCGCTGGTCGAGCCGCTGCAGACCGCGGGTGTCGAGGTCGTCGATCTGGACGGCCTGACCGGCCTGGCCGAGTACCGCAACGGCGGCCTGTTCATGGACCTGGGCGTGCTGACGCTGAAGGATCCGGCCGACGCCGACAAGCCGTGGCCCGTCTCCGATCCGCTCGTCGTCGGCTGGCGCGCCATGACCGTGGCCCTGCTGGATCGGATCGCGCCTCTGGTCCGCGCCGAATTGGGCGTGAGCGCCGAGGCCATGCCGCTGGCCAGCGTGCTGGAGGGGGGCACCTGGGCCGCCGGGCGTCGCGCGGCCGCGGAACGCCGGGCCGGCGGAGGACCGCCCCTGACCATCCTCTCCGACGGGACCGTATTCTGATGCCGACGAAAGCCTTCTCGATGGACGGCGTCACCGTCGTCGCCCACCCGCTGGTCCGCCACAAGCTCAGCATCATGCGGGCCAAGGACACCTCGACCGCCCGTTTCCGCCAGCTGTTGCGCGAGATTTCGACCCTGCTCTGCTATGAGGTCACCCGCGACCTGCCGCTCGAGGACTATCCGGTCGAGACCCCCGTCGGCCCGACCACCGGCCAGCGCATCGCCGGCAAGAAGATGGTCTTCGTCCCCATCCTCCGCGCCGGTCTGGGACTGGTCGAGGGGATGCTGGAACTCGTCCCCTCGGCCCGCGTCGGACACATCGGCCTCTATCGCGAGCCCGTCACGCTCGACGCCGTCGAATACTATTTCCGCGCGCCCGACGACGTCGCCGACCGCCTGTGCGTGGTCATCGACCCCATGCTGGCCACCGGCAACACCGCCGTCGCCGCCATCGAACGTCTGAAGGAGCGGGGCGTCACCAACCTCCGCTTCGTCTGCCTCGTCGCCTCCCCCGAGGGGCTGGAACGTCTGCGCGGCTGGCATCCGGACGTGCCGATCTGGACGGCCGCCGTCGACGACCGCCTCAACGACCACGGCTACATCGTGCCGGGCCTCGGCGACGCGGGCGACCGGCTGTTCGGGACGCGGTGACCGTCTCCTCCCCGTCGCGCAGCGATGGGGAGGCATCCGAAGGATGGTGGAGGGGTCGAAGCCGGTTCGGTGCTGGAGGCGCCCCTCCACCACGCTACGCGTGGTCCCCCTCCCCGCAAAGCGGGGAGGAGACGCTTCACCCCACCGCCCGCACATTGTCGTCCGAGCTGCGGTCGATCCATTTGTTGTAGGGATCGACCCCGGCGAACCGCGGCTCTCGCGTGGTGATGAACCGCAGCGTCTGCACCCCGGACCGGATCGGGCGGCGTTCCAGCAGGATCACGTCGTCCTCGTCGAAGGCGCCCTTGCCCGGTTCGGCGGCGAACATGCCCACGTCGAACATCTCGTTCAGCGGCGACGCCGTCTCGACCCCCTCGCCGTCCGCGTACAGTTTGCGGGCGTCGACGGTGACGGCCACGTCCCAGCGACCGTCGGCGCGGCGGGTCGAGGTCACGCCCGTCGTCTTGATGTCGTACAGGGTGATCCGCTCGAACAGGTCGGTGATCAGGGCCTGTTTGTCGGCGGGGGCCTCGGCGCGCAGGGCGGCGATCAGGTCCAGCGAGCGCGGATAGGGGGCGCCGCGGAAGGCGTGTTGCGCCAGCACCCGGCGCAGGGCGCGGTTGACCGCCTCCTCGCCGATCTGGTCGCGCAGCAGGTACATGACCAGCCCGCCCTTCTGGTAGTGGATATAGCCCTGGTTCTCGTTGCGCATCAGGGGCAGCTCCTCCAGCCGCTCGGTGCCGCGCGAGCGCAGATAGCGGTCCAGTTCGAACTTGAGGAAGCGCCGGATCTGGTCGCGGCCGTATTTCTTCTCCATCACCATCAGGGCCGAATACTGGGCCAGGGTCTCGGACAGGACGGTCATGCCCTGCTGGTTCGACCCCACGACCTGGTGCGCCCACCACTGGTGCCCGAACTCGTGGGCCGCGACGTAGGTGACATAGTCGATCTTGGTCTCGTCGCTGAGGTCGGCGATGAAGCCGAGCCCTTCGGACCAGGCGAAGGTGTTGGGATAGGACTGGGCGAAGCCGGCGTAGTCCGGGAACTCAACGATCCGCGCCTGCCGGAACTGGTAGGGGCTGAAATTGGCCTGGAAATAGTCCAGCGAGGCGGACAGGGCGTCCAGCATCCGCGGCACATTGCGGTCGTGGGCCGGGTCGTGGAAGACGACCATCTCGACACCGTTGTGCATCCGCGCCGTCCGCTCGTAGCGGGCCGACTGGACCGAGAAGAAGTTCAGCACCGGCGACTCGGTCACGAAGCGCGAGGTGCGGCGGCCGCCGTTGATGACGTCTGACACCATCTGCCCCGGTGCGACCACAGTCTGGTCGGCCTCGGTCGTGACGGTGATGTCGGCCGTGACCCAGTCGGCGCCGATGTAGTTGCGGGCGCGGGCGGCCTCGTCCTCCAGCTTGGCGGGACGCAACTCGGCCGGCAGGCCCAGTTTGCGGCGCTTGGTCCGATCGGTCAGCAGACCCTGGCGGTCCATGCCGACCATGGGCGCGAATTCCATGTTGTTCACGAAACTGCCGTTGTCGACCAGCCGGGTGGTGTTGCCGTTGGCCTTGAAGCCGCGCTGCTCCAGCACTGTCTCGAAGGTCACCGCCCGGCGCTCGCCCGGCTGCATGGGCGTGGCGAAGCGGTAGATGCGGTACTCGAAATCCTCCCACTCGCGGGCGACGGTCGCGCCCTGGACGGTGAGGCTGACCATCTCCAGATCGTCGGTCCAGCGCAGATGAACCTCGCGCAGCGGCGCGGCCGTGTTATTGACCAGCACATAGGATCCGCGCGTGGTCAGCTTCGGCTGATGCGGGCGCAGGTCCATGACCAGCCGCACGTCCGCCACCGACGGTTGGGGCGTGATCTCATAACGCAGCAGGGTCTTCTCATAGTCCGCCTGTTCCTGCTCCCGCGCCTCCTGCGTCCGGTATTCGTTCCAGACGTTGGTGTTCATGTAGATGAAGACGCCCAGCCCGACGAAGGCCGCCAGGGCCGTCCCGCCGATCAGGCCCGCGGGACCCATCAGCCGGTGCGGCAGCCGCTTCAGCCGGGGCCAGAGGCGGCTCTCGGTCCCCCGCCGCCACAGGCCGTAGGCCAGCACCAGCAGGACGATGGCGAAGGCGGTCCAGTAGCCGTCCAGCCAGGCCGCGAAGCCGGCGAAGTCGCCCCGGCCGTTCATGTCCGACAGCGGCACCCCGATGCCCGCGCCATAGCGGTAAAGCACGTGGTCGAAGCCCAGGTTCGACAGCACGATGGTCGAGATGATGTAGACCACCATGATCGCCCAGCCGACGAACTTGTTGGGCGACAGGGCCTGAACGAAGATCGCCAGCACGGCCAGTTGCAGGAAGCCGACGGACTGCGGGATCACGTACCAGAGCAGGTATTTGCCCAGTTCGTGGTCGGTGTGGCCCTTGATCGTCTGGGTCACCACCCCGGCCAGCACACCGATCAGCAGCGTCGAGATCAGCACCAGCGCCAGGGCCAGGGTCTTGGGAACGAGGAAGGTCCAGTCGGGCGTGGACGAGGCGTCGATGATCTCGTGCACCTTGCGATCGCGATCGCGCCAGACCAGTTCGCCCGCGTAATAGACGGCGATGACCATGGAGATCAGGCCGAAGGCGCCGGTCAGACCGGTGATCACCACCCGGGTCACCAGCAGGATCGGCGCGCCGTAGATCTCGCCGGTGAAGAACAGGAAGGACACGGCAAAGGCCATGGCCAGCAGCACCAGCACCACATAGGCCGGGCTCTTGAACACCAGAACGGTCTCGAACACCGCGCGCGACCACAGCTGGGTCAGGCCGCTGGCGAAGCCGTAGCGAGGCTTGGGCAGGGCGCCGATGGGGGCAGCCACGACGTCCTTTTCGACCAGCGCCTTCAGCCGCTCCTGCTTCTTGAGTTTCGCCCCCTTCGGCGACGGCCGGTACAGCACATAGGCCGCCGCCAGCAGGAACGCCCCGACGGCGGTCCAGATCACCCGATTCCACAGCAGCACGCCCTCGACCGGCGCGTTCAGCGTGTTCCGCTCGGTCGCCGTCCAGTATTTGGTGACCAGGGCGTAGGCGCCCGAGCCGAACGGCTCGGCCCAGGCCATGGCCATCTCGAACTCGGGTCGCGAGCCCAGCACGCCGGTACTGGCCAGATAGCCGATCAGCACGGCGACGACGCCGATATAGGTCGCCATCATCGACCGGGTGACCGTGGCCAGGGTGAAGAACAGGGCCGAGGTCAGGAACAGGCCGGTCAGGCCGAACACCCCATAGGCATAGGCGTAGTCGCCCAGGTCCAATGGCCCGAGAGTCTCGGGATCGACCCAGGGCATGAAGGTGCCCAGCAAGGTGCCGATGGCGATGCTGAGGTAACAGAGCGCCACGGCGGCGAAGGCCCCGAAGAACCGGCCATACAGATAGGCCCCCTTGGTGATCCGCGTCGAAAGGATCATCGGCCCGAAGCCGGTCTGGGTGTCGCGCGCCACGACATTGGCCACGATGGCCGTCGTCGCCAGCATGAAGAAGACGTTGAAGACGATGTGCACCCCGGCCAGCGCATAGGGCGCGTTCTTGTGGACGTTGCCGCCCGAGCCGAGCGAGACGTTGTCGCTGGCGACCGCGCCGAAGGCCAGCAGGCCGAAGACGATGGCGATGACCCAGAAGGCCGGCTGGCGCAGCTGGTAGCGGAATTCGAAACTGGCGATCTTGGCGAACATGATCCGTCCTCAGGCCGCGCGGCGCGACGCGTTGACGGTCGCCAGATAGACGTCCTCCAGCCCGCCGGGCGCACGCTCGAACCCGTCGCCGGGATGGGTGTCGGACAGGACGTGGACCACCGTGCGGCCCGCGAACAGCCGGGTCGAGATGACGTTGTGGCGTTTGTTGAACTCGCCCAGTTCGGCCTTGTCGATGGTCCGGGTCCAGACCCGGCCTTCAAGCGTGTGCATCAGATCCGCGGGCGCCCCCTCCAGCTGGATCTTGCCGCCCGCCAGCACCGCCATGCGGGGGCACAGGTCGGTCACGTCCTCGACGATATGGGTCGACAGGATGACGACGACGTTCTCGCCGACCTCGGCCAGCAGGTTGAGGAAGCGGTTGCGCTCCTCCGGGTCCAGGCCGGCGGTCGGCTCGTCGACGATGATCAGTTCGGGATTGCCGATCAGGGCCTGGGCGATGCCGAACCGCTGGCGCATCCCGCCCGAAAAGCCCGCCAGCGCCTTGCCGCGCACGGGCCATAGATTGACCTGTTGCAGCAGGGCCTCGACCGTCTGTTTCCGGTCCTTGCCGTTGGAGATGCCCTTCAGCACCGCCATGTGATCGAGCATGTCGTAGGCCGAGACGCGTGGATAGACGCCGAAATCCTGGGGCAGATAGCCCAGCACGCGGCGCAGCTGTTCCGGGTCGCGGATCACGTCGATGTCGCCGAACTTGATCGAACCCGAGGTCGGGGTCTGCAGGGTGGCGATCGAACGCATCAGCGTCGACTTGCCCGCTCCGTTCGGCCCCAGCAGGCCGAACATCCCCTTGGGAATGGTCAGGCTGACATCGTCCAGCGCCCGCGTTCCATTGCCGTAGACGTGGGTCAGGTTTTCGATCGTCAGCATGGGATCTCTCCGGTTAGTCAAGGAGCCTTGTCATTGGCAAGGCCGCCCCGCAAGTTACGGTTCTGACAGGTTCCGCATCCAGACCCCTTGGCGCGGAGATTGCACCGAAGCGGTGCGTAGAACCTTGTCGTCCCCCGATTGTTGTATTGGCCGCCGCTACGGCCACGCCTATCTGTAACCGCATCAAACCGTTAGACTGACGGTCCGATCCCGCAGGAACCCACCGTCCCCGTGCTAAAGAACCTGCTCCCCAGCAAGCCGGGCACCGAGCCCCTCGCCGAGGCCCTGAAGGCGTGCAAGACCCATTTCGTCTGGGCCTTCGCGTTCTCGGCCCTGGTCAATCTGCTGTACCTGACCCCCACCCTCTACATGATGCAGGTCTATGACCGCGTCGTGCCGACGGGCGGTCTGACCACACTGGTGCTGGTCACGGCGGTCGCCGTCTTCGCCTTGGCCGCGCTGGCGGGGCTGGACTGGCTGCGCGGACGGCTGATGTTGCGGGCCGGGCTGAGACTGGACCGGATGCTGGCGGGCAAGGTCCTGTCCCGCGTCGTCGACCTGCAGGCCAAGGCTCCCAGCACCCAGGCCCTGCGCGAGTTCGACAATGTGCGCGGCGCCATCGGCGGTCAGGGCATGCTGGCCCTGTTCGACGCGCCCTGGACCCCGATCTATCTGCTGTGCTGCTTCCTGCTGCACCCGGCCATCGGCGTGCTGACGCTGGTGGGCGGCATCATCCTGTTCACCCTGGCCTGGCTGAACGAGCGCGACACCCGTCCGCGCCTGAACAAGGCGATCCAGTCCCAGAATCACGCCTACGCCGCCCAGGAAAGCGTCGCCAGCCAGGCCGAAGTGGTCCGCGCCCTGGGCATGCGCCAGTCCTCGATCGCCCGCCAGATCGACCAGCGCCAACTGGCTACCGCCGCCCAGGCCGACGCCCAGCTGGCGGGCGGCCACTATTCCGGGGCGATCAAATTCCTGCGTCTGGTGATGCAGTCGGCGGCCCTGGGTCTGGCCGCCTATCTGGCGGTCAAGAGCGAGATCACCCCCGGCTCCATCATCGCCGCCTCGGTGCTGCTCAGCCGCGCCGTGGCCCCCATCGAACTGCTGGTCGGCGTCTGGCCCAGCCTGGTTCAGGCCGTGGCCAGCTGGAAGACCCTGACCGAACTGTTCGCCGGCACCGCCTCGGTCGAGCGCGAACGCACCACCCTGCCCGACCCGAAGGGCCGGCTGCAGGTCGAGGGCGTCTCGGTCAAATTCCCCGACACCGAAAACCCCCAGCTGCAGCGCGTGACCTTCGCCCTCAAGCCGGGCGAGACCCTGGGCATCGTCGGCTCCAGCGGCTCGGGCAAGACCACCCTGGCCCGGGTCATCGCCGGAGCCCTCAAGCCCCAGGCCGGGGCGGTGCGGCTGGACGGGGCCGAGTACGAGGCCCGCGAGGGCGACGAACTGGCCCGCTGGATCGGCTATCTGCCCCAGGTCCCCAGCCTGTTCGCGGGCTCGATCAAGGACAATATCTCGCGCTTCTCGACCTCGACTGGCGTCGATCAGGATGTCGCCGACCGCGGCGCGGTGAAGGCCGCCATGGCCGCCGGCGCCCATGAACTGATCCTGCGCCTGCCGAACGGCTATGACACCGTGCTGGGTCCCTACGGCCAGGGGCTGTCGGCCGGTCAGGCGCAGCGCGTCGCCCTGGCGCGGGCGCTCTACAACGACCCCGTCCTGCTGGTGCTGGACG
>CALSBO010000099.1:0-9534 GCA_943373195.1 Brevundimonas vancanneytii
TGACGAGGGTGGTGGTGACGGTGGGACCCCACCCACCGCCACCCATCGCATCCAGAAATCCGCCGACGACGCCGAGGGGCAGGCTGCCCCGGAACCGCTTCACGACGGCGCTCGGCCCCTTCAAGGCCCGCCAGAGGATGACCAACCCCATCAGGCCCAGCCAGCCGACGACCCAGGGCTTGATCGTGGCGCCGTCGATTGACGTCAGGACCAGACCGCCGACGATCCCGCCCACCACGCCGCCGATCGCCAGCGGCGCGAAGACCTTCAGACAGACGTTGCCGAAACGAAGGTGCGACAGGGCCGAGGCAGCGCCCGTGAACAGCTTGGCCGAATGCACGCTGGCCGAAGCCGCGGCCGGCGGCACACCCAGGCTGAGCAACACTGTCGATGAAACCACGCCATAGGCCATGCCCAGGGCGCCGTCGATGAGCTGGGCCGTGAAACCGACGGCGGCGAACAACAGGAGTTCCTGCACTCAGGCGGCCGCCCGGGCGACGGAGGCCGAAGCCCAGGGCGGAATCGGCAGACCCTTGGATTTCAGGAACGTCGGATTGAACAGCCTTGATGCATATCGGACGCCGGGATCGCAGAGCGGAGTGACGATGACCTTGCCCGGCCCCAGCTCCCGCGCCAGCCGCACGGCGGCCGTGACATTCACCCCCGCCGATCCACCCAGCGACAAGCCTTCGTCACGCACCAGATCGTACAGCACCGGCAGGAAGTCCGCGTCCTCGACCCGATAGGCATGGTCGGGCGTCACGCCTTCCAGATTCCCGGTGATGCGGGCGACGCCGATACCTTCGGTGATCGATGAGCCTTCGGCGGTCATCTCGCCCCGGGTGAACCAGTTGAACAGGGCTGCGCCCGCGGGATCGGCCAGGACGACGCGGATGTTCGGATCGCGCTCCTTCAGAAAGGCGCCGACGCCCGCGATCGTGCCGCCGCTGCCGACCGTGCTGACAAAGGCGTCGATACGGCCGCCGGTCTGCTCCCAGATCTCGCGACCCGTGCCTTCATAGTGGGCGTCGCGATTGGCGGTGTTGTCGAACTGATTGGCCCAGAAGGCGCCGTTCGGTTCCGCGGCGTCCAGCTCGGCGGCCAATCGTGCGGAATAGTGGACGAAATGGTTTGGACTGGAGAAGGGGGCGGCGTCCACCTCGATCAGTCGGGCGCCGAGGGCGCGAATGGTCTGCTTCTTTTCCTCGGACTGGGTGCGCGGAATGACGATCGCGACCGGGTGCCCCAGCGCCGCGCCGACCAGGGCCAGACCGATGCCGGTATTGCCCGCGGTCCCTTCGACGATGACGCCGCCGGGGCGCAGGGCGCCGCTGGACCGCGCCTGACGGACGATCGACAGGGCTGCGCGGTCCTTGATCGATTGACCCGGATTCAGGAACTCGGCCTTGCCCAGGATGGTGCAGCCCGTTTCCTCCGACAAGCGGTTCAGGCGGATCAGGGGCGTGTCGCCAATGAGGTTGATGATTGAGGCGCTGACGGCCATGGAGATTCTCAGGTCGGGAGGAAGATCGGAAAGATGGATCAGGCAGCAGTCTGGCGGCGGCCAAAGTGGATACCGCACTCGACCTTGTCGACGCCCGGCCAACGGCCGGCCCGCGAGGCCTCGTCCGGCTCAATGGCGCGGGTGCAGGGCCAACACCCGATGGAGGCATAGCCCTGATTGACCAGGGGATGGCGCGGCAATCGGCGCGCGACCATGTGCGCCTCGATCCGGCTCGCGTCCCAGGCCGCCAG
This sequence comes from Brevundimonas vancanneytii, assembly GCA_943373195.1. GTDB lineage: Bacteria > Pseudomonadota > Alphaproteobacteria > Caulobacterales > Caulobacteraceae > Brevundimonas > Brevundimonas vancanneytii_B. The sequence goes on from CALSBO010000099.1 coordinate 1,756, forward strand.
GGGATTGATCCGCAGCGTCCCGTCCAGCACCTCCACGATGTCCAGCGAGCGCCGCGTCTCGGCCTGGTGGCGTTTCCGACCGGTGATCAAGGCATTGAACCCGGCCGACGCCCGCGCCAGCGGTCGTAGCTTGCGCAGGTCGCAGCAGGCATCGGGATCGCGCCGCCACAGGTCGCCGTCGGGGTCGATCGAGGCTCGCTCGCGCGTGTCAGGGACGACAATTCGCACGTCCGACAGGCCCAGATGTCCGGCGAGCTGGCGGCGGTAGCCCAGCGTCTGGAAGAAATGCTGGCCCGTGTCGAGGAACAGCACCGGCGTCGCCGCATCGACCCGGGCCACCTGATCCAGGAGCACCGCGGCATCGGCGCCGAAGGACGACAGGACGGCGACGTTCAGGCCGAGCGCCGGGTCGAGGACAGTCCGCAGGATCGTCTCGGCGTCGGCGTCGGCGAGGCGGGCGTTCAGCTTGGCGGCCAGATCCTCCACGTCGGTGGCGGGTCCGCTGCGTCGCCGCCACGCCGGAACGGCGGCGTCCGCCGCCGGCTGATAGACGGTCGTGAAAGCGTCCAACATGCGCCGCCAGGCTCCCGGATCGGAACCGGGCGCCAGCTCGACCGCGTCGAAACCCGCGCGTTTGAGGTGTCGCGCCTGGTCGGGCAGCGTGTCACCCGCCGCGATCAGCCGACCGGCCCAGCCGCGCTCCCGCAGAGCCGCGGCCAGGGAAAAGCCACGGCCGTCGCGGAAGGCCTCGAACACGATGACAATGGCCGCCGCGCCTCCCGGCCGGGCCTCGGCCCAAACCGCATCCAGCGGCGTCGACGCCGTCAGTCGCACGCCCTCGGCGACATCCTCAAACAGTTGCATCGGCGGCCCCGTAGATGGCTTCGCCGAACGGCTCGGGGCCGACCCGACGCACGGTGTCGATGAACCGCTCGTCTCCGGTCCGGATCACCAGATAGTGGTCCAGGGCCCGTGCGATGGCCGGTGCCACCTCGGCCGCCGGCAGGCTGCGCCCGACGATCTTGCCCAATGCCGCCTGCTCGTCGGGCGAGCCGCCGACCGTGATCTGGTAGTATTCCTCGCCCTTTCGATCGACGCCCAGCACCCCGATATGGCCGACGTGGTGGTGGCCGCAGGCGTTGATGCAGCCGCTCATATTGATGCGCACCGGCCCCAGCCTCCCCTGCAGGTCCAGGTCGGCCAACCGCCGGGACAGGGCTTGGGCGACGGGGATCGAGCGGGCATTCGCCAGACTGCAATAGTCCAGCCCCGGGCAGGCGATGATGTCCGTGACCAGGTCGGCGTTGGCCGTGGCCAGACCCGCCGCGTTCAGGGCGCGCCAGAGGTCCGGCAGGTCGGCGAGGCGAACGTGGGGCAGAACCAGATTCTGCTCATAGGCGGCCCGCACCTCGTCGAACGAGAACCGTTCGGCCAAGCCGGCGACCACCTCCATCTGGGCGGCGGTGATGTCGCCCGGAACGCCGCCGACCGGCTTCAGCGAGACGACCGCGCTGGCGTAGCCGGGCTGGCGATGACGGCGCACATTGTTGCGGTTCCAGCGGGCGAAGCCGGGTTCGGCCAGGAGGGTCCGATCCCTGACAGGACCGCGCCGGTCCAGCGGCTGGAACGGCGGCGGGGCGAAATAGGCCCGGATGCGCTCCAGTTCGGCCTCGGGCAGTCGCAGGTCGTCGCGCTTAAGCGTGGCGAAATGTCCCTCCACCTCCTCCCGGAAGGCGTCGATGCCCATCGCCTCGACCAGGATCTTGATCCGCGCCTTGTGGATGTTGTCGCGCCGACCCAGCAGATTGTAGGCCCGCAGGATGGCGGTCAGATAGGCCAGCAGGTCCCGCCCCGGAACCGCCGGTGCGATCTCCGTGGCGATATGCGGCAACCGGCCCTGGCCCCCGCCGACGAAGACCCGGAAGGCGGTCTCGCCGTCGACGCCGCGCACGATCTGCAGACCGACGTCATGGGTGCGGATGGCGGCGCGGTCGCGCACGGCGCCGGTGACCGCGATTTTGAATTTGCGCGGCAGGAACGAGAACTCCGGATGGATCGTCGACCACTGCCGCAGGATTTCGCACCAGGGGCGGGGGTCCTCGATCTCGTCTCCGGCCGCGCCGGCGAAAACGTCGGTCGTGACGTTTCGAATGCAGTTGCCCGAGGTCTGGATGGCGTGCATCTCGACCTCGGCCAGCTCTTCCAGAATGTCGGGAAGATCGGTCAGGGCCGGCCAGTTGAACTGGATGTTGGTCCGCGTCGTGAAATGCCCGTAGCCCTTGTCATAGACCCGGGCGATGTGGGCCAGGCGGCGCATCTGACGACCGTTCATGACGCCATAGGGCACCGCGACCCGCAGCATATAGGCGTGCAGTTGCAGGTAGACGCCGTTCATCAGCCGCAGGGGCTTGAACTGATCCTCGGTCAGGGCGCCCGAGACACGGCGGTCGACCTGGTCGCGGAATTCCTCGATGCGCTCACGCACCAGATCGGCGTCGAACTCGTCGTAGCGGTACATCAGCGGGGGTCCAGGCTGTGGCCGACGGTGGGACCGGCCGCGCGGATCGATTCCTTCAGCCGGTCTCGGCCCGAGGGCCGGCCGTCCTCGACCTCGATGAGATAGGGGTTGACCAGGACCGCGCGACGGGAGCCCGCCTGCGCCAGCGCCGCCTCGGCTTCGGCGTCAGCGACCTGCAGAGCCAGATCGAAACGGGTGGTCAGGCCGCCGTCCACGGCGACATAGATCACATGCCCATCCTTCAGCCGGTTGCCGGTGATCAGCTTCACGCCGCGGCCTCCAGCGGGGCCTGGTCGGGCCGGGCGAAAGCCGCGGTCTCGCCGACGAACAGAATGGCCGGGCCGCTGATCCGGGCGTGCCGCACGAGATCGCCCAGGCCGTCCAGACGACCGGTGAGGATACGCTGGTCCGGACGGGTTCCGTTCTCGACCACCGCCACCGGTGTGGCGCCGTCGCGGCCGGCCCCCAGCAACCGGCTTACGATCGTGTCGGCCTGATCGACGCCCATGTAGAGCGCCAGCGTATGGTTCGGCGCGGCCAGGACCGACCAGTCAGCCTCTTCCCCGCCGGCCTTGGGTTGGGCGGTGACCAGGGTGACGGCCTGGGCGTGGTCGCGATGGGTCAGGGGCAGACCGGCGGAAGCGGCGCAGGCCAGGGCGGCGGTGATGCCCGGTACGACGAAGACCGGGACGCCGGCGGCGCGCACGGCCTCCAGTTCCTCGCCGCCGCGGCCGAACACAAAGGGGTCGCCGCCCTTTAGCCGGACGACGCGATGGCCGGCGCGGGCTTCGGAGATCATCAGGGCCTGAATCTGCTCCTGGGGCACGGCGTGGTCGCCGCGCGCCTTGCCCACATGGATCCGGCGAGCGTCACGGCGCGCGCGCTCCAGGATAGCTTCAGGCACCAGCCGGTCGTGAATCACGACATCGGCGTCCTGGAGGACCCGAAGGGCCTTGAGTGTGAGCAGTTCGGGATCGCCGGGGCCGGCCCCGACGATATGGACCACGCCGGGCTCTGGCCGGGCGCCGTTGAGCTGCCGCAACATTTCCCTTCGGGCTTCAGCCAGACGGCCGGCGGAGGCGAGGTCGGCGGCCGAACCGCGGAATGCCTGCTCCCAGAAGCGGCGGCGAACCAGGAAATCCGTCGTCGTCGCCTGCACCGTGTCGCGCAGTTCACCCGCCAGTCGGGCCAGGGGTCCGAGCGCCGCCGGCAGGACGGCCTCGATCCGGGACCGTAGCTCGCGCGCCAGTATGGGGGCCGCGCCGCCGGTGGCTATGCCGACCACCACGCCGTCGCGATCAATCAGGGCCGGTGTGTGGAAGTCGCTCAGCCCGGGTCTGTCGACGACGTTGACCTGGGCGCCGGCGGCGCGGGCGATGCCCGCCGTCCGGGCGGCGGCGCCCGCATCGTCAAGGGCGACGAAGACCAGCCTCGCGCCGACGAGGTCATCGGCTGTGGGCGTGCGCGTGATCGACTCCGGGGCGTGCGGGAGCCGGTCGAGAACATCCGGCGCGCCGTTCGGCGTGAACCAGAGGACCTCCGCCGGCGAACCGATGAACAGCCGCAGCTTGGCGAGCGCCGCGTGACCGCCGCCGATGACGACGATCCGGGCGTTCTCAAGCGGTATGGAGGCGAGGAAGACGCGCATGTCCGTGAAAGCTCCGCGGGACCGTTGCAGCGGGTTGCATCACATCGGTTCCTGACGCTCTATCCGCGCCGCCGGCCGCCGCGACAAACCAGATTGTCTTGCGGCGGCTGATAGGATTTCTATTGCCGATGGCCCGCCCCCTGTTGCCGCTGAACGCCCTTCGCGCTTTCGAGAGCGCCGCGCGACACCTGAATTTCTCCCGCGCCGCGGAAGAATTGTTCGTCACGCCGGGCGCCGTCAGCCAGCAGATCCGCCTGCTGGAGGAGGCCGTGGGCGGCCCGTTGTTCCTGCGCGAGGCGCGCGGACTTCAGCTGACCGAACTCGGCCGGGCCTCCGTTCCCTTGCTGCGTGAGGGCTTCGACAGACTCATGGACGCCTCGGCCCTGCTGCGCGAACCGCCGCGCCGACGCCAGGTCTCGGTCAGCGTGGCGCCCTCATTCGCGGCCAAATGGCTGATGCCGAGGATGGATGACTTCCACACCGCCCATCCCGAGATCGAGGTGTGGATATCAGCCGACATGGAACCGGTCGACCTGCACGGGGGGACGGTGGATCTGGCCGTCCGCTATGGGCCGGGAGGCTATGGCGGCCATCCAACCGAGCGACTGATGATCGAGAGCGTGCTGCCGGTGTGTGCGCCGCGCCTGATGAAAGGGCCGCATCCGATCAGGACGCCCGCCGACCTGGCCCATCATCCGCTGTTGCACGATGTTTCGGCAGACGCTGATCCCAGCCGCCCCGACTGGGCCATGTGGCTGAAGGCGCGGCAGGTTCGGGGCGCGGACCCACGGCGCGGCTCTCGGTTCAACCAGTCCAGCCTGCTGATCGAGGCCGCGGTGGCAGGGCACGGCGTCGCCCTGGCCAAACGCACCCTGGCCCAGGCCGACCTGGCCGCAGGCCGCCTCGTCGCGCCTTTTCCGGACGGCAGCGAGGCGGTCGGTTTCGCCTATCACGTCATCGTGCCGCGGGACCGCCCGGCCTCGCCCGGGGCCGCGGCCTTCGTGGCCTGGCTGAAGCGGCAGGCGGTGGACCACGACAACAACATGGACCAGCTGTGAGACGGCGCGAGCAGGCGGGCTGAAGGCTGACCGCAGAAATGATCGTTGGCGGTCGGCGTCGACGGGACTCTAGGAAGCCGCCCTCATCACGAGGACGCACCATGACCCTGGCCGAAGCCGTTCGCGTCACGACGACGCCCGCTCTGCAACCCGGACCACACCACGCCTCGCGTGTGCTGTGGGTGCGGCATTGGACCGACCAGCTGTTCAGCTTCGCCGTGGAGCGGCCCGAGTCCTTCCGCTTCCGTTCCGGCGAGTTCGTCATGGTCGGCCTGCCGGGCGATGACGGAGCCAAACCCGTCCTGCGGGCCTATTCGATCGCCAGCCCGGCGTGGGCCGACGAACTGGAGTTCTTCTCCATCAAGGTCCCGGGCGGCCCCCTGACCTCGCGTCTGCAACACATCCAGCCGGGCGACACGGTGCTGCTCGGAAAGAAGCCGACGGGAACGCTGGTGCTGGATGCGCTACGCCCCGGCCGGCGCCTTTTCCTGATCGGCACGGGGACCGGCCTGGCGCCTTGGCTGAGCGTCGCGCGCGATCCGGAAGCCTACGACCGGTTCGAGACCGTCGTGGTCGCCCATTCGGTGCGGCGGACAGCGGACCTGGCCTATCGCGACCTGCTCGCGCGCGGAATCGTCGACGACCCGCTCATCGGCGAGGCGTCGGTGGGCCGGCTGACCTACTATCCGACGGTCACGCGCGAACCCTTCGCCCGACAGGGGCGGATCACCGAGCGGATCGAAAGCGGCGACTTCTTCCGTGACCTTGGGCTTCCGCCAGGCTTCGATCCCGATGAGGACCGGCTGATGCTATGCGGCTCGATGGCCATGATCCGCGATGTCGCGGCGATCCTGGAACGCCGCGGCCTGAGCGAAGGGTCCAATGCCGCGCCCGGCGACTTCGTGTTGGAACGGGCCTTCGTCAGCTAGAGCCTGATCGGCTGAGGTGGAATCGCTTCGCGATTCCGCCGATGCCGTGAATCAGGCTCCAGCATCGTACTGGACCGAAATCTGAGCCTTGCTGGACTGCGTCCAACAAGACCGATTTCGGTCTAGGGCCGAGGTATCAGTTTTTCTGATGACGGGTCCGAAATCTTCTGGTTCGACGCCGCCCCGCCGACCCGTCAGGACGACGAGCCCACAGGAGCGATCATGAGCCTCGCCGTCCAGAACCAGACCACCCTGCGCCCGGCGCCCTGTCCGGCCCTCAGCGCCCATTTGCGCCGGCTCGAGAGCGAGGCGATCGAGATTTTTCGCGAAGTCGCCGCCACCGCGCGCCATCCGGTCATGCTCTATTCGATCGGCAAGGATTCCGGCGTCATGCTGCATCTGGCGGCCAAGGCCTTCTATCCGGCGCCGCCGCCCTTTCCCCTGCTGCACGTCGACACGACCTGGAAATTCCGGGACATGATCCGACACCGCGACAGCGTCGTCGCGCGCTACGGCCTCGAACTGATCGTGCACACCAATCAGGACGGGGTGGATCGCGGAATCAATCCGATCACCTCCGGCTCGACACTCCATACCCAGGTCATGAAGACCGAGGCCCTGAAACAGGCGCTGGACCTTCATGGCTTCGACGCGGCCTTCGGCGGGGCAAGGCGCGACGAGGAAAAGTCCCGGGCCAAGGAACGCATCTTCTCGTTCCGCAGCGCCCAGCACGCTTGGGATCCCCGTCGCCAGAGGCCCGAACTCTGGCGGCTGTACAACACCCGGATCGATGCCGGCGAAAGCCTGCGGGTCTTTCCGTTGTCCAATTGGACCGAGCTGGACGTCTGGGAATACACCCGCGCCGAGGCCATTCCTGTGGTGCCCCTGTATTTCGCCGCGCCGCGCCCGGTTGTCCGGCGCCGGGGCGCGATGATCGTCCGGGACGACCAGCGCCTGCCTCTGCTGCCCGGCGAAACGCCCGAGATGAAACAGGTCCGGTTCCGCTCCCTGGGCTGCTATCCGCTGAGCGCCGCCGTGGCCTCCAGCGCCTCGACCCTGGACGAAATCATCGACGAGTTGCGCGCCAGTCGCCTCTCGGAACGCCAAGGCCGGCTGATCGACGCGGATGAAGGCGCCTCGATGGAGATGAAGAAACGCGAAGGTTATTTCTGATGGACGGCGCCGACTTTCCAGATGCGCCCCAACGCGACCTGCTGCGTTTCCTGACGTGCGGCTCAGTCGACGACGGCAAATCAACCCTGATCGGCCGGCTGCTCTTCGAAACCGGGCAGGTGCACGACGATCAACTGACGACCCTGACGCGGGAGTCGCGGCGCTTCGGAACCACTGGCGAGGCGCCCGACTACGCTCTCTTGCTGGACGGTCTGGAGGCCGAACGTGAACAGGGCATCACCATCGATGTCGCCTACCGATATTTCTCGTCACCCCGTCGCAGCTTCATCGTCGCCGACACGCCGGGACACGAGCAGTACACCCGCAATATGGCAACCGGCGCTTCGACCTGTGATCTTGCGGTCATCCTTGTCGACGCCACAAAGGGCCTGACCCGCCAGACCAGACGACACAGCCGCATCGTCTCCCTGTTCGGGGTCAAGCAGGTCGTGC
>CALSBO010000100.1:0-9423 GCA_943373195.1 Brevundimonas vancanneytii
CTCCTCCAGCGTCTTGCCGGTTCGGAACACCGCCGCGTCGGACTGCATGGCCCGCTGCATGTCGATGCGCAGTTTCGCGGTGGAAATTTTTCCGTTCGCGAACCTGAAGTTGTCGAACCGGGCCAGGTGGCCGTCGGTCGCCCCGGCCGGGGCGGTCGGGACCTTGGACGCCTTGTCCACCACCTCGCCGCAGCGCAGGCCGGCGGCGCGCCCGAACACCACCAGGTCGGTCAGGCTGTTGGAGCCGAGGCGGTTGGCCCCGTGCACCGAGACGCAGGCCGCCTCGCCCACCGCCATCAGGCCGGGCACCACCGTGTCGGCGTTCTTGCCGACCTTGGTCAGGACCTCGCCGTGATAGTTGGTGGGGATGCCGCCCATGTTGTAGTGGACCGTCGGCAGCACCGGGATCGGCTGTTTGGTCACATCGACGCCCGAGAAGATCCTGGCGCTCTCGGAGATGCCCGGCAGCCGCTCGTGCAGAATGGCCGGGTCCAGGTGGTCCAGGTGCAGATGGATGTGGTCCCTGTTCGGACCCACGCCGCGGCCTTCGCGGATCTCGATGGTCATGGAGCGGCTGACCATGTCGCGCGGGGCCAGATCCTTCACGGTCGGCGCATAGCGCTCCATGAACCGCTCGCCCTCGGAATTGGTCAGATAGCCGCCCTCGCCGCGGGCGCCCTCGGTGATCAGGCAGCCGGCGCCGTAGATGCCGGTCGGGTGGAACTGGACGAACTCCATGTCCTGCAGCGGCAGGCCGGCGCGCAGCACCATGGCATTGCCGTCGCCGGTGCAGGTATGGGCGCTGGTGGCCGAGAAATAGGCCCGGCCGTAACCGCCGGTGGCCAGGATGACCGTCTTGGCGCGGAAGCGGTGCATCACGCCGTCGTCGAGCTTGAGCGCCGTCACGCCCGTGCAGGCGCCGTCCTGCATGATCAGGTCCAGCGCGAAATATTCGACGAAGAACTCGACCTCGCGGCGCACCGACTGGCCGTAGAGGGTGTGCAGGATGGCGTGGCCGGTCCGGTCGGCGGCGGCGCAGGTGCGCTGCACCGGGCCCTCGCCGAAATTGCGGGTCATGCCGCCGAAGGCGCGCTGGTAGATCTTGCCCTCGTCGGTGCGCGAGAAGGGCACGCCCCAGTGCTCGAGCTCATAGACGGCCTTGGGCGCGTTGCGGACCAGGTATTCGATGGCGTCCTGGTCGCCCAGCCAGTCCGACCCCTTGACGGTGTCGTACATATGCCACTGCCAGCTGTCCTCGCCCATATTGCCGAGGCTGGCGGAGATGCCGCCCTGCGCCGCCACGGTGTGGGAGCGGGTCGGGAAGACCTTGGTGACGCAGGCGACCTTCAGCCCCTGCTGCGCCGCCCCGAGAGCCGCGCGAAGGCCCGAGCCGCCCGCGCCGACGACGACGACGTCATAGGCGTGATCGACGAATTCATAAGCAGCCATCAGCCGTCAGATCCCGAAACCGGCGGGCAGGGGCGCCGAGCCCAGCGCCAGCCGCACGATGAAGAAGACGCCCGCCGCCGCGAGCAGGACGCTGAGCAGGCCGATCAGGCCCAGCAGCGCGCCCCGCGAGCCGGGCTTGTGGATGTAGTCGTCGACGATGACCTTCAGCCCCATCTGCATGTGCCAGACGCTGACCGCCAACGTGACCGCCAGCAGGACGGCGTTCACGGGCGATGCAAACCAGGCGAGGGCGGCGTCATAGCCGCCGCCGGACAGGGCGAAACCGCTCCACAGGCCCCAAAGGGTCAGGGGGACGAGGATCAGGGACGACAGCCGTTCGGCGGTCCATTCCCCGGCGCCGTGGCGATCGGAGACCTTGACGCCCTTCACGAAAGCTTTGGTATCGCGGCTCACAGCACGACCCTCCCGGTGCTGAACAGGAAGGCCCAGAAGGCGACGGCGATGACCACCCCGCCGATCATCGAGGCCCAGGACAGGGCGTCGGCGGCCTTGGGCGACAGACCACGTCCCGCGTCCCAGATCAGGTGACGGACGCCGCCGGTCAGATGCAGGCACAGGGCCGCGGTCAGGCCGAACCAGACCAGCAGGCCCAGCGGCGATCCCATCCAGCCCGTAAAGGTCGCATAGGCGTCCGGACCGAAGGCCAGGGCCATCAGCCACAGGAAGACCAGCACCGCCCCGACCGACAGGGCGCCGCCCGTCATGCGGTTCAGGATCGAGGCCGCCATGGTGACGTGCCAGCGCCAGACCTGAAGGTGCGGCGACAGGGGGCGGACGCGTCCGTTGGGCTGGGTCACGAACCGGCCGGTCTGATCGTCCGAGGACTCAAGGGGGGGCGGATCGTTGGAGGCGTCGCCCGGCAGGGGGGAGGTCGACATATTGCGAATGGTTCTCAGAAACCTGAGCGAATTCAGCCGCTCGAAATCGGTGGTCCGGGTTTAGTCAGCGGGGCGGCGGGGGTCAACGAAGCGTGAGCGTGCAACGGGCTCCCGATCACGAATTCGCGGGTCGGGTGCAGCCGCTTTGTCATTCCCGCCGGATCGGGGCAGTCTGGCCGCCATGTCGGGGTTTGTCGTTCTCGCCTTCGCGGGCCTGCTGATGCAGCAGGCCATGCCGCATCCGTCCACGCAGACGCCCTATCGGACGCCGGCGATCCGGCCGTTCGAGCCGGCCCCGGACTTTGGCCGCGAAAGGGCCCAGGGCGACGCCGAGGGCGAACTGTATCGCCGCCCTCTGGTGGTGCCGGTTGCGGTCGAGGCCTATGCCCGGTCCTATGAATACAGCCCCAGCGACGCCGAGACCGCCTATGAGCAGGGGGTCGCCGCGGCCGAGATCCGCGCCGACCAGTCCGCGGGCCGGCTGGACGGGGCCTGGACGCTTGTCGATGCGACCGGGCGGAGTCTCTATGGGCTCGTGCTGAACGATCCCGGCCTCGGGCCGGTCGAGGGCGGCTGGCGCGGCGGCTCACGCTCAGGCGCCGCGACCTCGGACGGAATGGTCCTGACGCTCGAGGGCGCCGGGGTGATGACGCTGGAGCGGACCGGGACCGGTTGGCGCGGCTTACTGACCATCGATGGTCAGGCGATCCCGGCCAGCCTTATCCGCCCGAACTGAGCCGGATGCGCGAGACGGCGGCCTGAAGGCCATTGGCGCCATAGGGCGTGGCGGCGCCGCAGCCCCAGACCGGGTCGGGCCAGACGCCGTCGTCGTGACGGCGGCCGATGACATGGACGTGCAGCTGGGCGGTGACATTGCCCAGCGCCGCGACGTTGAGCTTCTGCACCGGCCGGCCCGCCGCTTCGCCCAGCGACCGCACCATGTCGCCGGCGCGGACGACCTCGTCCATGAGCGTTGCGCGCTCGGACGGCGTCAGGTCCTCGATCTCATGCAACCCCGCCCGGCGCGGAATCAGGATCAGCCAGGGAAAGCGGGCGTCGTCCTGGAGCCGCACCTGGCACAGCGGCCAGTCGACGGCGAGGACGGAGCCGGCCTCGAAGGCGGGATCGGCTTTGAACGGAGCGGTCATGCCCTTCGGTCGCGCGGCCACGCCGACGGGTCAAGCGGGACGGTTCAGTTCAGCGCATAGACCACGCAGGCGCGGTCGGTCAGTTCGCGCAGCGGCGGCTGCAGCGCCAACCGGGCGGCTTCGATCTGGGCCTCGCTGGGCGCGGCGCCCCCGGGCGGCGGGGGCGGGGGAGGCGGCGGGGGTGGTGGAGGCGACGGGGCGTAAGCGACGTAGTCCTGGCTCCTGGCCGAATAGCCGTCGACGTCCGTCGCCAGCGATCCCCCGGAAGAATAGGACGGCCAGCCGGCGAGGACGTCGGTTTCGCAGGCGCGGCCCGTGGGATCGATCACCCGGACGCCGCCCAGACTGCCGCCGGCGTTGGATGCGGCCTCGCGGGCCCGGCGCGCGGCGTCCTTGACCGCCTCGCCCTGCAGCCAGGTCTTTACGCCGTTGTCGGGCTCCAGATTGAACCAGACCTGGCCGATCGAGGTCGGCTGGGAGGCCACGACGGTGGCGTAGACCCGTTCCAGTACGGCGACATCGCGGATGGTGACGGTGACGGTGGCGTTGGCCTGATACCGTTCGATGCGGTCGGCGCGGACGTTGTCGCGCAGCACGCCGTTCTCGTCGCGATACTGGTCATAGAGCGGCTGGGTGGTCAGGGTCGTCTCGACCCGGACCTTGTCCACGCCATAGGCGGCGAGGGCCTGGCTGAGGGCGCGGATCTGGTCGGCGGCCTTGCGCGAGGCGTCTGCGGCGCTGCGGTCGATCGACTGGAATGTGGCGCTGAAACCCGATCGGTTGGCCGGGACCTCGGTGCGGACGTGGCCCAGCGAGGCGATCACCGGATCGCGCATCCACCAGGGGGCGGGCACATAGCGTTCGCCGATCGTCGCGGGCGGGGTCTGGGCGAGGGCGGCGGCGGGCAGGCCGACCACCGGCGCGGCGGCCGCGATCAGCAGGATGAAGGACGTGCGGCGCATGGCGATGTCTCCCTTTGCCCTGTGACCCTGCCCGCCACGAGCGGGGCCGTAAAGGTGCGGAGGGGATTCGTCAGGGTGAGGCGTCTTTATGACCGCCATAGAGATTATCTATTGAATCCAGACTGTTCCACCGATTGACATTACGCGGCGCACACGCCACTTCGCGGGCGCGGCGCCGCTCCCCCCGGCGCATCCCATTCAGAACCCAAAGGAAACCGCCATGCTGGGCGTCGGACAAACACTGCCAGACTTCAGGATCATCGGCGTCAAGCCAGGCTTCAACAGCCACGAAGAGAACGGCGTCTCCGCCTTCGAGGCGATCACGAAGGACAGCTTCGAGGGCAACTGGAAGGTGATCTTCTTCTATCCCAAGGACTTCACGTTCGTGTGCGCGACCGAGATCGCCGAGTTCGCCTCGCTGGCGCGCGAGTTCGACGACCGCGACACCGTGGTCATGGGCGGCTCGACCGACAATGAGTTCGTGAAACTGGCCTGGCGCCGCGACCACGCCGACCTGTCGAAACTGCCGATCTGGCAGTTCGCCGACAACGGCGGCAAATTCGCCCGCGACCTGGGTGTTCTGGACGAGGCCGAGGGCGTCGCCCTGCGCGCCACCTTCGTGGTCGATCCGCACAATGTCGTGCAGCACGTCTATGTCACCAATCTGAACGTGGGGCGCGCCCCGGCGGACACCCTGCGGGTCGTCGACGCCCTGCAGACCGACGAACTGTGCGCCTGCAACCGCCCGGTCGGCGGCGAGACGCTGGCCGCCTGATAAGGGTCGAGGGGCGAGGGTCGAGGGGCGAGAAATCGCGCCTCGGCCCGCCGCCTAGGCCAGACCTTCCTCGACCCTCGACCCTCATCCCTCGACCCTCGACCCTGGGAGTTCCCCATGTCCCTCAACGCCCTGCGCGACCTGATGCCCGCCTATGCGAAAGACATTTCGCTGAACCTCGGCTCCCTCGCCTCCGAAACGGTGCTGAACGACCAGCAGAAATGGGGCTGTTTCCTCGCCTCGGCCCATGCGGTCGGCGTGGCCCCGGTGGTCCGGGCGATCGAGGCCCAAGCGGCGACGGTGCTGTCGCCCGAGGCGATGGACGCCGCCAGGGCGGCGGCGGCGATCATGGGCATGAACAACATCTACTACCGCGCCCTGCACCTGATGAAGAACCAGGAGTACGCCACGATCCCGGCCAGGCTGCGCATGAACGTCATCGCCAATCCGGGCGTGGACAAGATGGATTTCGAACTGTAGGCGACCACGGTTTCGGCCATCAACGGCTGCGGCGGATGCCTGGACGCGCATGAGGGTCAGCTGCGCAAGCATGGCGTCCCCGCGACCCAGGTCCAAGCCGCCCTGCGCATCGGCGCCGTGGTCCACGCCGCCAGCCGGATCGCGGCCTCGGAAGCGGCGCTGGCGAGCTAGGCGACCGGAGCGGCCCAGTCCGTGCCCTTGAGGGCGGCGGCATAGGTGCGGCTGACCGGGGCGGACGATCCGTCCGACAGAGTCAGGGCGCCGCGGCCGCCCTGCCAGCGCACGGCCTCGACCGCGGTGCGCGCCACCCACCACGAGCGATGGGTGCGAAAGCCGTCGGCGCCGGACAGGGCCTCCAGCGCATCGCCCAGCCGCATCAGGATCAGGGCCGATCCGGCGTCGGTGCGGATGCGGAGGTAGTGGTCCTCGGCTTCGACCGCGACGAGCCGCGCCCGCGCCAGCCGGGGCGGCAGTTTGGCGCGAAGGGTAGGCGGCGCGATGCCGTCACGGACCGGAGGCGGCGTCTCGCGGCGATTCAAGGCCTTGCGAGTCAGCCAGGCGAGGACGACGACGGCGAGATTGATCGTCAGCACATCAGGCAGAACCACCAGAATCCGTTCGCCCGAGAGCCGCGCCCCGGAAAGCAAGACCGGCAGCAGCGAGATCCAGACGGCGATGGCCGGGGTCATGGCCGCCAGCTGGGCGAGGACGAACAGACGGGGCCGGCCCGCCAGCCGACGCACGAGGGCCGGCTCGATCAGGGCCGCGATCACGCCGCCGCCGACCATGGCCAGCTGCCAGTACACGGTGCGTTGCGGCGGCGGCGCCTCGGCCGTGCCGAACGGCGCCACGGCGGCGAGGAACAGGCCGAACAGCACGAGGGCGACCAGTTCGGCCGGACCGGACCTGCCCACCCTCAAGGCCATCAGCCGCCTGATCACCCGTCCCGCCGTCACGCCCCGCTCCGTTGGCGAAGGGAGCCGTCCCGTTCGCGAAGGCGAGGCTGACACGCCGCCGCGCCCGGGTTCAAGCCATGGCGAACGACAGCGGAGGCGACGGCGTGACGAGAGTATTGGTGCGAGTGGCGGCGACGGCGATGTTCAGCCTGATGGCCCTGATGGCGCTGGGCGTGGCCCTGGTCAGCGCCCGCTATCTGATGGCCGAGGTCCCCTTCCCCGCGCCGCCGATGGTCATCCAGATGACGAACTGGCCGATTGCGGTGCTGGCCCATGTCGGCGGCGGGGTCATCGCCCTGGCCCTGGGATCGTTCCAGCTGGTCACCCGGCGGGGACCACGGCGAATCTGGCACCGCTGGGCGGGGCGGACCTATGTTCTGGCCTGTCTGATCAGCGCGGTCGCCGGCTTCTGGCTGGCGCTGCACGCCTCGGCCGGGCCGGTGGCGACGGCCGGGTTCGGCGGACTGGCCATCGCGTGGCTCGGAACCACCGCCATGGGCTGGCGCAAGGCGGTCCGGGGCGAGTTCGCTCAGCATCGCCGCTGGATGATCCGCAGCCTGTCGCTGACCTTCGCGGCGGTGACGCTGAGGATCATGCTGCCGATGATCCCGCTGACCGGTCTGGAGTTCGACGTGGGCTACCGCGCGATCTCCTTCCTGTGCTGGGTACCCAACCTGCTGTTGGTCGAGGCCTGGCTCAGGATTTTCGGCTGGGAGGCCGGGCCTCAGCCCTCGCCGTATTCGACGTAGCGGATGAACCGCTCGAACTGGCCGGCCATGACGCCGTTGACGGGATCGGCGAAGGCACCCAGCCCGGGACCTTCGACGATGAAGGTCATGGTCACCATCGTGCCCGCGCCCGCGTCCGGCCAGCTGAACGTCAGGTCCGCCTTGGAGGCGCGCCCTTTGAGTGGACCCAGCGGGGCGTCCAGCGCCAGATGGTCATCGTCCAGGACAACGACCCGGCCGTGCTCGAAGGCGCTGCCGTCCGCCAAGGCCTCGCAGAAGCAGGCACCCGGATCCAGTGACAGGCTGAGATTGGCGGCGTCGCCGCTGTAGGTATGCGCGCCGTCCCACCAGCCGCCGATATTGTCCAATGCCAGAACGACATCGCCGGCGGACGTCTCCATCGGCACAGCGAAACGCAGCGTGAAGCCGTCGGCATGACGCGAGACCACCTCCGCCGCCGCCGGCCCGGCGGCGAAAAGGCTCAAACCGGCCGCGGCCCCGATCATCGATTTCAGCATCTGGACGTCCTCCCGCCGCCATTCGGCGTCGGGACCGGCCCGGCGTCAAGTCAGGCAGATGTGAAGGTCAGGCCGGGGTGAAGGTCAGGGGCGCGCCCCAGAACTGGCTGACCAGATCGGACTGCGGCCCGGCCTTGCCGCTGGTCAGGAAGTCGCGACGGCCCTGACCGCCGAGGTCATACTCGGGATGGCGCTGGAAATACCGGTCCAGGGCGTCGGCGACGGCCGTCGGCTGGTGGATCAACGGCGTGCCCGGCGGCAGTGCGGCGGCGAACAGGTCGGCGACGATCTCATAGTGGGTGCAGCCGAGGATGGCCTGGTCGGGATGGCGGCCGATGCGGCGGCGCAGGGCGTCGACGTGGTCGTCGACCACCACCTTCAGCTCCTCGGCGGGAGCGCCCAGCTCGATCAGACCGGCGAGGCCGGGACAGGGCTCGGAGAAGACGGCCAGATCCTCGCGCCGCTTGTCGATCTCGATCTCATAGACCCGGCTGTGGGCGGTCGCGGCAGTGCAGAAGACGCCGGTGACGTCGATGGCCTCGACCTTGTCGTCCCGGCGCTCGGCCTCATAGGTCCAGGGCAGGCCGGTGGCGGCCTCGATGGTCGGGACGATGATGCCCAGCACGTTTACCGGCCGTCCATGCCGCGCCCGGGCGTCGGGCACCCAGGATTGCTGGAGGCGGCGCAGCGCGATAGCCGAGGCGGTGTTGCAGGCCAGGACGATGACATTGGCGCCGGCCTCGAACAGCCGCTCGCACCCGGCCCGGGTCAGGTCGACGATCTCCTCGCCGCCGCGCCCGCCATAGGGGGCGTTGGCCTGGTCGGCCAGATAGACGAAATCCCGGTCGGGGAACCGCCGGGTCAGTTCGCGGTGGACCGTCAGCCCGCCTACGCCGGAGTCGAATACGCCAATCGCCATGGCGGGCGCTTTAGCCGCCGCGCCCCGTCCCGTCCACCGGGGAAGGTTACGGCGCGTTCATGTGACAGTCAGGGCGGGAAGGGCCTAGGTTCCCCCAACGCACCAAGGATGGAGTTTACCGATGCACAGACGCCAGCTTCTCGTCGCCGGAGGGAGCCTTTTCGCCCTGTCGGCCTGCGCTTCCAACGGAATGTCGATGGGCGGGGGGACACCCGCCGCGACCTTGGCCTCCGACGCCGCCGCCGCCCGGGCCCTGCTGCCCGTGCAGACGCCGCAGGCCGAGCTGCTGCAGGTCTGGACCGGTCCGTATGAGGGGGTGCCGCCGTGGGACCGGGTTACGGCGCCCAAGCTGCGCGCGGCCCTTCTGGAGGGCATCGAACTGCAGCGCGCCGAGATCGCGGCGATCGCCGACAATCCCGAGCCGGCCACCTTCGCCAACACCCTGGTCGCCCTGCAGATGGCCGGCGATCCGCTCGACCGCGCCGGCGCCATCTATGGGGTCATGACCTCCAACATCGGGTCGGACGACTACAATGCGGTCGACACCGAACTGTCGCCCCTGCTGTCGGCGGCCGGCGACGAGATCACC
>CALSBO010000101.1:0-9331 GCA_943373195.1 Brevundimonas vancanneytii
CTGTCGATGATGGGGGCGCGGGTGCGGCTGATCGGGCCGCCGACGCTGGTTCCGGGCGACGCCGACCGCTGGGGCTGCGAGGTGTTCCACGACATGCGCGAGGGGCTGAAGGGTTGCGACGTCGTGATGATGCTGCGCCTGCAACTGGAGCGGATGGAGGGGGCGCTGGTCCCCTCGACCCGCGAATATTTCCGCTTTTGGGGGCTGGACCGCGAGAAACTGTCCTGGGCCGCGCCGGGGGCGAAGGTGATGCACCCCGGGCCGATGAACCGGGGCGTCGAGATCGACTCGGACGTGGCCGACGATCTGACCGTGTCGCTGATCCAGGACCAGGTCGAGATGGGGGTGGCCGCGCGCATGGCGGTGCTGGCGGCCCTGTCTGCGCGGCTGGATAAGGACGCGGCATGAGGGGCTCGTCTGCATTCCTCCCCCATCGGGGGAAGGGGACCGCGCAGCGGTGGAGGGGGCACACTCTCGACACCGGCGCCTGGATCAGCCCCCTCCACCACCCTTCGGGCGGTCCCCCTCCCCCAATGGGGGAGGAGTACTCATGAGCGCGGTCGCCATCCTCAACGCGAGAATTCTCGACCCGGCCACCGACTATGACGGTCCTGGTGCAGTGCTGGTCGAGGACGGGCGGATCGTCGAGGTCGTCCACGGCGGCGGGGCGGTCGCTCCGTCAGGCGTCACGGTCATCGACGCCGGCGGCCTGTGCCTGTCGCCCGGCCTGATCGACATCCGGGTCAAGACCGGCGAACCCGGCGCCGAGCCCAAGGAGACGCTGAAGTCGGCCAGCCTGTCGGCGGCGGCGGGCGGGGTGACCACCATCGTCATCCAGCCGGACACCGATCCGGCCATCGACGATCCGGCGATGATCGACTTCATCCTGAGGCGCGGCGCGGCCCTGGGTCTGGTCAACGTCCGGGCGGCAGGTGCTGCGACCAAGGCGCGCGACGGCGTCCGCATGGCCGAGATCGGCCTGATGGACGAGGCCGGCGCGCTGTATTTCACCGACGTCGATCGGGTCATCGCCAACACCCGCACCCTGCAAAGGGTGATGAGCTACGCCGCCGCCTTCAACGCCCTGATCGCCTGCCGCCCAAGCGATCCGTGGCTTAGCGAGGGCGCGGTGGCGACATCCGGTGAACTGGCCACCCGGCTCGGGCTGGCTTCGGCGCCGGCCATCGCCGAACGCATCCAGCTGGAGCGCGACCTAGCCCTGGTCGAACAGACCGGAGCGCGATTCCTCGTGGACCAGATCTCGACGGAGGGCGCGCTGGAGACCCTCGCGCGGGCCCGAGCCAAGGGACTGGAGGTCGCCGCCTCGGTGTCGATCAACCACCTGTGCTTCAACGAGATCGACATCGGCGACTACCGCACCTTCTACCGGCTCGATCCGCCGCTGCGGCCCGAGAGCGACCGGCAGGCGCTGATCGAGGCGGTGCGCGACGGACTGATCGACGCCATCACCAGCGCCCACGCTCCCGCCCCCGCCGAGGACAAGCGCCGCCCGTTCGCCGAGGCGACTCCGGGCGCGGTCGGGCTGGAGACCCTGCTGCCCGCCGTCCTGACCCTGCATCACGAGGACGGGCTGGAGTTGTTGGACATCCTGCGGCCCCTGACCCAGGGTCCGGCTGGTCTGCTCGGCCTCGACAGCGGCGTGCTGGCGGCCGGAGCTCCCGCGGACCTGATCCTGTTCGATCCGGGCGCGCCCGTGGTCATCGACGCCGACGCCCTGAAGTCCAAGTCCAAGAACTCGCCCTTCGACGGACGGCGGCTGCAAGGCAGGGTCTTGCTCACCGTCGTCGGCGGACGCATCGTTCACGACACACGCTAGGAGGGACGAATCACTTGCAGGATCTGGTCGGCCCCGCTCTCGGAACGCTCGCGCTGGCGGCGGTCGGCGGCTACCTGCTGGGCTCCGTCCCGTTCGGCGTGATCCTGACCCGCCTCGCGACCGGCGAGGACGTACGCAGTATCGGCTCGGGCAATATCGGGGCGACCAATGTCCTGCGGACGGGGCGCAAGGACCTGGCCTTCGCGACGCTGATCCTCGACGCCGGCAAGGGCGCCGTCGCCTTTCTGATCGCCCAGGCGCTGTTCCCGGGCGTGTCGGCCATCGCCGCCGCCGCGGGCGGCGCGGCCTTCCTCGGCCACCTGTTCCCCGTCTGGCTCGGCTTCAAGGGCGGCAAGGGGGTGGCCACCTTCTTCGGCCTGCTGCTGGCCGCAGCCTGGCCGCTGGGGTTGCTGGCCGGAGCGACATGGCTGCTGGTCGCGGCCCTGTTCCGGATGTCTTCGCTGGCCGCCCTGGTCGCGGCGGCCATGGCACCGCTGTTCGCCCTGCTGCCTCTGCCGGTGATGAGCCCGCCGACGCCCGGTCCGGTGTTCTTGCTGGCCATCGTCACCGCCGCGCTGATCTGGATCCGCCATCACGAGAACATCGCCCGCATCCTGAAGGGGACCGAGCCCCGGATCGGCGCGAAGAAAGAGTGAGCCTGACCGGCGCAGAGCGTTTCGCGCGCCTGCGTCTGGCGCGGACCGACCAGATCGGTCCGGTGACCTTTCGCCAATTGCTGGACCGGTTCGGAACCGCCGAACGCGCCCTCGAGGCCCTGCCGGACCTGATCCGCCGCGGCGGTCGCGGCCACGCCCTGCCCACCGTCGAAAACGTCGAGGCCGAAATGGCGGCGGGCGAGCGCGCCGGGGCCCGGCTGATCTTGCTGGGCGACGCCGACTATCCTGCGATGCTGGCGGCGGTCGATCCGCCGCCCCCCCTGCTGTGGACCCTCGGCGACGCCGCCCTGATGGCCAAGCCCTGTGTCGCCGTGGTCGGGGCGCGCATCGCCTCGGCGGGCGGGCAGAGGATCGCGCGCGGCCTGTCGCAGCAGCTGGGCGAGGCCGGTCATGTCGTCGTCTCGGGCCTCGCGCGCGGCATCGACGGGGCGGCCCATACCGGCGCCCTGCCGACCGGCACCGTGGCCGTGCTGGGCGGCGGGGTGGACGACGTCTATCCGCCCGACAACGCCGACCTGTATGCACAGATCGCCGAACAGGGCTGTATCGTCTCGGAAAGCCCGATGGGCGCGCGGGTCCAGGCGAAGGATTTTCCGCGCCGCAACCGGATCATCTCGGGCCTGTCGCGCGGCGTGATCGTGGTCGAGGCCGAGTTGCGGTCGGGTTCGCTGATCACCGCCCGGCTGGCGGGCGAACAGGGACGCGACGTCTTCGCCGTGCCGGGCTCGCCGCTGGACCCGCGCTCGAAGGGCCCCAATGAACTGCTGCGGCAGGGCGCCATCCTGTGCGAGGGGCTGGAAGATGTGGAGCGGGCCTTCTCGACCCTGCGGACGCTGCGCGAGCCGCCCGGGGACAATCCGTTCGACGGCGCGCCGGACGACCTCGACGCGGCCCTGATCGAACAGGTCGCCGCCCTGCTGTCGCCGACGCCGACCCCGCGCGACGAGCTGGCCCGGGCGATGAACCTGCCGATCGGAACGGTGGCGGCGGCGCTGCTGGAGCTGAGTCTGGCGGGCCGGGCGACCCTGCTGCCGGGAGGGCTGGCGTCCCAATGAAAGGCCAGACATGAACAAGGATGCCTTGGAAAAGGCCGAGATGATCCGCGCGATGGCCGAAGGCAATCCGATCGGCGATCATCTCCATGCCTTGGCCACCGAGGGTCGCACCCCGGTGCTCGCTCTGGGGCACTGCGTTCTCCGGATCGGGGAGTCGGGTCCGATCCTGCGTGAGCTGGTCGCCAAGGCGGCCGAAGGGACGACCCTGACCGACGCGGAAGAGCTGCTGCTGTTCCGCGGTCTGTATATCCTGGGCGGGGCTCGCGACCCGTTGACGTTCAAGCCGTTGCTCCGGCTGCTGCGTCTCCCGGACGAACAACTGGGCGACCTGCTCGGCGACTGCATCACCGAGGCCCTCTCCCGGATCGTCGCCGGTGTCTTTGACGACGATGCGGACACCCTGATGAACGCCATCGCCGATCCATCCATCGACGAGTTCGTCCGCAACGCCCTGTTCGGGGCCGCCACCTATCTGACGTGGGAAGGTCGCATCGATCGGGAGCCGTTCATCGCCTTCCTTGAGCGGTTTCATCGGGAACGGCTGGCCGACGCTGGAGACATGGCCTGGGCGGGCTGGCTTGAGGCGATCTCCCTGCTGCCCGTTTCCGAAATGGCGCCGCTGGTTCACGAGGCGTTCCGGAACGGCTGGATCGACCCTGTATGGCTCGACCCCGCCGACTTCGACGAGGATCTCGCCAGGGCCGTGCGCGCGCTGGACGACCCCCTCCGTTTCCAGCAGGTCCATCTCGGCTACATCGAGGATGTGCTGGCCGACCTTGAGAAGTTCGATCACGCCGACGACGCCGGCGAGGATTGGCGGTCATCGTGGGACGATCCGATGGACGAGCGCCCGGCTCCGGTCACCAATCCCTGGCGCGATGTCGGCCGCAACGATCCCTGCCCCTGCGGAAGCGGCAAAAAGGCCAAGAAATGCTGTCTGGGCGTTTGAGGCGGAAGCTTATCGGAGGGCGATCTCAGGTCGCCGATTGACAGCGGCGCTCGCGCCAACCACGTTCCGCCCCCTTTCAGCGCCCGCGCAAGGCCCCCTCCCCGCATGAACCTCGTCGTCGTCGAGAGCCCCGCAAAGGCCAAGACCATCAACAAATACCTGGGTCCGGACTTCACCGTCCTGGCGTCCTACGGTCACGTCCGCGACCTGCCGTCGAAAGACGGCTCGGTCCTGCCCGACGACGATTTCTCCATGAGCTGGGAGGTCGACGCCCGGGCGGCCAAGCGGATTTCGGAGATCGCCGAGGCAGCCAAAAAGGCTGACCGCGTCATCCTGGCGACCGACCCCGACCGCGAGGGAGAGGCGATTAGCTGGCACGTGCTGGAGATCCTGACGAAGAAGAAGGCGCTGAAGGACACCCACGTCGAACGGGTCACCTTCAACGCCATCACCAAGAGCGCGGTGCTGGAGGCCATGGCGGCCCCGCGCCAGATCGACATGGAGCTGGTCGAGGCCTATCTGGCCCGGCGCGCGCTGGACTATCTGGTGGGCTTCACCCTTTCGCCGGTGCTGTGGCGCAAGCTGCCGGGCGCGCGCTCGGCCGGTCGGGTGCAGTCGGTCGCCCTGCGCATCGTGGTCGACCGCGAACTGGAGATCGAGGCGTTCCGGGCCCAGGAATACTGGTCCGTCGAGGCCGATCTGGCCGCCGACAGCCCGCCTTTCACGACCCGGCTGGTCAAGCACGCCGGCAAGCGGGTGCAGCGGCTGGACATCACCTCCGAGGCGATGGCGATGGAGGCGCGGGCCGCCATCCAGGCCGGCGGTTTCACCATCAGGTCGATCGAGAAGAAGCCGGTCAAACGCGCGCCCAGCCCGCCGTTCATGACCTCGACCCTGCAGCAGGAAGCCTCGCGCAAGCTCGGCTTCACCGCCCAGCGCACCATGCAGGCGGCGCAGAAACTGTATGAGGGCGTCGACGACCAGGGCGGCCTGATCACCTATATGCGGACCGACGGCCTGTCGGTCAGCCCCGAGGGCATCGCCCAGGCGCGCGAGGTCATCGCCGACCGGTTCGGCCCGGTCTATGTTCCGGAAACACCTCGCTATTACAAGACCAAGGCCAAGAACGCTCAGGAAGCGCACGAAGCCATCCGGCCGACCAACATGGCCCGCGCGCCCGAGACCCTGCGTCTCGAAGGCGACCTGCAGCGGCTGTACGAACTGATCTGGAAACGGACCATCGCCAGCCAGATGGAGTCCGCGCGGCTGGACCGCACCACGGTCGAGGTCGAGACCCCGGACGGCCAGACCGGGCTGCGCGCCACCGGCCAGGTCGTGGCCTTCGACGGCTTCATCGCCGTCTATGAGGAAGGCCGCGACGACAAACCGAAGGACGGCGGCGACGACGAGGACGACACCACCCGCCTGCCCGCGCTGAAAGAAGGCGCCGTGGCGAAGGTCGAGGCGATCCGCACCGACCAGCATTTCACCGAGCCGCCCCCGCGCTTCTCGGAAGCCACCCTGGTCAAGAAGCTGGAAGAGCTCGGCATCGGCCGCCCGTCGACCTATGCCTCGATCCTGACCACCCTGCGCGACCGCGGCTATGTCCGGATGGACAAGAACCGGTTCATTCCCGAGGACACCGGCCGGCTGGTCACCGCCTTCCTCGAACAGTTCTTCGCCCAGTGGGTCGAATACGACTTCACCGCCGACCTGGAGACCCGTCTGGACGAAGTCTCGGCGGGCAACCTCGACTGGAAGGTGCTCCTGCGCGACTTCTGGGGGCATCTGAAGCCGGCGACGGACTCAGTCACCGGCATGACCGGGGTGATCGACAAGCTGGACGAGGCCATCGGGCCCTTCCTGTTTCCGCCCACGGCCGACGGCTCCGATGCGCGGCTGTGCCCGGCGTGCGGGGCCGGCCGGCTGCACCTGAAGGCCAGCTTCAAGATGAAGTCGACCTTCATCGGCTGCTCCAACTATCCCGAGTGCCGTTACACCCGCGGCTTCGGCGGCGCGGCCAACGGCGAGGAGACCGGCTCTGACCGCGAGCTGGGCGTCGATCCCGTCACCGGCGCGGGCGTGGCCCTGAAGATCGGCCGGTTCGGCCCCTATGTGGAGACCGCCGCGCCGGGCGAGGAGAAGCCGAAACGGTCCTCCCTGCCCAGGGGCTGGTCGCCCGCCTCTCTGACGCTGGACCAGGCCCTGCGCCTGCTGGCCCTGCCGCGCGAGGTCGGGATGCATCCGGAGGACGGCAAGCCGATCTCGGCGGGCCTGGGCCGCTACGGCCCGTTCGTGCTGCACGCCGGGACCTATGCCAATGTCGCCGACATCGACGAGGTGTTCGAGATTGGCCTGAACCGCGCCGTCGTGCTGCTGGCCGAGAAGCGGGCGGGCAAGTTCGCGGGTCGCGGAGCCGCCACGGCGCCGCTGAAGGACCTGGGCGCCCACCCGGAGACGGGCGAGCCGATCCACGTCATGGCCGGCCGCTTCGGCCCCTATGTGAAGTCGGGCAAGATCAACGCCACCCTGCCCAAGGGCACGGCGCCCGAGGACCTGACGCTGGAGACGGCCCTGCCGCTGCTGGCGGCGCGCGCGGCGGCGGCGCCCAAGGCGAAGGCCAAGAAGGCCCCGACGGCGAAGAAGGCTCCGGCCAAGGCTGCGGCGAAGAAGCCGGCTGCAAAGAAGAAGGCTCCGGCGAAGAAGGCCTGATCTCGTCTTCTCCCTCCCCTTCATGGGGAGGGACGGCGAGGCGGAGCCGAGCCCGGGTGGGGAAGGGCGAACCTGCCGCCGACGGCGCCGGAAGCTGCAATTCCCCACCCGGACCGCTACGCGGTCGTCCCTCCCCACTTCGGGGGAGGGAGAAAGCTGTCAGCCTTTCAACAACCGGTCCCGCGCCGCATTGAGGCGCGAGGCCAGGCCGTCGGTGCCGCCCTGATCCGGATGAGCCCGGGCCATCAGCCGCTTCCAGGCGGCGTTGACGGCCTGGGGCGTGGCGTCGGGCGCGACGCCGAGCAGGGACCTGGCCTCGGCCTCGCTCATGGCTTCGGTGCGAGGCGCGACCGCGCGCTGGCGCGAGGCGAGGGTCAGCCACAGGCCCGCGCCGGCCAGACCCGCCGCCGGCAGCCAGGCGCCGCGGAAGGCCATAAGGGCGCCCGCGCCGAACAGAACCGCGCTGAACAGGGTGGCGGCGACCCGCCACTGCGCCCGGCCGCGCTTTTCACCCTGACGGCCCAGTCGGATCAGGGCCCATACGCCAATGGCCGCCAGGACCAGCCAGGCGAGGTTCAAGGGATCACGCCGCCGCGTCCAGCGGGGCGTCCAGCGCCGCGCCGTCCAGCCCCAGGGCCAGCATCAGGCTGCGCAACTCCTGACGCGCCGCGACATGGGCCAGGGAGACCGCGACCGGGCGCACGCCGTTGGACAGGTCGGCGACGGTCAGGCCGAAGGGGAAGAGCTCGCGGTAGATGACCCGGTCGCGCAGGCCGGGGCCCATGCGGAAACCGACGCGGCGGGCCAGTTTCTGCATCCGCTCTTCCAGCCGTTGGCGGTTGCGGGCGGCGGCGACGGCGAGGCGGTTGGTGACCACGATCCAGTCGATGGCGGCGTTGCGGCCCTCGGTGATCGCCCGGTGCTTGCGCGCCTCCCAGACGCTCTCCGAATAGATCGACGGTTTGAGCAGATCGAGGGTGACCGGATCGACCTGACCCAGCAGGTCGAAATCGACGAAACTGTCGTTCATCGGGGTGACGATCTGGTGCGCCAGGCCGTGGGCCGCGCGCGACAGCAGCGTGTCGCCGCCCGGGGTGTCGATCAGGATGACGTCGGCCTCGGCCCGGGCCTGGATCATGGCCGCCTCGAACCGGGCCAGCTGATCCTGTTCGTCGGCCTTGGCCAGAGCCTTGCCGTCGCCCATGTCGGGCTCGATCGGCATCGGCAGGGACTGGTTGTTGCCGGTCATCCAGGCGGCGCGGTTGGCGAAGAATTTGGCCATCGACCGCTGGCGCAGGTCCAGGTCGATGACGGCGACGCGCCGGCCCGCGTGCAGCAGGCCGCAGACGATGTGGATGGCCAGGGTGGACTTGCCCGCCCCGCCCTTTTCGTTGCCGACGACGATGACCACCGGGTCAGTCATGGATGTTCACGCCCCTTGGGCGGCCGCCGACTCGGATGCGCGACCGCAGGCCCCTAGAATCGCGTCCGCAGGGGCGAACGTCAACGACGCGATGCGCGGCGGCTGTGGATGCGGCGGTCAGGCGGCCCGGTTGCACCAGGGATCGTCGATGCCCGCCGCCGCGCAGACCGCCGCGGCGCCGGCCGCGGGGGCGGTGACCTTGAGACGGACCAGGCGACGATCGCCGACCTGGACGCCCTCATAGACCGGCGACAGGCCGTTCAACGCCCAGGCGGCCTGACCCGACTTGAGCCGGGACCAGGCCGAGCGGGCCGCGGCCTCGCTTGAATAGGCGCCGAGTTGAACCAGGCCGCGCGTCGCACGGGGCGCTGGACGCGGGGATGGGGAATGCGGGGACAGGACCGGACGCAGACCGGCGCGCGTTGAGGCCGTGTCGATGCGGGCGGAGACCTGCTGCACCACGGCGTCGGCCACGGCCGGTGCGGCGGCGGCGACCAGCTGGGGCGCGGCGCGCTGGACGGCGCCGTCCAGACCGTCGCGGGCGTCCCACAGGGCATGAGGGTCCATCACCTCGACCCGCAGGGCCGGACGCAGGCCCGCCTCGGCGGCGGTCCGGGCCGGCGCGGCGGCGCGTTTGCCGTCCACGTCGATGGCGGCGACGGAGTTGGCGAAATTCTC
>CALSBO010000102.1:0-8558 GCA_943373195.1 Brevundimonas vancanneytii
GAGGCGAAGATGGCGGCGAGGAGCGTGGCGGTAAAGAAGTATGTGGTGAAGCTGGACGGGGAGGAGCGTGCCCAGCTCGAAGCCCTGATCAGCAAGGGCAAGAGCGCCGCGCGTCGGCTGACGAAGGCGCGGATCCTGCTGAAGGCCGACGTCTCGCAGGCCGGCGAGGGCTGTAGCGACAGCCAGATCGTTCGGGCGCTGGGGGTCAGCCTTTGTCTGGTTCAGAGGACGCGCCGGCAACTGGTCGAGCAGGGCCTGGAGGCGGCGTTGAACCGCAAGCCGCGCGCCATGCCGGCGGTGGCGTCGATCTTCGACGGCGAGAAGCAAGCCAAGCTGACGGCCTTGGCCTGTTCGACGCCGCCCCAGGGCTACGCGCGCTGGAGCTTGCGGCTGCTGGAGCGGAAGGTGGTTGAGCTGGGCATCGTCGATCGCGCCAGCGATTCGACCATCGGCCGGGTTCTAAAAAAAACGCGCTCAAGCCCCACCGCCGACAGTGCTGGGTGATCCCGCCCGGGGCCAACGCCGCCTTCGTCGCGGCGATGGAGGACGTGCTGGAGGTCTATACCCGGCCGCGCGATCCCGACCGGCCGCTGGTCTGTCTGGACGAGACCTCCAAGCAGCTCATCGCCGAGACGCGCGCCCCGATCCCGATGAAGCCGGGCCGCCCGGTTCGCTGCGATTACGAATATGAGCGCAACGGCGTGGCCAACCTGTTCATGGTGTTCGCGCCGCTCGAAGGCTGGCGCCACGTCGTCGTCACCGATCGCCGGGCTTGCACCGACTACGCCAAAGTCCTCAAGCACATCGCCGACGTCCGCTTCCCCGACGCCGCCAGGATCGTCCTGGTCCAGGACAACCTCAGCACCCACACCAAGGCCGCGCTCTACGAGACTTTCGCACCCGCCGAGGCCCGCCGGCTGGCCGAGCGCTTCGAATGGCACTACTCGCCAAAGCACGGCAGTTGGCTCGATCTGGCCGAGTCCGAACTCGGCGTCCTGTCCTCCCAGTGCCTCGACCGCCGCATCGCCGACAAACAGACCCTCATCGACGAGGTCGCCGCCTGGGAACGCGATCGAAACGCCCACCACGCCAAGGCCGACTGGCACTTCACCACCGACGACGCCCGCGTCAAACTCAAGCACCTATACCCATCACTTTGAATGAATCAGGCGACTAGTATCGTATGAGGTAGTTGCGGTCGGACCACCGTGTGCCTTTGCTAGGTCCTCGCCCCGCGCCGAAAAGCGCGGGGCGTTTCACTTCTGGTAGCTTCCCGGATTCGACTCTACCTCCTGCGCGTGTTTCCCTGTCCACAGGACTATCCACAGGGGGCGCGCCATGGTCGGCCGGATCGTCGAACTGTCGACCGACGGCGCGCGGCTGAATGTCGAGCGCGGCTTTCTGACCGTCAGCTCGGCCGAGACCGTGCTCGGCCGGGTGCCGCTGGACGATATCGAGGCCGTGATCGCCTCGGCCCAGGCGCTCAGCTATTCCAACGCGGCCTTGGCGGCCTTGGCCGAACGCGGCGCGCCGCTGGTCATCTGCGGCCGCGACTACGCCCCCGCGGCCGTTCTGATGCCGATCAACGGCCATTTCGAACAGGGTTTGCGCATGGCGGCCCAGGCTTCGGCCGCGCGTCCGGTGAACAAACAGATGTGGGCCCGCCTCGTGCGCGCCAAGATCACCGCCCAGGCCCAGGCTCTGGAGCGCGTCGGGGCCCCCAGCGCCCGGCTGATCCGTCTCGCCGCCTCGATCCGCTCGGGCGATCCCGACAACTGCGAGGCCCAGGCGGCCCAGGCCTATTGGCCCGCCCTGCTGGGCAAGGACTTCCGCCGCGACCGCACCGCCGGGGGGATCAACAGCCTGCTGAACTACGGCTACGCCGTGCTGCGCGCCGCCACCGCCCGCGCCGTGGTCGGCGCCGGCCTCCATCCGTCGCTGTCGCTGCACCACCAGAGCCGGGGCGAGGCCCTGCGTCTGGCCGACGACATCATGGAGCCTTTCCGCCCAGCGGTGGATCTGATCGCCCGGTCCTTGCGCGACCGGGGCGTGGACGAGCCCACGCCGATCGCCAAGGCCGAACTGGCCGGCGTACTGCACCACGACTACATGACCGACAACGGCCGCACGCCGCTCAGCCAGTGTCTGTCGCGCCTGTGCCTGTCGCTGGCCCGGGTCTATCTGAAACAGACGGACCGGCTGGATTTCCCGACGCCGCTGCTGCCGCTGCCCGAGCCGGTCGAGGCCCCGCCGCCCGCGCCGAAACGGTCGGCCCGCTCCACCACCGCCCCGGCCTGATGCCGGCGCTTTCGGGATATCGCCTCATGTGGGTCATGGCGCTGTTCGACCTGCCGGTGGTGTCCAAGCCCGAGCGCAAGCGGGCCACGGCCTTCCGCAACTTCCTGCTGGATCAAGGGTTCGAGATGGTCCAGTTTTCGGTCTATGCGCGCTTCGCTCCGGGGCGGGAAAAGGCCGAGGCCCTGACCCGCAAGATCGGCGCGGCGGTGCCCCAGGACGGCAAGGTCGACGTGCTCTATTTCACCGACAAACAGTACGAACAGATCGTCAGCTTCCGCGGAAAAACCGCCGGACCCAAGCCGATTCGCCCTACGCAGCTGGCGCTTTTCTGATGCTCGGGTCAGAAAAAAGCCTTGCCGAACAGATCGTTCGACAAAGCCAGTTCTAGCAAAGGAAACCGCGGGGCCCAACCGCAACGACGGCGCCAAGCTCCGCACCGGCATGGGCGTTCTAGCAAAGGAAACCGCGGGGCCCAACCGCAACGGGCAGCGCATCCTGTTCAAGTGGACCGGGAGTTCTAGCAAAGGAAACCGCGGGGCCCAACCGCAACGGCAAATGTCTGCTTTCGCGGACCCCTGCGGGGCCCGCGAAAGCAGACAGGGCCTTGCGGCCCTCAGCTATCCAGGAAGGACCGCAGCTTCCGGCTCCGGCTCGGGTGTTTCAGCTTCCGCAGCGCCTTGGCCTCGATCTGGCGGATGCGTTCGCGGGTGACCGAGAACTGCTGGCCGACCTCTTCCAGGGTGTGGTCGGTGTTCATGCCGATGCCGAACCGCATGCGCAGCACCCGCTCCTCGCGCGGCGTCAGCGACGCCAGCACGCGGGTGGTGGTCTCGCGCAGGTTCGACTGGATGGCCGCGTCGATCGGCAGGATGGCGTTCTTGTCCTCGATGAAGTCGCCCAGGTGGCTGTCCTCCTCGTCGCCGATGGGCGTTTCGAGGCTGATCGGCTCCTTGGCGATCTTCAGGACCTTGCGGACCTTCTCCAGCGGCATGGCCAGCTTTTCGGCCAGTTCTTCCGGGGTCGGCTCGCGGCCGATCTCGTGCAGCATCTGGCGGCTGGTGCGGACGATCTTGTTGATCGTCTCGATCATATGCACCGGGATGCGGATGGTGCGCGCCTGGTCGGCGATCGAGCGGGTGATGGCCTGACGAATCCACCATGTCGCATAGGTGCTGAACTTGTAGCCGCGGCGGTACTCGAACTTGTCGACCGCCTTCATCAGGCCGATGTTGCCCTCCTGGATCAGGTCCAGGAACTGCAGGCCGCGGTTCGTGTACTTTTTCGCGATGGAGATCACCAGGCGCAGGTTGGCCTCGACCATTTCCTTCTTGGCCTGACGGGCCTCGCGCTCGCCCTTCTGCACCGTCTGGACGATGCGGCGGTAGTCGTCGATCGGCAGGCCGGCCTCGGTGGCCACGGCGGCGACGTCGCCGCGGATCTGGGCGATCTGGGCGGCTTCATTGTCGCTGAACCTGGTCCAGCGCACGCCCATCTCCTTGACCCGGTCGGCCCAGGTGGGGTCCAGCTCGGCGCCGAAATAGGATTTCAGGAACTCGGGGCGCGAGATGCCGTAGCTGTCGGCCAGGCGCAGCAGACGGCCTTCCAGCCCCATGAGACGCTTGTTGATGGCGTAGAGCTGCTCGACCAGCGCCTCGATGCGGTGGTTGTTCAGCTTCATCGTCTTCAGCCGGCCCGAGATGCCCGTCGTCAGGGCGTCATAGGCCTTCTGGTCCTTGGGCGAGAGCGCCTCGCCCTTCAGCCGGCTTTCGACCAGCTTGTCCTGCAGCTTGCGGAAGGCGCCGAAGTCGCCGGCGACCGCGTCCAGCACTTCCATGACGCCGTCGCGGAGCTCGGCCTCGAGCGCCGAGATCGACATGCCGCCGCCGTCGTCGAAATCCTCGTCCTCATCGTCGTCCGCTTCCGGCTTGGGCTCGGCGCCTTCCTCGGGCTCTTCCGCCGGAGCCGGGACCGCGCCGGCGGGCGGCTGGTTGTGCGGCAGGGACGAGGGATTCAGCACGCCGTAGGTGGCGTCCAGGTCGATGACCTCGCGCAGCAGGATGCGGTTGTTGGCCAGTTCGTCGCGCCAGACCATGATGGCCTCGAACGTCAGGGCGCTTTCGCACAGGCCCGAGATCATGGCGTCGCGGCCGGCCTCGATCCGCTTGGCGATGGCGATCTCGCCCTCGCGGCTCAGCAGTTCGACCGAGCCCATTTCGCGCAGATACATCCGCACGGGGTCGTCGGTGCGGTCATAGGCGGCCTTGGCCGGCGTCTCGGCGACATTGGTCTCGGCGCGCTCGGCGACCTCGCCGCCCTCCTTCTCGGTGGTCTCGGCGGCGTCTTCCTCGGCCTCGACGACGTTGACGCCCATTTCGGACAGCATCGCCAGCGTGTCCTCGATCGCGTCGGGGGTCACTTCCTCGGACGGCAGGACCTTGTTCAGGTCTTCCATGGTCACATAGCCCCGCGCCTTGGCCTGTTTGATGAATTTCTTCACCCCGGCGTCGGTGAGGTCGAGCAGCGGACCGTCGCTCTGGGCTTCGGTTTCCTGCGTCTCGGTCTGGGCGCTCATACAGTCTCGTCTCCGGGTGAGCGGCTGATCAGGCCGACCACAGAAATACAATGCACGGCGGGCCCGTAAGGTTACGAACCCGCGCTGTCTTCCCAGATCTCTCCGGTTTTGATCGCGCGACGCAAAGCATCCCGCTCGGCTTTCAGCCTGCGGAACGCCTCGTCCTGGCCCGGCATGCCTGCCGCCGAGCTCAGTGCATCCTCCAGCGCCGCCACGCGAGTGAGCGCGTCGAACGCCTGCGACCATCGGACCCTTGCTTCGGCGAGGGGCGCATTTGCGGCCAGGAAAGGCGCGCCGGACTTTGCCGCCGCCTTCTCGACCTCGCGCACTAAAGCATCATGACCCGATCGCGCCAGATGGCGACGCAATGCGGCGGAGTCAAGGTCCTGACCCGAGAACCGCAACCGGACCATCTCCTGCGCCAGGCCGTCCAGCGCCGCATCGCCGAATCCGTGGGCGGAAATGGCCTCGAGGTGGTCGTCCATCCGTTCCGGATCGTCGATGGCGCCGTGGGCCAGGGCGGCGGCCACCGGCTCGATCGACCGGCTCAGCGACTGCATGGCCTGCGCCCCCTCGACGGTCTGGCCCAGCTTGGGCGGCGGGCCCGGACGCCAGCGCCCGCCGGGACCCGTCGGCGGCTGGCCCCCCATATGGCCTTGGGGCGCGCGGCGCGCGGGGAACAGGGCGTCGAAGCGGTCGAACAGTTCGCGGCGATACTGTTCGGCCAGATCCTTGTCCTGAATGGCGCCCGCCGCCTGACGCAGCCGACCCTTGAGGCCGGCGCGGCGCTCGGGCGAATCCAGCGGCTCAACCTCAGCCTCCTTGCCGAACAGCACCTCGGCGAAGGGACGGGTCGCGGTCATGGCCTGACGCAGGGCGGGCGCCCCCTTGTCGCGCAGGATGTCGTCCGGGTCCTGACCGCCCTCCAGCAGGGCGAAACGGAACGAGCGCCCCGATTTCAGCCGCGGCAGGGCGCGATCGATGGCGCGGTACGCCGCGCGGCGGCCTGCGGCGTCGCCGTCGAAACACAGCACCGGTTCGTGCGACACGCGCCACAGCCGCTCCATCTGCTCCTCGGTCAGGGCGGTGCCCATCGGCGCGACGGCGGGGATGCCCGCGCGGTGGCAGGCGATCACGTCCATATAACCCTCGACCACCACGATGGCCTGATCGCTCCGGGACTCGGCTCCCAGGATGCGGCGCGCCTCGGGCAGGCCGTACAGGGTCGCGCCCTTGTGGAAGAGCGGGCTCTCCGGGCCGTTCAGATATTTGGCGCGGTCGTCGGGGTTCATCGCCCGGCCGCCGAAGCTGACGATCCGGCCGCGGGCGTCGAGGATGGGGAACATCAGACGGTCGCGGAAGCGGTCATAGGGGGCGCCCCCGCCCTCGGGCGCGATCAGCATGCCCGCCTCGACCAGGTCGCCGGGCCGCGCCCCTCGCTGGACCAGCGCAGACTTCAATCCCTCACGGTCGTTGGGGGCGTAGCCGAGGCCGAACCGCTCCCACTGATCCTCGGGCAGGCCGCGTTTTTCCAGATATTCGCGCGCCGCCTTGCCCGGCGAGCGCCGCAGATTGGCGGCGAACCATTTCTGGGCCAGGTCCATCCAGTCGGTCAGACCCTGTTTCTTCGCCTCGCGCTCGGCCGCCTGCGGGTCTTCGGCCGGCAGGGCCATGCCCGCCTCCCCGGCCAGCCGTTGCACCGCCTCGACGAAGGACAGTCGCTCGGTCTCCTGCAGGAAGCTGATGACGTCGCCGTGCTTGCCGGAGCTGAAATCGTGGAAGAAGCCCTTGTCGTCATTGACGAAGAAGGACGGCGACTTCTCCTTGGTGAAGGGCGACAGGCCGACATATTCACGGCCCTGACGCTTGAGCTTCACCGTCCGCCCGATGATGTCGGACGGCCGAAGGCGGGCCTTCAGTTCTTCAAGGAAGCGGTCGTCGAAGCGCACCTGCGCCTTATAGCGCGCGACTCGCGGGTTTGGGGCGTTTACCTTTCGTTAACCAGAAAGGCCAAAGCGCGGCTATAACTGCCTGAATAAGCGCATAGTTTTCATTCAGTAGGGGAACTGTCCACAAGCCTGTGGATTAACCATAGGTCCGTCGCGGAAGCCGACGGGGACCGGCGGCGCCGCGGCGAAGATCGCGGTCCGTTCGAGAGTGAAAGACCATCCCATGTTCATGACCATCGCCCGTCCGGCGGTGGAGCCCCAAGGCCCCGACGCCGTCGCCGTCCCCGGTTCCCCCGCCATCCCCGAACTGTCGCCCCGCGCCCTGCACGCCCGCCTGCTCCAGAATGCGGCCTTGCGGCGGATGCGCGGCGCCGAGCGGCTGCGCAACAACCGGTTCGAGGACGCCGACTACTGGCTGCACGCCGCTCCCGTCGCTGTCCGCAAGGCCTGCGCCCTGCGGGAAGACAGGAGTTTCGCCGCCCTGCCCTGAGCTAGAGATAGCCCAACCACCAGTCGCGGCGCCGCGCCTTGACCCCGGCGAACCACCGCGTGGGGACATAGAGCAAGGCCAAGATCAGCGCCCACCAGCCGTAGGTCTGGATCAGGCTGAAGCCCCATCCGTCCGGCGGGCCGACGAACAGCGGATTGAGAAAGCCCGACGCCGGCAGTCCCAACGCGACGCCAACGGCCATCGCCAAAAGGTGCGCCAGCCAAATGTGCAGGATGTAGGCGAACAGCGGCGCGCGCCCGAAGGGCAACAGAAAGGCCGCAGCCGGCCCCTTCAGCCGTTCGAGAAACGGGATCATGACCAGCGTCACGCCGATGGTGATCAGGACGAACTGGAGCGACGGCGGATATTTCTGCACGTCCATGAAGTCACCGACCGTCTTCCACAGTTCCGGATGGACCTCCCAGGGCTTGGAGTCGCCGTACCGTTCCAACGACCGGAGCGCGATGAAGGCCGCGATCATCGACAGGCCCAGCACGGTCAGAACTTGTCGCCGGTCCGGCGTCGGGCGAAGGAACAACTCGCCCAGGCCAAAGCCCAGACAGATCACCCCGAACCACGGCAGGATCGGATAGGCGAACAGTACTGGATAGCCGGCGACGGGCACGACGCTCGTCACATGGATCGCGTTCCACAGCGGCGCGAACGCGCCGAAGGTGCCGGGTTGGATCGGGTCCAGAAGATTGTGCCCGGCGACGATGACTACACCCAGCGCCAGGATCGCCCGGGACGGCGCCCAGGTCAGGAACGACAGCAGCACCATCGACCAGCCGATCGCCCAGATGACCTGGAGGAACAGCAGAACCGGGGTGAACTGCCAGCCGAAACCGATCACCGTCAGCTCCAGCACGATCAGCCACAGTCCCCGCGTCAGCAGGAACCGCGACAGGTCGCCCGCCGACTTGCCGTTGGCGCCCTGAAGATAGGCCCCCACCCCCGCCAGCAGCACGAAGGTCGGCGCGCACAGATGGGTGATCCACCGCGTCGCGAACAGGGCGGGGTTCGTCGTGTCCAGGTCCAACGGCGCATCCGGCCCGGCTCCGGTCGCGTTCCGCATGAAGAAGTCGCGGACATGGTCCAGCACCATCAGGCAGATCACCAGCCCCCGCATCAGGTCGATGCCGTCCAGCCGCGCCGCGCCCGACCGGCTCATCCCGCCGGCGGTAGCAGCGGGCGAAGCCAGGGGTGCGTCATTGGGCGCGTCGTGAGGCGTTTCGACGGGTTGTGCGGT
>CALSBO010000103.1:0-8474 GCA_943373195.1 Brevundimonas vancanneytii
CCACCGCTTCGCGGTCCCCCTCCCCCTCTCGCTTCACTCGGGGGGAGGAATGGTGCTACGCCGCCGTCATGAGCATTCCCAACGCCCCCCAATCGATGGAATTCGGCCTCGGCGAGAACGCCGACATGATCCGCGAGACCACCGCCCGCTGGGCCGCCGACCGTCTCGCGCCCCTCGCCGCCGAGATTGACGAGAAGAACCAGTTCCGCCGCGAACTGTGGCCCGAGATGGGCGACTTGGGCCTGCACGGAATCACCGTCGAGGAAGAGTACGGCGGCCTCGGCCTCGGCTACCTCGAACATGTCGTGGCCATGGAGGAGGTGTCGCGCGCCTCCGCCTCGATCGGCCTTTCCTACGGCGCCCACTCCAACCTGTGCGTCAACCAGATCCGCCGCTGGGGCACGGAAGAGCAGAAGCGGAAATACCTGCCCAGGCTGATCTCGGGCGAACACGTCGGCTCCCTGGCCATGTCCGAGGCCGGCTCGGGCTCCGACGTCATGTCGATGCGCACCCAGGCGAAGAAGGACGGCGACCGCTATGTCCTGAACGGCACCAAATTCTGGATCACCAACGCGCCCGAGGCCGACACCCTGGTGGTCTATGCCCGCACCGGCGAGGGCAACGGCGGCGTCACCGCCTTCCTGATCGAGCGCGGCATGAAGGGTTTCAGCGTTTCGAAGAAGCTGGACAAGATGGGCATGCGCGGCTCGGACACCGCCGAACTGGTGTTCGAGGACTGCGAGGTCCCGGAAGAGAACGTCATGGGTCCGGTCGGCGGCGGCGCCGGCGTGCTGATGAGCGGCCTGGACTATGAACGGGCCGTGCTCTCGGCCGGCCCGCTGGGCATCATGCAGGCGGCGCTGGACGTGGTCCTGCCCTACGTCCGCGAGCGCAAACAGTTCGGAAAGGCCATCGGTTCCTTCCAGCTGATGCAGGCCAAGGTCGCCGACATGTACGTCGCCCTCAACAGCGCCCGCGCCTATGTCTATGCGGTCGCCAGGGCCTGCGACCAGGGCAAGACCACCCGCTATGACGCCGCCGGGGCGATCCTGCTGGCGTCCGAGAATGCGGTGAAGGTCAGCCTCGAGGCCGTCCAGGCCCTCGGCGGCGCCGGCTACACCAGGGAGTGGCCGGTCGAACGTCTGGTCCGCGACGCCAAACTCTACGACATCGGCGCCGGCACCAACGAGATCCGGCGGTTCCTGATCGGGCGGGAGTTGTTGGGGAGCTGATGGTCCCGATTCTGCTGATCTTCGTCCTTGGCCTGACGGTCGCTGCCGTCAGAGCGAAGGACAAGTTTCTCCGGTGGTTTTGGTTGGGGCCGCAACGCTCAACCTGATCGTCGCTGTGAGCATGATCTCGAACAACGATCCCTTTGCCTTCAAACTCCGACCTGATGACGGCCGCTACGAGCGCGACTACCGACGCTAGCCGGAACCCGCCCTGACCTGTCGGGTTGCTTCTCCACGGAAGGAGCCCCCGCCATGCCCGCAAAATCCGCCGCCCAGCAGAAGGCCGCCGGCGCCGCCCTGTCGGCCAAGCGCGGCGATACGCCGAAATCCGCCCTCAAGGGCGCCTCGAAACAGATGGTCGAGTCCATGACCGAGAAACAGCTCGAGGACTTCGCCCACACCAAACGCAAGGGCAAGCCCGAGCATGTGGGGTCCTGAGGCGTCCCGGCGCGAGAGCCCGGATGACGGCGCCGCCGTGCCGGTCTAGCGTCGCCGCATGACCCTGACCGAGACCTCGACGGGCCGTCCGCGCGCGTTCTCCGACGTGCTGGCCATCCTGTCAGCGCGTCCGGCGACCAAACTCTGTTTGGGCGAGGTCGTCGAGGCGTTCGGCGATCGCGCCTTCGGGCCGGTGATGTTCTTCTTCGCCCTGATCAACATGCTGCCTTGGCCGCCCGGCGGCACCACGCTCACCGGCGCCCCCTTGCTGCTGCTGTCGCTCGAACTGGCGCTCGGCCGCGACAGCCTGTGGATTCCGCGCTGGGCCGAGAAGGTCTCGGTCAATCGCGAGACCTTCCGCAAGCTGAGCCGCCGGTTGATTCGCCCGCTCAAATGGACCGAGGCGGTGTCGCGTCCGCGGCTGTATTTCCTGACCGGCGGCCTGGGTCAGGGCCTGATCGGCCTGGCCTGCCTGTTCCTGTCGGCGGTGCTGGTCCTGCCGATCTTCGGCGGCAATCTGATCCCCGCCGTCGCCATCGGTTTCTTCTCGCTGGGCGTGATGCAGCGCGACGGCCTGGCCGTCCTGCTGGGCTGGGCGACCACGGCGGCGGCGATCACCATCCTCTTCCTGGCCTGGAAGCTGATCGTGGGCGGTTTCCAGCAGGGGCTGGAGGCCCTCCAGCAGCTGGCCTGAGCGCCTGATGGACGTTTGTTAAGTGGCGCGACCCTACACTCGTGCCTAGATCGGATCACAGCCGTCCGGATGCCCGTCGCCGATGCCCGACTACGACTATCACAGCGACCCGCGCCCCTTCTCGCAGGTGATCGAGGACATCGGCGTCAAGGACGACCCGAAGCTCTACCTCGGTGAGCTGGTCAACGCCTTCGGCGAGCGCGGCTTCGGCGCCCTGATGCTGTTCTTCGGCCTGCTGAGCGTCGCCATCGGCATCATTCCGGGAACCACGACGATCCTGGGCGCGCCGCTGCTGCTGATGGGCGCCCAGCTGGTGATCCGCCGCGAACAGCTGTGGCTGCCGCGCTGGGCCCTGAGCCGCTCGATCGAGCGCGAGACCTACCGGAACGGAGTGGCCAGGGTGCTGCCCCGACTGCGCAAGCTGGAGCGGCTGTCCCGGCCCCGGCTGTCGATCATGACCAGCGAACTGTCGGAGGTGCTGATCGGCGTCGCCACCCTTGTGCTGGCCTTCATCCTGGTGCTGCCGATCTGGGGCGGCAATCTGATCCCGGCCCTGATCATCTCGACCTTCGGCTTCGGTCTGATGCAGCGTGACGGCCTGGCCATCGTCATCGCCTGGATTGCGGTCGGCCTGATCTGCGTCGCGGGCCTGGTGGTCTGGCTCGCCTGGACCTGGGTGTCGCCCTGGCTGCTTCCGGTGTGGGAGTGGGCGCAGGGCCTGCTGCCCCAGGCCTGGGCGTGGATCACCGGCCTGTTCGGCGGCTGATCACGCCGCCTGTTGCGCGCCCGGTCCCGGTCCGGCCAGGCCCTGCATGACCATCCGGTTGATGTCGATCAGGGCCTCGAAATCGTCTTCGCCGCGCATGATGACCGAGGAATGGCGGCTGACGAACAGGCTGATGGAGATGATCTGGGCCCTCAGCGGCGCGGCCATGCCGTTGTCCGGACCGGAACAGTCGGTGGCCAGCGTCGACCACAGGCGGCGGTTCCAGTCCAGGGCGTCGATCCGGGTGGCGATGTCGGACGTATCGACCGTCGCGGCGTGCATCAGGGCGCGGGTGACCTGCCCGAACAGCCGGTACTCCATCTCACGCGGGTTCTCAGCCCGCGTCGCTGCGGTCTTGTACGCCTGAAGCGACATGAACCAGACCTTCCTCGTAATCGACCAACTTACGCGCGGCCATCAGGGCCTTGTAGTATTCGCGCGCCATCACATGGCGCGATGCGGCGACGCAGTCCGCCAGAATCTGCGGGTTGCGCGTCGCCCCCATGAACTCGGTCAGGCGCAGGGCGAACTCGTCATAGACCTTCGCGGCCGCCGACTCGTCCAGGTACATCATCATGACCGGGAAATAGACGCGCTTGGCCGGGCTGTTGGCGTCTTCGGGCTGCAGGATGTCCTTCTCGCGCAGGACCGAGGCCTTGTTCTGCAGGATCAGCACGCCGCGGCGGTCGCCGTTCTGGACGACGGCGCCGTTGAGCACGAATTTCTCGCCGGGCTTCAAAGAAAGCTTGAGCGGCATTTGCGGGAGCGTCTCCTGACAGGCTCCCGGCGACGTTAGGAAGCCGGGAACGAACACAGTCTAAACAATCGTGGTTAACCATCTGTTGTCTCCCCTCTGACGACGGCGCCGTCATGACGCCGTTCGGCGGGGAACGCCGGACAAGCGCGAGACGTTGACCTTCCGGTACACAGGGAGGCGGCCATGCCGGAGATCGACCGCTATTCGGACGACCAGGAACAGTCGGAAGTCTATGACGAGACCCACATCGACGATGAGGGCGACGGCGACATCCTGCTGGACGAGGCGGGGCCCGTCCTCGACGTCACCCGGATGGCGGGCGATTCCGACGAGGAAGAGTTCGACGAGGACACGCCGGACGATCTGGACGAGGTCCAGGGCGCCTCGGGCATCGAGGCCGAGGCCGACGCCCTGCTGGGCCTGGACGGCGAGCGCCTGACCGAGATCGACGGCGAAAGCGCCGGCGGCCGCGGCCCGGACGAGGTCGAACTGGTCTATTCCGGCCTGATGCGCAACGCCCGGGGCGCCCAGGCAAGCGCCGCTCACTGGGAAGCCAAACGCCTGTCCGACGACGACATCGCCGGCCTCGGCTACGGCCCTGACGGCGACGAAGACCATCCCGCGAAATAATGAGGGCCGACATGACCGTTCAGACGCACAAGCCGGACCATCAACAGTCCCCCGCCGACGACACGCCCCACGCCCGCAAGGCGCCGCGTGAAACCGGCAAGCCCGATCAGCTCTGCGAGCAAGACCGCGACGCCGAGGACCGCCAGGAAGCCCTGCTCGACGAAGGCCTGGAAGAAACCTTCCCCGCCAGCGACCCGGTTTCGGCCAAGCGGATCACCTAACTCCGTCTCCTCCCTGTCGGCGCAGCCGATGGGGAGGGGGACCATCCGGGCGACTCAGCCCGGATGGTGGAGGGGTAGAAGCAGGGCTCGCGGTCCGGCGGCCCTCCACCACCCTTCGGGCGGTCCCCCTCCCCATTCGCTTCGCGAACTGGGAGGAGACAGTTTTCCCTACCCCTTGACCCGCCAGGTCGCACCCTGCGGTCCGTCCATGACCACGACGTTCAGCGCGTTCAGCCGGTCGCGGATACGGTCGGCCTCGGGCCAGTCCTTGGCGGCGCGGGCGGCGGCGCGCTGTTCCAGCAGACCCTCGACCTCGACCCGCAGGGCGTCGGAAACCTCGCCCTCCAGCCATTCGGCCGGATCGGACTGAAGCACGCCCAGAATGGCCGCCGCCGCGATCAACTCGCCCTTGGCGCGGGCCACAACGCCAAGATCGCCCGCCGTCATGGCGCGCTCGATCTCGCTGGACAGGGCGAACAGGGTCGCCATCGCGCCGGGGGTGTTGATGTCGTCCTCGATGGCCTTGAGGAAGTCCTCGGGCGGTTCGTCGCCGTTGGCCTCAACGCCCGCCGCGCGGTGCAGGGCGCCGTACAGACGGTCCAGCGCCTTGCGGCTCTGGTCCAGCAGCGACTGGTTCCAGTCCAGCGGCTGGCGATAGTGGGCGCTCAGCAGCGCCCAGCGCACCACCTCGCCGGGAATCGCCTGCACCAGGTCGTGCAGCAGCAGGACATTGCCGATCGACTTGGACATCTTTTCCGCATCGACGGTCAGAAAGCCGTTGTGCATCCAGTAGCGGCTGTATTCGGCGTGAGCCTCGGGCGAATGGGCGTGGCCGTGGGCGCAGGCGCCTTGGGCGATCTCGTTCTCGTGGTGCGGAAACACCAGATCGACGCCGCCGCCGTGGATGTCGATCGGAAGGCCCAGCGTCTCCTCGATCATGGCCGAGCATTCGATATGCCAGCCCGGGCGTCCCGCGCCCCACGGCGACGGCCACGACGGTTCGTCGGCCTTCGACGGCTTCCACAGCACGAAGTCGTGCGGATTCTTCTTGTAGGGCGCGACCTCGACGCGGGCGCCGGCGATCATGTCATCGAGGTTGCGGCCCGAAAGGCGACCGTAGGTTTCATAGGACGAGACATCGAACAGCACATGGCCGTCGGCGGCGTAGGCGCAGCCCTGGTCCATGATCGCGCCGATCTGGTCGACGATGGCGGCCATATGGTCGGTGACGTGGGGCGCGATGTCGGGCGGCGAGACGTTCAGCCGGGCCATGTCCTCCAGATAGGCCGCCTCGTACCGGGCTGTGACCTCGCCGATAGGCGCGCCCTCAGCGGCCGACTTGGCGTTGATCTTGTCGTCCACGTCGGTGACGTTGCGGGCGTAGACGACCTTGTCGGCCCCGTATTCGCGCCGCAGCAGCCGCACCAGCACGTCGAACACCACCGGCGGCCGGGCATTGCCGATATGGGCATAGTCCCAAACCGTGGGGCCGCAGACATACAGGGTCACCCGATCAGGGTCGCGCGGCGTGAAGACGCGCTTTTCGCGGTGCAGGGTGTCGTGAATCGTCAGGGTCATCGGGGAGAGTTTTCTTGCGGGACGGACAGGCGGTCCCATATACGCCGCCAAGCTGATAAACAGTCGCGTCCGACTATCAAATCCCCGGTCTCAAAAACCCGTCTTTCCAATTCCGTCATCGGATCCAAGAATGAGCGTCATCCCCGTCAAGCCGGTTCTGGTCGGAGACAACGACCCCGCCCCGCGCCCGTCGCGCGAAAAGGCGCTGGAGGCCGTCCGGACCCTGCTGGCCTGGGCCGGCGACGACCCCGACCGCCCCGGCCTGGTCGACACGCCGCGCCGCGTGGTCGACGCCTACGGCGAATGGTTCAACGGCTATGACGCCGATGTCGAAAAGGAACTCAGCCGCACCTTCGAGGACGTTCAGGGCTATGACGACATGGTCCTGCTCCGCGACATCGAGGTCGAGAGCCACTGCGAGCACCACATGGCGCCGTTCCTGGGCACGGCCTATGTCGCCTACATTCCGAACGAAAAGGTCGTCGGCATCTCCAAACTGGCCCGGGTCGTCGAGATTTTCTCGCGCCGCCTGCAGACCCAGGAAGTCCTGACCAACCAGATCGCCGCCGCCATCGAATCGCACCTCGAACCGGCCGGGGTGGCCATCATGATCGACGCCGAACACCAGTGCATGACCACGCGCGGCGTGCATCACCGCCACGTCTCGACCATCACCACCCGGTTCACCGGCGTCTTCAAGTCCGACGCCGCGCTGAAGGACCGGTTCCTGAAGCTCGCCCAGGGGCGCTGAAAGGGCGCCGGTCCGTTCGCCTGACAGGGGTATTTCACGCAATCCTGCGCCTGTGGAACCCCAACCCGCCTGAACCCGCTTTACAAGCCGGGTTCGGGACGCCAAGAGACGAACCGAACGTCAAAGCTTGCGCTCGCCGCGATCGCGCCGGGCCCGATGGAGAGAGTGACACATGGGCTCCAAACTTTCAGGCCCCGGCGGCCAGGGCGGCAAGACCATCGAGCAGAACGCGGACATCAACGTCACGCCGTTCGTCGACATCATGCTGGTCCTGCTGATCATCTTCATGGTCGCCGCGCCGCTGGCCACCGTGTCGATCCGCCTCGACCTGCCGCCGGCGACCCCGCCGGATCCGAACGAGACCCCGAAAGAGCCGGTGTACATCACCATCCAGGAAACCGGATCGATCTTCCTGGCCGACCGCCAGACGACGATCGAAACCCTGTCCCAGGACGTCTGCGTCGCCCTGGCCGTTCCGACCAACTGCAAGGACGAACGCGTCTTCGTCCGCGCCCAGCCGGAAGTGACCTACGACCAGTTCATGGAAGTCATGAACACCCTGCAGGAGAACGGCTACTTCAAGGTCGGCCTGCTGAACGAAGACATCGAATAGGCGCCGCGCCGCGCTGAACCATCCAGGGCCGCGTCCTCCGGGACGCGGCTCTTTTCGTTTGGGCCGCGGACGTCGACCCTTCGGGATCTCCCGACCCGGCGCGGCCTGTTTCGTTGCCCCGCCGCCCACCTTCAAAAAGTCGCGGCCAAGGTCGGAACTGCCCGGACCATCAACGGGAGAGACCCTCATGGGCGCACGGTTTTCCGGACCCGCCGGCCAGGGCGGCAAGACCATCGAACAGAACGCGGACATCAACGTCACCCCGTTCGTCGACATCATGCTGGTGCTGCTGATCATCTTCATGGTCGCCGCTCCGCTGGCCACCGTGTCGCTGAAGCTGGACCTGCCGCCTCCGACCCCCGGCGCGCCGATCGCGCCCAGGGACCCGATCTATGTCACCGTCCAGACCTCGGGCGCGCTGTTCATCGCCGGCCGGCCGACCACGATGCAGACCTTGGCCACGGACGTCTGCGCGGCCGTCGGCGGCGACCACTGCACCGATGAGC
This sequence comes from Brevundimonas vancanneytii, assembly GCA_943373195.1. GTDB lineage: Bacteria > Pseudomonadota > Alphaproteobacteria > Caulobacterales > Caulobacteraceae > Brevundimonas > Brevundimonas vancanneytii_B. The sequence continues at coordinate 8,187 of CALSBO010000103.1, forward strand.
GGATCTTCATCCGCGCCCAGCCCGATGTGACCTACGACCAGTTCATGGCCGTCATGAACCACCTGCAGACCAACGGCTTCGTCCAGGTCGGCCTGCTCAATGAAGACATCGAATAGGGCGACGCGCCCGGCGCGTTATTGCACCGACTGACGCGGCGGCGTCGGAGCGGCCGCGGCCGCCGAATAGGGCCGCTCGCCGGCCGGTTCGGCCGTCGCCGGCGGGGCCGGGGGCGTTGGCGTTGGCGTCCGCGCGGCGGGGCGCGCCGCCGGGCGGCGTGCGGGCGGCCGG
>CALSBO010000104.1:0-8429 GCA_943373195.1 Brevundimonas vancanneytii
GAGGACGGGCTGAACGTCGCGGCGCGCGCTGTGGACAACGACCCGGCGACGGCCTGGCGCTCGGCGGGCGTGGGCGCCCAGAGCCTGACGCTGGACCTCGGCTATGAGCGCGAGTTCGGCGGCGCAACCCTGCGCTGGGCGGAGCGGGCGGGGGCGTCGGCCTATCGGTTGCGGGGATCGTCGGACGGCGAGACCTGGCGCGATCTGGCGGCGGTCACGGACGGCGACGGCGGGGTCGACTGGCTGCGCACGCCGGAGGCGTCCGCGCGGTGGCTAAGGCTGGAGCTGGGTGCGCCCGGGCCGGCGGCCGGCGGGGACCGCCCCGTCGGCGCCTATGCGCTGAACACGGTCGAGATCGAGCCGCTGTCGTTCGGCGAGAGCCCGACAGCCTTCATCCGCGCGGTGGCGGAGGAGAGCCGGCGCGGCCTGTATCCGCGCGGCTTCGTCGGGGAACAGCCCTACTGGACCCTGGTCGGCGTCGACGGCGGCGGCGAGAGCGGGCTGATGGGCGAGGACGGCGCCATCGAACTGCGCCGCGGCGGGCCGTCGATCGAACCGTTCGTGATCGACAACGGGCGGCTGGTGACCTGGGCGGATGTCGGCGTCAGCCAGAGCCTTCAGGACGGCGACCTGCCCATTCCGACCGTGACCTGGACCAGCGACGACTGGACCCTCGCGGTCACCGCTTTCGCCGAGGGCATGCCGGAGCAGGCGCAGCTGTACGGACAGTATGTCCTGACCAACGCCTCGAACCGGCCCCGGACCCTGACGCTCGCCCTGATGGCGCGGCCGTTCCAGGTCAATGGGCCGTCGCAGTTTCTGGCCATTCCGGGCGGGGTCGGGCCGATCGAGAAGATCGAGATCAACGCCGCTGCAATCCGCCTGAACGACGCCGTGGGCGTCAGGGCGCTGGTCCAGGCGGATCACATCGTCGCCTCCAGCTTCGCGGCCGGCGGCGATCCGCAGAGTCTGCTGGCCAATGCCGAGCGTCGGCTCTTCATGGGCGAGGGCGGCGCCGAGTACGACGTGTCCGGGCTGATGGCCGGCGCCGTCTTGTATGATGTGACACTTCAGCCAAGCGAGAGCCGCACCTTCGGCTGGTCCAGCCCCTTTGCCGGCGAGCCGGCGGTGGCGCGGGTCGCCGGTTCTGTCGAGGCCGTCCTGGACGACGCCCGGACCCGCGTCGCCGCTTCATGGCGCGAAAAGCTCGACCGGTTCGACCTGACCCTGCCGCCCGCCCAGCAGCGGATCGAGGACGTGATGCGGACGTCCCTGGCCCATATGCTGATGTCGCGGCAGGGGCCGATCCTGCAGCCGGGGACGCGCTCCTATAACCGCAGCTGGATCCGCGACGGGGCCATGATGGCCGAGGGGCTGAACCGGCTGGGGCACGCCGATCTGTCGGCCGATTATCTGCGCTGGTACGCGCCCTATGTGTTCGACAACGGCAAGGTCCCCTGCTGCGTCGATCTCCGCGGGGCCGATCCGGTGCCCGAGAACGACAGCCACGGCGAGTTCGTCTTCCTCGCCGCCGAGACCTTCCGACACACCGGGGACTCGGCTCTGCTGCGCGAGGTCTGGCCGCGGGTGCAGGCGGCCATCGGCTATATGGACACGCTGCGCGCCTCGACCCGGACGGCGGCGTTCGAGGCGGCGGATCAGCGGCGCCTGTACGGCCTGTTGCCGCCGACGATCAGCCACGAGGGCTATTCGGACCGGATCGCCTATTCATACTGGGACGACTTCTGGGGTCTGCTGGGCTATCGCGACGCCGCCTTCATCGCCGATGCGCTCGGTGAGCCCGACGCCGCCGCCCGCATCCGCGCCGCCGGGGCCGAGTTCAAGACCGACGTCATGGCCTCGATCGAGGCGACCGCGCGGGTGCATCGCATCGACTGGATCGCCGGCGCCGCCGACCGGGGCGATTTCGACGCCACCTCGACCACCATCGCCCTGTCGCCCGCCGGGTTGATCGACGACCTGCCGCAGGGTCTGCTGACCCGCACCTTCGACAAATGGTGGGAGAATTTCACGGCCCGGCAGGAGAACCGCCAGGCCTGGCGCGACTACACCCCCTACGAACTGCGAAACGTCGGCGCTTTGGTGCGTCTGGGGCGCCGTGGAGACGCCCTGCGCGCGCTCGATTTCTATTTCGCCGACATGCGCCCGGCGGCCTGGAACGGCTGGGCCGAGGTGGTCGGCCGCGACGCGCGCGAGCCGCGCTTCATCGGCGACATGCCCCACGCCTGGATCAGTTCGGACTACATCCGCTCGACCCTGGACCTGCTGGTCTATGAGCGCGACCGAGATCACGCCCTGGTGCTGGCGGCGGGGGTTCCGACCGAATGGCTGGCCGAGGAGGGCGGAGGCGTCGGCGTCACGGGAGTCCGCACCGCCTATGGCCCGCTGACCTATCATCTGCAGGGCCGGGGCGACGGCTACCTCCTGACGCTGGACGGTCCGGCCGCGCCGCCGGGCGGCTTCGTCATCCAGTGGCCCGCGGGCGAGACGCCGCCCGCGCGGGTGCGGATGGACGGCCGGGCGGCGGCGTGGAACGGGCAGGAACTGGCCATTCCGGCGGGCGCGCGAAGGGTGGAGATGCGGTGATCCTCGCCTCTCCATTCGCGAAGGCGGATGGGGAGGACAGACCGCGCAGCGGTCAGGAGGGGGCGACGCCGGCGGCAGGAAGTGGGGCGCGAACCTTCATGGCCGGCGTCGCCCTCTCCTGATCGCCGCTGGCGCGCCGATCTGTCCTCTCCATCGGCCTGCGCGAATGGAGAGGTGAACGGGTTATCACTCCCCGTAACCCTCGTACCGCTGCCCCTGAGCCAGATTGCCGAACTTGGTCGTATTGGCGTCGAAGCTGAGCTTGATGATGCCGATCGGGCCGTGGCGCTGTTTGCCGATGACGACCTCGGCCTGGTGCTCCAGCCGGTCCATGTCCTCCTGCCACTGCAGGTGTTCGGGCGAGCCCTCGCGCGGCTCGGCGCGGCCCAGATAGTAGCTTTCGCGATAGACGAACATGACGCAGTCGGCGTCCTGTTCGATCGAGCCGGACTCGCGCAGGTCGGACAGTTGCGGCCGCTTGTCCTCGCGCTGTTCGACCTGACGCGACAGCTGCGACAGGGCCAGGATCGGCACGCTGAGCTCCTTGGCCAGGGCCTTCAGGGCGCCGGTGATCTCGCTGACCTCCTGCACCCGGTTCTTCTGGTTGTTGCCCTCGCCGACGGTGATGAGCTGGAGGTAGTCGACGATGATCAGGTCCAAGCCGTGCTCCATCCGCTTCAGCCGCCGCGCGCGGGCGGCCAGTTTGGAGATGGACAGGCCGCCGGTGGCGTCGATGTAGAGCGGCGCCTCGCCGATCTCGACGGCGGCTTCGCGGATGCGGCCGAAGTCGGCGGCGTCGATCTCGCCCTTGCGCAGCTTGTCCGACGACACGCCCGAGGCGTCGGCCAGGATGCGCATGGCCAGCTGCTCGGCGCTCATTTCCAGGCTGTAGAAGGCCACCACCCCTCCGCTGACCGTCTTGCGGCCCTCGGGCGTCGGCTCCCAGCGGTAGTTTCGGGCGATGTTGAACGCGATGTTCGTGGCCAGGGCGGTGTTATGCGTGACGATGAAGTCGTCGGTTATGTAGGTGCGTGACGGGTGGGTCACGGCGATGCACTGGGCCGGCGCGACGCGCGTGGCCTCGACCGAGGCGAAGGTCAGGCGTTTCTGACGGCGTCTTTCGACCAACCGCGAACGCTTTCGCTCGAGACCGGCGAACAACGAGGGGTCGGGGTGTTGGATATTGCAGACGAAGGCCGGAAGGCCATCGCGCTGTTCGCCCTTGTAGCTATATCGCGGAGCTTTGCGGGCGATCGTACAGACGCCGCCCAGCGACCGCACCAGCGTCTGGATATCGTCGGCCAGCCGCTGGCTGGACGTGCACAGACGCACACTGCCCCAGGCTTCCACCCAGCCGTCGGCATCCATCAGCCCGCGCAGCAGGGCTATGCGGTCAGCTTTCCGCGCCGTGAGGTATTCCGCCGGCAGGAATTTGGCTTCGCTACGCAGTCCCCACAGACCCAGGGCGACCAGAGACTCCTTGAGCGGGTTCGGCGAGACACCCTGGACGCCTTTTTGGCGATGGGGCGCGGACTGGACGATCCGATAATCATAGCCACCGGCGGCCCGGAGGGCATAGGCCGACCCCAGCCGCGCCTCCAGCTCGGCCAGCATGGCGTCGTCCGCCGTCGAAAATATGGCCGATCCGCCGGACAGCTTGCCGTCTCCGAGCAGCGCGCCCAGCACCCACGGATCAACCGCCAACTTCGTCTCTGCACCGAAATCGCCGAGGAAAGGGTCTATCCAGAGCCGCCCGCGGTAACGGACCCGCGCCAGTTTGCCGGCGATGTCGGCGGTGCTGAGTACGCGAGGCTCGGCCCAGTCTCTGTAGTGCACACGCCACAGATGCTCGGCGCAGCATTCGGTCGAGCGTCCGTCTGAAAAGGTCACGCGGTAGATCTGGCGTTCGCCCTGCGGAAAGACCCCGCTGACCATGGACGGCTCGCCGTCCTGCGAGGCCAGTCTCTCGCCGGGACGAATGTCTCCCATGGCTTTCCAGCCATTCAGCGTCATAACCTTGGCGTCCAGCGGCTGGGCCTTGCCCATCGACGGACGGCCGGCCAGGACCAGCAGGTCGGAGGGGTGCAGGCCGCCCAGTTTGGAGTCCAGGTCGTCCAGGTGGGTGGCGAGGCCGGCCAGCTTGCCGTCGCGCTGATAGGCTTCGGCGGCCATCTGAACCGCGCCGCTGAGAGCACTGGAAAAGCTGACGAAACCCGAGGACGGCTTGCCCGTTTCGGCGAGGGTGTAGAGCCGTTGCTCCGCCTGTTCGATCTGGTCGATGGCGGCGGTTTCGGGCTGGGGCGCCTCCTTGACGATCTCGCCGCCGATGCGGATCAGGTCGCGGCGCAAGGCCAGGTCATAGACCACGCGGGCATAGTCGGGGGCGTTGGCGGCCGGGGGCGCGCGGTCGACCAGGTCGGCGAGGTAGCGCAGACCGCCGAACTCCTGAAACGCCGGGTCCTGTTTGAACCGCTCCATCAATATGGTCGGCTCGGCCAGCATGCCCTGACGGATATGATCCTCGATCGCCTCGTACAGCCGCTGGTGGAAGGGCTCATGGAAATGCGAGCCGCGCAGCCGGTCCGAGAGCCGTTCGAACACGGCGTTGTCGAACATCAGCGAGCCCAGCAGCGCCTGTTCGGCCTCCAGATTGTGCGGCATCGACGGGATGGAGGCGGCGTCCATCGGCGACGGAAAATGGGCGGGGGCGAAGGCGTTCATCGGGGTCATGTCTTACCCATGCGCGCCGCCTGCGTCAGTCGCGGACGCCGGGTTGGCCGGGGACAGATTCGGGCCGCTGTGGACGCTCCGGAATTCCGTAGGCGGAACAGTTAACGGCCACGCTTCAGCAGGGATGCTCTTCGGCCGTCCATTCGCGCGGGGGTCGTCCGGGCGGCGCCGGTCATGAGGACGGCGGCGAGGCCGACGGCGGCGCCGGCGAAGGGTCTCATGGTCGAATTTCGGCGAGAGGCTCAGCGTGGGCAGGGATACCGTGAACCCATCCAGTTGCGAATGCCATCGGTGACGGTCATCCGCTCGCGCCGGGCCTCGGGGATGCCGTTCAGAAACGCCAGCATCTGGCGAACGTCCAGATTGATGCGTTCGGGCGGACAGGCGGGCGGGGTGCGCCCCGCCGTGCGGGCGGCCTGGATCTCGCCGCCGACCGTCCGGAAGGCGCGCTCCACCTCGCCCTTCAGCCGGTGCGCGTCGGGACGCAGCATGGCGGTCGGATTGAGCGGGATGCGATTGGCGCGGGTGACGAAGTCGTCCAGCGTCATGGCCGACTGCGCCGAGGCGGACCCGACAAACAGACAGGCGGCCAGGCCGACGGCGAGCGCGATCTTCTTCATTGAACAGTCTTTCCCCGGAACGGCCCAGCTTCGCCGCGACGCAGCTTGGCCGGGACTTTGGGGCGGTATAGCGGCCAAGAGAAAGGGCGCGCCCGGCTGGACGCGCCCGATCACTGACTTGTTATCAGCCGGCGTCGGTTCAGACTTCCGAACCGAGGCCTTCCTGCTGGCCGGCGCCGCCGGCGACCATGTCCTTGGCCTGCTCGAGCGCCGCTTCGCGGTCTTCGTCATAAGCGGCCTTGATCACGTCCTCGCCCTTCGCCTGACGTTCGGCTTCGTCGGCCGAGCGGGCGATGTTGATCTTGACGGTGGCCGAGACCTCGGCGTGCAGGCGAACCAGCACTTCGTGGACGCCCAGGGTCTTGATCGGGGTGTTGAGCACGATCTGGCTGCGCTCGACCTTGCCGCCTTCGGCCACGACGGCCTCGACGATGTCGCGAGCGGCGACCGAACCGTACAGCTGACCCGTCTCACCGGCTTGCCGGATCATGACATAGGTCTGGCCGTCGATCTTGGAGCCGATCGTGCCGGCGTCGGCCTTGTTCTTCTCGTTGCGGGCCTCGATGGCGGCCCGGTCGAGTTCGAACGCCTTCAGGTTCGCCGACGTGGCCCGACGGGCCTTGTCGCGCGGCAGAAGGAAGTTGCGGGCGAAGCCGTCCTTGACGGAAACGACGTCGCCGATGGCGCCGAGATTATCGACGCGCTCAAGCAGAACGACCTTCATCTTATTTCACCACGTAAGGCAGGAGGGCCAGATAGCGGGCGCGCTTGATGGCCTTGGCCAGTTCGCGCTGCTTGATCTGGGAAACGGCGGTGATGCGCGACGGGACGATCTTGCCGCGCTCGCTGATGTAGCGTTGCAGCAGTTTGACGTCCTTGTAGTCGATCTTCGGCGCGCCCTCGCCCGAGAACGGGCAAACCTTGCGGCGACGATAGAAGGGACGGCGTCCGGCGGCGCCGGAGCCGGCCGGCGCGCCCGGCGACGGAGCGGTGGTGTCGGTCATGATCCGGGTTCCTTAAAAGGTGGCTTCGGCGGCGGCGTCGTCGCGGGGCGTGCGCTCACGCTCACGTTCGCGCTCGCGTTCGCGGCGGGCCAGCAGGGGCGACAGTTCCAGGTCGAGTTCCTCGACGCGGACGGTCAGCCAGCGAAGGACGTCCTCGTTGATCGACAGCTGACGTTCCACCTCGGCCATGGCGGCGGGCGGGCAGTCGACGGCGAGCAGCGAATAGTGCGCCTTGCGGTTCTTCTTGACCCGATAGGTCAGGTTGCGCAGACCCCAGTATTCGATCTTGGCGACGGTGCCGCCGCCGGCTTCGATCAAACCCTTGATGGTGTCGTTCAGCGCTTCGGCCTGTTGCGCGCTGATATCCTGGCGCGACATGACCGTGTGCTCGTAAAGAGCCATGCGGTAGTCTCCCTTGGGTAGGGCGTCGGCGCGGGCGGACCGGGTAAGTCCTGTCCCACGATGAATCCCGATGCGGCGGCCGGGATGACTTCCCGAACCCTTTGGAGCTCCGCGACCGGGACCGAAGCCCTGGAAAGCGGGCGGCTATAGGGGAAAAGCCGGACCGGGTCTAGCCCAGTGACCGGGATAGCCAGCCGATCGGACCCGTGGCCAGGAACAGGAAGGCGAGGGCGTGCCACCAGAGACGCCGCACGAAGATCAGGGACGCGAACACGCCCAGCACCGCCAGATCGACCAGCCGGGCCTCGATCAGCCGCCCGACAGCCTCGCCATTGGCCAGGGTTTCGGCGCCCTCCACAAGGATCAGCCAGCCGAGGGCGGCGGTGAACAGGCTCCAGAAATAAGGGCCGTTGCGGTCGTAATAGAGCCTGAGGTCGAGGCCTCCCGCCGGAACCTCGTCCGGCAGGGCGGCGGCGGCCAGAAGGAACAGGATGACCAGTTCGACCAGCAGCGGAAGGAACTGGCCGATGGTCATGGCCGCGTCCTGGGGTTGGTAGATGCTCCACCAGATCTGGATGATCGTCAGAACGACGAGCAGGGCGGCGGCGGGCGCGGCCCAGTGCCAGCGCACGGAGCCGCCGGCGCGGATCAGCCGGTTCAGGCTGATCAGGATGTCGACCAGCGCCAGGCCGATGATGATCGAGGCCATCACCGATGTGTATTCGAATGCGCTCATGCCGCTCCCCCGAACCGCCCGGGGAGCCTAGGCCTGTTCCACGGCTCGCGCCAAGGGGCCGCTATTCCTCGGGGCGAACGACCATGCAGGTGACCCGGCGCTCGGCCAGGGCGGCGCAGGCGCCCTGGGCGGCCTGTTCGGACATGCCGGTGAAGCGTGAGCGGTACCAGCCCTCGGCGTTCTGGACCGTCCGTTCGGCCGAGGCGAACTGGCCGCGGAAGCGGCGGTTGACCTCGGTCAGCCAGTCGCGGGCGACGGTTTCTTCGCGGAAGGCGCCGACCTGGACCGACCAGTGTCCGGCGGGCGGACGGGCGGGTTCACGGGGTGGAG
>CALSBO010000105.1:0-7625 GCA_943373195.1 Brevundimonas vancanneytii
CCATCATCCGCCGCGCCATCCAGGCCCCGATCCGTCAGATCGTCGAGAACGCGGGCGTCGAAGGCTCGATCGTGGTCGGCAAGGTGCTGGAGAACAAGTCCGACACCTTCGGCTTCAACGCCCAGACGGAAGAGTATGTCGACATGATCAAGGCCGGCGTCATCGACCCCGCCAAGGTCGTCCGCACCGCCCTGCAGGACGCCGCCTCGGTGGCCGGCATCCTGATCACCACCGAAGCGGCCGTGGCCGACGCCCCGAAGAAGGCCTCGGCCGGCGGCGCCGGCGGCATGGGCGCCGGCGGCATGGGCGGCATGGGCGACATGGACTTTTAAAAACAGTCCCGCCTCGTCCCCGATAGCCGCTGCGCGGCTTCGGGGATGACAAGCACGAACGGAGGAAGGGCGGAGCCGCGAGGCTCCGCCCTTTTTCTATGCCGCCTCGGCCTCAAGCCTGATCTCGGCCAGCCGATTGTGCGCCACGGTCAGCACCCTGTCGGCCCGGCGCAGCAGCGCCGGCCGGTGCGCCACGATGATGCGGGTGATCGGCAGGGCCGCGATCAGTTCGGCGATCAACTCCTCGGTCTCGACGTCCAGATTGGCGGTGCCCTCGTCGAGGACCAGAATCGAAGGCCGGCGGTAGAGCGCGCGCGCCAGGAGCACCCGCTGCTTCTGACCGCCCGACAGGGTCGAACCCATGTCGCCGACCAGCGACAGGTACTGCATCGGCATCCCGGCGATGTCGTCATGGACCTGTGCCGCCATGGCCGCCTCTTGCACCCGCGCCATGTCGAGATCGGGATCGAAGAAGGCGATGTTGTCGGCGATGGTGCCCGACAGTAGCCGGTCGTCCTGGGACACCACCCCGACCCGCTCACGCCAGGCCCGCCACAGCTCGGGCGTCGCGGACTGGCCGTCCAGAGTGATGGTCCCCGTACTGGGCGTTCGCAGACCCAGCATCAGCTTCATCAGCGTGGTTTTGCCGCCGCCCGACGGGCCGGTGATGGCGACGAACTCGCCGGGCAGAATGGCGAGATTGATCTCGTTCAGGACCAGGGGGTCGGCGGCGCCGTAGCGGAAGGACAGATCGTTCACCTCCATGCCGCCGCGCACCTGAATGGGCGTCGCCATCGACTGGCCCGCGTCGGCCTCGGCCGTGACGATGTCGGACAGCCGGTCCAGATGCAGATTGAGGAAGCGGAACTGCATCGCCTGATTGATCAGGGCCGTCGCTCTATCGGTGAAGGTTTGGCGGAACGACAGGAAGGCGAACAGCATGCCGACGGAGAAACCGTCGCCGGCGATGATGGTCCGGGCGCCGAGATAGACCACAAGCACCGTCTGCAATCCGGTGATGACCCCTTGGGTGAAACCCAACGAGATATTGTATTTGCCCACCGACACCGCCGCATTGGTGACATTGGCGTAGAGGTTGCGCCACGAACTCTCCCGCTCGCTTTCGCGGCCCATGATCTTGATGGTGGTGGCCGCGCGCACCGTCTCCATGATGTGCGACTGTTCGCGCGCCTGTTCGACGATCTGCTCCTCCATCCGCGCTTTCAGCGCCGGGAAGACGGCGAAGGCGATGGCGAGGTTCATAGCGACGGTGCCGATCACCACCGCCGCCAGGATGGGCGAATAGAGGAACAGGATGATCACCGCGATCAGGGCCATCAGCCCGTCGATGATGGCGGCGATGACGCCCTGGGTCAGCACGTCCTGGATCGCCCCGGCCGAGCCGATGCGCGACAGGATGTCGCCGACGTGGCGTTTCTCGAACCAGTCGGCGGGCAGTCGCATGAGGTGACGCACGATGTTGCCGACCATCTGAAACGTCAGCAGATGGCCGAACACCTGCAAGGCCCATCCGCGCAGGGCATCGATCGAAGCCTGCACGATCACCAGCGCCCCGAAGCCGAGGGCCAGGACGGTCAACAGGTCGCGGTCGGCGCGGAAGACAGCCTCGTCCACCACCAGCTGCATCTGGAACGGCAGGGCGAACACCGCGACCTGCAGCGCCAGCGACAAACCCAGGATCTGGAAGAAGGCGCTCCAGAACCCGGTCATGCGCGACCACAGGCTGGTCAGCTTGATCGGCGCCCTGGCGACGACCTTCTCGAACATGTCCGCGGGGGTCAGTTCCAGCACCACGCCGGTGAAGTGCCTGGATAGTTCATCCAGCGCATAGGTGCGCGCGCCCATGGCCGGGTCGTGGACCACCGCCTTGCCGCCCTTGACGCTTTTCAGCACCACGAAATGGTTGAGGTCCCAGTGCAGCACGGCGGGCAGCCGCACCTTGTCGAGGGCCGACAGCTCGACCCGCAGGGCGCGGGCGGCCAGCCCCAGCGGCTCGGCCAGACCCATCAGGCTGCGCAGGGTCGCGCCCGACATCGACAGCGAGAACCGCTGGCGCAGACCGTTCAGATCGACATCGTGGCCGTGATAGCGCGCGACCATGGCCATACAGGCCAGGCCGCATTCCGCCGCCTCGGCCCCCTGGATGACCGGCAGCCGACGACGGCGGGCGAAATTCAGTTCAGGCGGCAGTTTCATCCGCGCCGACCCGCCGCATAGAGAGGGTCGAGCAGCCATTCCAGCAGCGACCGCCGGTCGATCACTACATCGGCGGACAACAGCATGCCCGGTTGCAGCGGCAGGGTCTCGCCGTATGCGGAGACGCTGTCGCGCGCCAGGGCGACGCGCACGCGAAACACCGGCTCCTGCACCTGAAGGCCCGGGATGGCGACCTCTGCCGGGGCCAGGACGGTGCGGGACACGGAGGTCACCGTGCCCGCGCCCGTGCCGAACTTCTGATGCGGAAAGGCCTGGTACAGCAGCCGCACCTCCTGGCCCTCGCGCACGAAGCCGGCGGCGCGCGAGGGGGCGTAGAGTTCGGCCTCCAGCGTCGAGCCCTGCGGCGTCACCACGGCCAGTGAGGCCCCCGGCGCCACGGTCTGGCCGCGCTGCACCGGCAGGGCGACGATCCGACCCGCCACGGTGGCAGTGACCACATAGATGGATTGAGCCTCGGTCTGGGTGCGTTGCTGGTCGAGGCCCGCCCCCGCAGCGCGCGCCTCGGCCTCGGCGGCTTGCAGGTCGATGGGGATGGCCGCCAGACGCGCCGTCACCTCGCCCATCTCGCGTTGATACGACAAGGCCGAGGAGCCGAGTTCCGACAGGGCCTGTTCGGCCCCGAGCGCGGCGGAGCGGCGGGCGTCCAGTTCGCGCCGGGGCAGGAAGCCTTGCGCGGCGATGGTTTCCGCCCGTTCGACCTCGGCCTGGGCCAGAGTCACACGTTCGCGTTGCAGCTCGATACGCCGCCGCGTCTCCGCCAGCTCGCGGCCCAGGGCGGCGCGGCGGTCGGCCAGCTGGCGCTGTTCGGCGGCCAGGGTTGAGCGCGCGGCTTCGGCGCGCGAGCCCGCGGCGTCGGTCTGGGCGGCCAGACTTTCCATCAAGGCGGCCGAAGCGTCGCCGCTGGTCAGGGCCGAGGACAGTTTGAGGGTGGCGACCGGCTGGCCGACCACGACGGCGTCGCCTTCCCGGACATGGACGGTCTCGACCACCCCGCCCTGCCGGGCCGACAGCCGGATCATGCCGGCGTCGGGCGTCAGCCAGCCGACCACCGTCTCCTTGCGCGCATAGGAGGCCGTGGCCACGAACAGCACGGCCCCGACGACCACCACCACGGCCAGGGCGGCGATGAGGCGGAACGACACGGGAGTCGCCAGAACCACCTCGCCGTTCAACCGTCGAGTGGCGTGCGCGACGGCTTCACTGCGAAACAGGTCGGACACGGATGGATTATCCTCCCCACAAGAGAACCGCGATATTTAACCTTGACAGGAAAGGGGGGGGAGCTTGCAATCGTGAGTTCGCGATCCGGATCGCGCACATCAACTTTAGCTGAAGGAGGGAGCCATGACGGCTCTGGCTTTGGACGTGCGTGAGTTGAGTTCTGCGGAAATCAGTTTCGTTGCCGGGGGCAACGGCCCGCCTCGCCCGCCAGCACCGCCGCCCCCGCCGCCACGCCCGCCCGTTCATGAGGTGCTTGTGACAACTGTTGTAGCGGGGCTGGTTATCAAAGCCATGATGACTCCCTTGGGGATGTTTGCGGCAGTTGTTTTCTATCCGACCCCGGCACATGGAAACGGATCAGAACGCAACCAGTGAGGCGGACTGAACATCACTGCTTGACATCACTGCGGCTTGGAAGGTTTCCGATTGGCGGTGATGTCTGGTGGCGTTTTGCACGGAGGTGAAGGTCATTGGGTCTTTTGGTCAGAAGGCGACTCGAGATCGAAGTCGCCGTTGGAGCCGCTATCGGCGTGGCCGTTTTTGTCGGAACAGTCCTGCGAGACGATAGCCAAAGGCCCTTGATGGAGATGGTGTTCCTGCTTCCCTTGACGGCGATAGCTGGCGCGGTGGGGTTTGCTGGAGCGGGTGTTTTGTTCAGACTCGTTTCAGGAGCGACCAGAGGTTTGGGAAAAAGAAAGCAATCTTCGGACGATTGACGGGAATGCGACCCAGCCTTCCCAATGCCGCGTGTCGCGCTCGCGGCAGAACCGCTGATGCGGACCAGGCATGTGTCCGGGCGGAACGGGCCGGAGGTACTGATGCGAATATCGGTCGTTGGTTTGCTGGTTGCGGTCATTGTCTCGCTGGCGGCGACGATTTCCGTCATCTATCTCATCGCCAGCCTGTTCCATCCGCCCTTACTGAGGTTTCCCCATATCCGGATGGTCGGCGCCACGCCGGTCTATTCGGAAAGTCCGATCCCCGACGAGATCGAGGGTGTCGTCGGCCGCGCGGACACGCTCGTCCGGACCAGCCCCCTGTTCGCGCCCGATGTTCTGGAGCGCCCGGTTTATCTCACGAACGGGGGCTTCCGCTGGCGGCTGCTGACCTTTGGCTCAACGGCGCTGGCTATTTCCCGGCCAGTGGTCGAGACCATCGTGGTCAATCGTTCGAAAGTCAGCACGGACCAAGTCTGGAACAGCGTGGACTCCTTCCCTGCGCGGGACCTTTCCGGGGTCATCGCCCACGAACGGACCCACGCGCTGATCCGCCGGCGGTTCGGGCTTCTGGGTTCCCGTCGCTATCCGATCTGGGTCGTGGAAGGATACTGCGAGCATGTGTCCGGCTCGGGAGCCATGTCTGATGAGACGGCGGCGGAACTGATCGCCCAAGGGCGCCGGACACCGGGACTGTACTATTACGAGAGCCGCAAACGGGTGGAAAGGGAGCTGGAGGCGAACGGCGGGTCGGTGGAGGAGTTGTTTCGTTCGAGCCTGAACGGTGGCGGTCAGCCCCAACGGTAACAAGCTGCGCGGCGGCCTGCGCGTCGGAAGCGGGGACAGAAGCGGGGACACACCCCAATTCCGCAGCGTCGCCTTCCCTGACATGGACGGTCTCGACCACCCCGCCCTGCCGGGCCGACAGCCGGATCATGCCGGCGTCCGGGGTCAGCCAGCCGACCACCGTCTCCTTCCTCGCATAGGAGGCGGTGGCCACGAACAGCACCGCCCCGACGACCACCACGACGGCCAGCATGGCGATGAAGCGGAACGACAAGGGCGTGACCAGCACGACCTCGCCGTTGAGGCGGCGGGTGGCGTGGGCGACGGCTTCACTGCGAAACAGGTCGGACACGGATGGATTATCCTCCCCACAAGAGAACCGCGATATTTAACCTTGACAGGAAAAAGGGGGGGGGCTTGCAATCGTGAGTTCGCGATCCGGATCGCGCACATCAACTTTAGCTGAAGGAGGGAGCCATGACGGCTCTGGCTTTGGACGTGCGTGAACTGACTGGCATGGAGATCGACATGGTGTCGGGTGCCGGCTGGTTCAGCGACTTGATAAGCGCGGTGCAGCACTTCGCCGGTCAGGTCATGCAGATGGTGGTCGATGCGGCCACCTGGCTGGCTGAAAACGGCTTCTACTATGAAGATAAGGATGGCGGGTTCGAGGTCGGCTTCCGCTGACCCGGTCATGCGCGGCGGTGCGGGAGACCGCGCCGCCGTTTTCGCCCCGGGAGTACCTGTGTAAAATGGATCGACGAGCGTTCAGCATGTCAGCCCTCGCCCTGGCACTGGCTTCTCCGGGCATGACCAGAACCCATGCGCGGGCTCCCGTCATTCCGTTCGAGATCGATCGTGAAACGACGGGGCAGGGGTTCATCCGGCTGCGCGATGTGAATCTCGCAGGAAGCCGGGGCGCGGCGATGCTGGATAGCGGAGCGGAATACTGTTCGTTGTCCGCCCAGCTCGCAGCCGCTGCCAGCCTGACTGAAGCCCGGCGCATCCCCCTCAACACTTTTCGCGGTCGCGTGAACGCGTCGTTGTCGCGCCCGGCGGATATCGGCATTCCGCCCGCGTTTGCGACCACGGCTCCGATCCTGATCATGCCGCGCGAGATCGAGTGGCCGACGGGGCGCCTCATCTCGACGTCGGTCTTTTCGAGCTTGACCCTCGACTTCGACCGGTCCGTCATCGACTTGGCGGACGGGCTGGACCTCGCCGTTCTGGCGGGAGGAAAACGTGAAGGGGTCTTTTTTGTCGAGATCGCCGGCGCAAAGGGGTCTCACAGATGGATTCTGGACACCGGAAAGACGAGCTCGATCGTGTCTGATGCGGCGTTGGCCGACCTTTCCGCCGCGGGGCGCGCGCGCGTCGAGCTCCGCCGAAATCGGCGCGCCGACGGTCTGGAGACCGTCAATGGGGTTTGTCGAATCTCAGGTCTGCGGTCGGGGCCGCTGGCGCTGTCACCCCTGGTTGCGAACGTCGTCCAGGCGCGCGAGATTCCCGTCCGAGGTTTTGTTGGCGTCCTCGGCTTGACGGCGATCTCTGCCTACAACTGGCGGCTGGACAATCAAAACCGCTCGGTCGCTGCCCGGCCGCGCTTGACCCCTCCGAGCGACTTTCCGATCGTCGGCTTTTATGCGTGGCACGATGGTGAACGCGCAACCGTCACCGGTCTGATCGAACAGGGCGCGGCAGAGCGAGCAGGGGTTCAGCTTGGCGACCGCGTTCTCTCCCTGAACGGACAACGGCCGGGCGGAAACTCGATGGCCGACTACGTTCGGACCGGAAAATGCGCGTGCAGTGACACCTATGTTTTTGAGATCGAACGGGACGGGTTGCGTCACACGCTGAGCGCGCCGCAGCAGTCGATATTCTGAAAACGGGTGAAAACGGGGAAAACGGGGACGCACAACTATTTCTGCCGCCGTCAGGCCCCCGGCTTCGGCGACCGCCGCAAGTCGATGCTGGAGGACATCGCCGTCCTGACCGGCGGCCAGGTCATCTCGGAAGACCTGGGCATCAAGCTGGAGAACGTCACCCTCGACATGCTCGGCAAGGCCAAGAAGGTCACCATCACATGAGCCTGGAGCGAATATCTGAGTTTGGACGCGAGAGCGTCCAAACCGATTTCGCTCTGGGGACGACACCACCATCGTCGACGGCGTGGGTGAGAAGGCCGCGATCGAGGCCCGCATCGGCCAGATCAAGAAGCAGATCGAGGACACCACCTCGGACTATGACAAGGAGAAGCTGCAGGAACGTCTGGCCAAACTGGCCGGCGGCGTCGCGGTCATCCGCGTCGGCGGCTCGACCGAGGTCGAGGTCA
>CALSBO010000106.1:0-7591 GCA_943373195.1 Brevundimonas vancanneytii
CAGGACCTCGAGGGCGACCTGGGCCAGCAGGATGGCCCCGCCGTCCTGGACCACGGCGTCCCAGTCGTCGGGCAGGCGGAAGGCAGGAAAACGTGAGTTCACCTGTGCGCCCGTCAGCAGCGGGACATCGGCGCCGTTGTCGAGAGCGGCCCGGCGCGAGGCCCGCACCATGGCCGAACCCCTGGGCCCCGCCTCGAGCACGGGGCGCGGTATCAGGATCGTCCGACCGCTCTCCCACGCCAGCTGCTCCCAGCCGGCCAGGGCGTCGTCGCTGAGTTGGGTGTAGTTGGGATTCTCGAAATTGAAGCGGCGGAACACGCGGCACGAGCCGTGCGAGGATCCTTGGGCGGCGCCCGGACCGAGGGGGTCGAAGCCGATCGCGTCGATGCCCCGCCGCGACAGCGCATCCAGGGCCGCGGCGCCCATCAGGCCGAGACCGACGACGGCGACTTCACAGTGGCGCATGCGAGACCCCCTGTCTTCAATGTGAGGCAAGGAACGGGCTCACGACAAGGGGCCGGTGGCGGAGAGGGTGGGATTCGAACCCACGGTGCCCGCAAAGGCACGCCGCATTTCGAGTGCGGTACATTCGACCACTCTGCCACCTCTCCGCGGGGCCGATAGACGCTTGGTCGAGCGAGCGGCTTCTCTAATGGGCGAGGGGCCGCGCCGCAAGCGGGTTCGGGAGAATTTGCTCAGCGGTGCGCCGGAAGCGGCAGGCCCAGGGCCTCGCCGGTCGACAGGTCGCCGTCGAGGACCCGGAACAGCTCGGCCGGACGCCCGCCGGTGGCGGCGGACAGGCGGCCGGTGGGCTGGACCAGACCGGTGCGTTCGACGCCGCGGCGGAAATTCTGTTTGTGCAGCGACAGCCCCGCGACGGCCTCGGCGGCGGTCTGGAGTTCGGACAGGGTGAAGGCGGCGGGCATCAGGTCGAACAGGACCGGACGGTATTTCAGCTTGCTGCGCAGCCGGCCCAGGCCGGTGGCGAGGATGCGGCGGTGGTCGGAGGCCATGGCCCGGCCCGGGGCGGCGGACGGCGGCGGGCGATCCTGGTCGCGGGCGGCCTCGGCCACCAGACCGGCCTCGTACAGCAGTTCATAGCGGTCCAGCACCCGGCCCTCGTTCCAGCGATGGGCGGGCGCAGTGGCGAACAGGGTCTCGATCCGGGCCAGGCGGCGCGCGTCGCCGGCGGCCCAGGCGGTCAGGTCGACGACCAGGGGGGCGAGGCAGGCGGGGGCGCCGTCGCGGCGATCCTCCCACGGGAAGATGTCCAGCACCGGGGTCCAGCGCGCCTCGGCCAGGGGGGCGTCGGCGGCGTCGGCGGTGAGGGCCAGATAGCCCACCGAGACCTCGCGGCGGCGTTCGGGGCCCGGGGTGGCGCGGGGACTGGCGCGGCCCAGGTCGCCGAAGGTGTAGAGCTGTTCGACGAAGCCGAGGCGAAAGCCGGTCTGGGCGGTGACGAAGTCGCGCAGGGCCAGTTCGAAGGTGCGGTCGCGGGCCGGGTCGAACGGGCCGAAGGGCAGGGCGGCCTCGCCCTCTTCCCCCGGCGTGGTCAGGACGCAGGCCTTGCGGTCGCGCAGGGCGATGACGACCGCCGAGAGGCCGATGCGGACGCCCTGTTCGCCCTGACCCGCCATCGTCTATTCCGTATGCCAGGCGTCGGCGGCGGGCATCAGGCCGACGGCCTCGGCCAGGACGCGGTAGCGTTCGAGATAGCGCTGCTGGGCCACCGGAGCCGGCAGGGGGTCGATGACCAGATCGTAGCCCGCGGGTGGAGCCCCGAAGAGGGTCAGGGATTCCTTCCTGCCGAAGCCGGCCAGCTGGGTGGCCTCGAAGAAGGCGCAGGCCCGGTCCGCCTTCTTGATCAGGGTCTTGATCTCGACCGGGTTCCTGGGCGGCAGGCCGAAGCGGAGGTGGATGGCGCCCTCCAGCCTGGCTTCGAAGGCCTTGTAGTTGACGCCGAGCGCCGCCTTGAACGGCGAGATCATGTCGCCGATGACGTATTCCGAGGCGTCGTGGAGCAGGGCGGCCAGCCGCCATTTCGGCTCAAGCCCCGGCTTGATGTGGGCGGCGATCTCCTCGACGACGCAGGAGTGCTGGGCGACCGAGAAGGCGTGTTCGCCGATCGTCTGTCCGTTCCAGCGGGCGACGCGGGCCAGGCCGTGGGCGATGTCCTCGATCTCGATGTCGAAGGGCGAGGGGTCGAGCAGATCGAGCCGGCGGCCGGACAGCATGCGCTGCCAGGCGCGGGGTTCTTTCGCGGAAGGGCGGGGCGTGACGGCCAAGGATGTTCACCTGCTCCAGACCATTTTCGCTTCAGGCCGAAACGACCTGAATCCAGAAAATGGTCCAGACTCGTTGGGAGCGAAATCTGAGCCGAGTTGGACTGCGTCCAACTCGACCGATTTCGCTCTGGGCAGGGTTGGTGACGCATCGGAGGGCCGCGATCAAGGCCGGAGCGGATCCGAAGCGGCGGTTAATCCCCGACGTTGAGCGCGACCAGGTCCTTGGCGTCCTCGAAGGCGCGTTCGCGATTGCGGTCGCGAGAGCGGACGGTGGCGACGACGAGCGGGCCGCCGACCGGGCCGCGCGCCTCGTAGCCGACCACGCGCCAGCCGGCTTCCGAGCCCCGGCTATCGGTCAGGATCCAGCTGGAGCGAGTCGCCTCGCCGCCGGCGACGGCGCGGATTTCAGCGGCGTCTTCACGCGCGTTGACGCTGACGCTCTCGCCGTCCTCGCCGGAGCCCGAGATGCGGGCCGAGCCGTCGCTGTCGTCGGCGTCGATGTGGAAGCCGCCGATGCGGACGCTGGCCTTGTCGCCGCGGGTCTCGATCCGCATGCCGGGCAGGCGGACCGTCGCGTCATCGCCATTGGCGTCGATGGCCACGCCGGGGGCGCGGACGGAGGCGCGGTCGGCCTCGGCGGCCGCCTGATCGGCGGTCGCGGTGGCGGCGTCAGCGGTGGCGGCCGCGCGATCGGCCGTGGTGGCGGCGGCATCGGCGGCGTCGGATGCGGCGCTCAGGGCGTCGACGGCGCGAGGCAGGTCGTCGGACAGCCGCTGTTCGAAGGCCTTGAGCACATCGGCGGGCGTTTCGCCGTTCAGAGGCACGAGGTGCAGGCCGACCTCGGCGCCCTTGGGGCCGACATAGGTGCAGACCGTGCCCTCGGCGGAGGCCGATCCCTTGCGGGTCAGGGAGCCCATGGTCCGGGGGCATTGCAGGGCCTCGACGACCTTGAGCACGCCCTTCTCGTCGCCTTGCTCGCTGCGCGTCGAGGAGATGCGCACGCTGTCGTCGCAGGCGGCCAAGCCAGCGAGGGCGCAGACGGTCGGGATCAGAAAGGGGCGAAGGGTCATCGAAGGGCGGTCCTGCTACGGTTCTATCCTGCGCTCGCCTGATTCATTTTCCAGTGAAATCGCAGTAAGGCGGGTGTCCAAACCTGATCGGTCATGTGTTCAGCCGCCGGGACGGGCGCCTTCGCGGCGGTGCAGGAAGGCCAGACGCTCGAACAGATGGACGTCCTGCTCGTTCTTCAGCAGGGCTCCGTGCAGCGGCGGGATCAGTTTGTTGGGCGATTTCTCGCGCAGGGTCTCGGGATCAACGTCGTCGACCAGCAGCAACTTGAGCCAGTCCAGCAGTTCCGAGGTCGAGGGCTTCTTCTTCAGGCCCGGGGTGTCGCGGATTTCGTAGAAGGTCTTGAGCGCCTCGGAGACCAGCCGCGGTTTGATGCCGGGGAAGTGGACATCGACGATGGCCTTCATCGTGTCGGTGTCGGGGAAGCGGATGTAGTGGAAAAAGCAGCGGCGCAGGAAGGCGTCGGGCAGTTCCTTTTCGTTGTTGGAGGTGATGACGACGACGGGCCGGACCTCGGCGCGGATCGTTTCGTCCGTCTCCTGGACATAGAATTCCATGCGGTCGAGTTCCTGCAGCAGGTCGTTGGGAAACTCGATGTCGGCCTTGTCGATCTCGTCGATCAGCAGGACGGGGCGGTTGGGGGCGGTGAAGGCCTCCCACAGTTTGCCGGGCTTCAGATAGTTGCGGACGTCGTGGACGCGCGCCTCGCCCAGCTGGCTGTCGCGCAGGCGGCTGACGGCGTCGTATTCGTACAGGCCGTTGTGGGCCTTGGTCGTGGACTTGATGTGCCAGGTGATCAGCGGGGCGTTCATGGCCCGGGCGATCTCATAGGCCAGGACGGTCTTGCCGGTGCCGGGCTCGCCCTTGATCAGCAGGGGCCGTTCCAGCGCGACCGCGGCGTTGACCGCGATCTTCAGATCGTCGGTGGCGATATAGTCGGAGGTGCCTTCGAAACGGTCGGTCGGGCGGGGCATGGCGGTTCCGGGTTGTGGACTGTTTCCGGTTAGCGAAGGCCGGGCGGGTTAACAACGATCATGTGTGCAGACGGTCTCGCCCCGCCGCGAAAACGCGGCAGGTTGAGCGGGAGGCATGGCGGAGCGCCCGGGCCTTCGCCCGGAGAAGAGATAGAAATACCGTTTCGGCGAAAGACGAACGCTCCGCGCGGCGGGTTTTCGACGCGCCCGGGCCGTCACGCCGGTTGTTGGCCGGTGACCCGGTCCGCGCGCCGCGGGCAGGGACGGCGACGACCGTCTCCTGGACCGGACATGTTGCGACATGCCCCTGGGCCTTCAGGTATTCCACCCCTCCAGCCACCGCGTCCGGACTGCTCCGTCGCGGCCCGCTCCATCCGCTCCCGCCGCCGCTTCGGATCGCCGGCCGAGCGAGCCTCCCTTGCGACGGGACGGGGGGAGTATGGAGGGCCGGCTTCCTATGGCGGGGAGAGGACGCTCGATTTTTTGAAAGGATAGCGGAGTCAGGGGGTTAGCGCGGCGGGATATGCTGGGAGTCGGTGGATTGGTAGCAGAGCTTTCCCGTCTCCTCCCTGTTCGCGCAGCGAATGGGGCTGCGGCGGCTCGTATACGAGCCGTCCTCAGGCGCGGCGCATCTTGCGCCGTGACGGAGGGGTAGGACGGCGGCGCGGCCCCCTCCACCACGCTTCGCGTGGTCCCCCTCCCCATCGAAGATGGGGAGGAGACAAGGAGGCCTACCCCGCCCGGCGGATCAGTTCGTCGGCCAGATCGGCGGTGAGGTAGCCGTCGGCGAGCCTCCCGTTGGCGATCTGCCAGCGGCGCAGGGCGGCGCGGGTGTTGGCGCCGACGACGCCGTCGATGCCTTGCGTGTCATAGCCCAGCCGGGTCAGGGCGCTCTGGGCGCCGATGCGCTGGTCGCGCGACAGGGGGGCGTCGGCGGGCCAGGTCCCGACCAGGCCCGGCTTGCCGGCGATGCCGTCGGCGGTCAGGCCGATGGCCAGGGCATAGCTGACCGAGTTGTTGTAGCGGCGGATGACATAGTGGTTGGGCAGGGCCAGGAAGGCCGGGCCGCGCGCGCCCTGGGGCAGCAGGATCGGCGCCGCCTCGGCCGCCTCGGCGTCGTTGGGCGACCCGCCATGGGCCAGGGCGACGCCGCGCCGGGCCCAGTCGCGCCAGGTGCGGCGCGTACCCTCGGCCTCGGCATAGTCGAAGCCGGCGGGCAGGATGACCTCATAGCCCCAGGTCTGGCCGGGCTTCCAGCCGGCTTGGGCCAGCAGATTGGCGGCGGAGGCCAGGGCGTCGGCGTCCGAGCCCCAGATATCGACCTTGCCGTCGCCGGTCTGATCGACCCCGAGACGGAGATAGGCGTCGGGCATGAACTGGGTCTGGCCCATGGCCCCGGCCCAGCTGCCCTTCAGGCCCGCGCGGTCGCGGCGGCCGTCGATGACGATGTCGAGGGCGTCGCGCAGCTCGCCCTCGGCCCAGTCGCGGCGGCGGCCGTCCCAGGCCAGGGTGGCGAGGGAGCGGACCACGTCATAGTCGCCCTGGATCGCGCCATAGCCGCTCTCATTGCCCCAGATCGAGACGAGGATTTCGGTCGGCACGCCATAGCGCTGGGTCACGGCCCACGGCACGCGGTCGGTGCGGGCGCGGCCCTGGGCGATCCGCGTCGCCGAGGCGGCGGACTGGACATAGGCCCCGGCGGGGCGGCTGAACTCGGGCTGGTTGCGGTCGAGGCGGATGACGGAGGGATCGGGGGTCAGGCCGGCCAGTTCGCGCTCGTATTCGGCGCGGCGGGCGCCGCCGTGACGGGCCAGAAAGCCCTCTTTCCATCCGTCGAACCCGGCCTGGTCGACGACGACGGGCGCCGGCGGGTTGGGGACGGACGGCGGCGCGGGACGGCCCGCCAGCGGCGTCGGCTCAGCGGCCGCGATGATGGGCGCGACCGGCGCGGCCTCCGGCAGCATGGGCGCGCAGGCGGCGACGGAAGCGATAAGGATGAGGCGAAGGCTGATACGCATGGCGATAGCTGTAGAGTCCCCGGTGGCGGGCCCGTCGTAACAAGTACGCGAGCGCGCGAAGCGTTGCTGCAATACCGGGGCCAAAGATGGGCCGGGCGACTCCGGTGCGATTTTTCGGCCACGAAGTCCTTGGGGTCCGTACTCAATACCGCTCATCCCCGCGAAGGCGGGGACCCGGTTCTTTGGGCGCTCCGGCGTTGACACGGGGCGTCAAAGGCGATCCGACGCAGTCTGCCTCGCGAAAGCACTGGGTCCCCGCCTTCGCGGGGATGAGCGGAAAGAAGGTGAGTCCTTGACTGCGTTGAACCGCGATTGAGTCCGGATCCCAGGGCTGTATCGATTGCTGGGTGATGCGCCGACCGTCTCGCCAGCTTGGTTTCCATGGCTGCTCCAATCTGAACCCGATGATTGGTCGTTCTCGGAAGACGGTGTCAAACATTGATCCTAGCCCGGCTGGGGGCTCAGACCCCGTTGACGATTCCCCGAAGCCTCTCTATACGCACCGCTCCGCCGCTGGCTCGCCCTGCGGCTTTTCTGTTTTGTTTTGCCTCAGGACGACGACCATGAAGGTCCGCAGCTCGCTCAAGTCGCTCAAGGGTCGCCATCGCGACTGCAAGGTCGTGCGTCGCAAGGGCGTCGTGTACGTCATCAACAAGACCGACCCGCGCTTCAAGGCGAAGCAGGGCTGAACCACGCGCTCAAGCAGCCCGTCGCCGCGCGACGGGCGTTAGCGCACAAGGCGGTCTATCCACAGGTCGCGGGCTTTGTCCGCGGCCTTTTTCGTGCCCGGCGTTGAGCCCGTCCCGGCGACGTGGTTAGCGTCCGGGCACATTTTTGTTGCCCTACCGGCCTTCGGCCTACTTGAGGGCGTGACGGAGTATTCCCCTTGGCAGACGACGCAGCCTTCGACGCCAGCCCCGACGTGCTGACCTCCGCCGCCCAGGGCCGCCTGCGCACCGTGATCGAGCGGCTGGAGCGGCTCGAGGAGGACAAGGCGGCGGTGATGGCCGACATGAAGGAGGTCTTCGCCGAGGCCAAGGGCGAGGGCTATGACGTGAAAATCCTGCGCAAGGTCATCCGCATCCGCAAGCAGGACAAGGCCAAGCGGCAGGAAGAGGACGCGATCCTGGACCTGTATCTGTCGGCCCTGGGAGAGATCTGAGGGCTTCGCAGGGGCGAGGGTCGAGGGGCGAGGGATTTGGGGATTGAGCCAATCCGCGTTGCGGCGGATGCTGGTTCCACCTCG
>CALSBO010000107.1:0-7564 GCA_943373195.1 Brevundimonas vancanneytii
ACCTCGGTCAAACAGCTCCGCCAGCACATGGATCACTTCATCGAAGCCTACAACGCCAACCCCAAGCCCTTCGCCTGGACCAAGGCCAAAGTCCGTCAGAGACCCCTCAAGGGCCAACGTGTCAGCGATCTGTGATTCCGGGTACTAGCGTCGCCCCATGACACGCACTCTTCTCATCGCCGCCGCCGCCCTTTCCCTCGCCGCCTGCGCCTCGGCGCCGGAGCCCGCGCCGGCTGTCGCGCTCGGAACCGGCACCGCCGAAGGCTGGGCCGCGGGAAACGCGCGATATCTCGTGGTCAACGGCGCCCGGCGCGGCTGGACCACCACCGAATCGGGCCTCCAGTACCGCCGCGTCGGCCGCGCCAATCCCGACGGCCGCCAGCCGGTGGCTGCCGACACGGTCAAGGTCCACTATCGCGGGACCTTCGTCGACGGGCGCGAGTTCGACAGTTCCTGGGCTCGCAACGAGCCCGCCGAATTCCCGCTGGGCCGCGTCATCCGCGGCTGGACCGAGGGCGTGGCCCTGATGCGCGAGGGCGAAAAGTTCGAGTTCGTCATTCCGGCGGCTCTCGGCTACGGCGAGCGCTGGGTCGGCGGCGGCGAACTGCCGCCCAATTCCACCCTGCTGTTCACCGTCGAACTGCTGGAAGTGAAACCGGCATCCTGATTTTTGCTCCGCTCATCCCGGCGAAAGCCGGGACCCAGTGCTTTGGATGAATGGTGCATGGACACGAAACGCGGTCAGTTGTCCTGAGGCGCCGCCGTCAAGCGGGACAGGACTGGGTCCCGGCTTTCGCCGGGATGAGCGGATCGGGTGTTCGGAACCGCGAACATGACCGCGATTTAATCCAGCGTGGCCGCGCCCGGCTTGACCCCCGCGCCGGCCCGGCGTGATCTGCCCGCCCCGCCCGGAGTCCTCGACCATGCCACGTCCCGCCGTCCGTCTGCTCGCCGCCGCCGGCGCCGTCTCCCTGCTGTTCGGCGCTGCCTCCGCCGAGGCCCAGACCCCGGTTCTGACGCGCGCCGAGGACGCCGTCCTGGCCCTGCCCCGCGCCCAGCCGGTCATTCCCGCGCCGACCGAGGCGACCTTTCCCGGCGTGATCCGCTACGAGGCCGACGTCACCGATCGCGCCCGCCGCATCATCAGCGTGCGCCAGACCATCCCGGTCCCGGCCGCCGGACCCTTCACCCTTCTCTATCCCCAATTCCTGCCCGGCAACCACGCCGACACCGGGCCGATCCAGCTGATCTCGGGCCTCACCGTCACCACCGCCGACGGACGCCGCCTGGAGTGGTTGCGTGACACGGTCGAGCCGCACGCCTTCCACCTCGACATTCCTCAGGGCGTGACCGAGATCGAAGTCGCCTTCCAGTGGCTGACCCAGCCGGACGGCGGCGCCTGGCGGGTCGTCCAGACCCCGAACATCGTCAACATGCAGTGGGAGAAGGCGATCCTCTATCCAGCCGGCTACGCCTCGACCGGCATCACCGTCGAGCCCTCCATCCGTCTGCCCGAGGGCTGGGGCTACGGCGTCGCCCTCGACACCATCTCGAACGAGGGGGGTCTGGCCCGTTTCGCGCCGGTCAGCCTGTACACCCTGGCCGACAGTCCCATGTTCGCGGGCGCCCACTACCGCCGCTTCGCCCTTGACGCCGAGGGCCCTTCGCCGGTCCATCTCAGCCTTGTCGCCGACGAGGCGGGGCAGCTTCAGCCCGCCGACGGCCTGATGGAGAAGTTCGAAGCCCTGGTGGTCCAGGCCGACCGCCTGTTCGGCGCCCGGCCCTTCGACCGCTATGAATTCCTGGTCGGCGCGACCAGCCGGCTGGGCGGAATCGGCCTCGAGCACCATCGTTCATCCGAGAACACCTTGGCGCCGGACTTCTTCACGCGCGGCACGGGTTCGCTGAGCAGCCGCCAGTTGCTTCCGCATGAGTTCGTCCATTCGTGGAACGGCAAATACATGCGTCCGGCGGATGAACTGACCGCCAACTACAACGTACCCAGCCAGAACACCCTGCTGTGGGTCTATGAGGGCCTGACCTCCTACTGGGGCGAGGTGCTGGCCGCACGGGCCGGCCTGGCCGCCACGGAGGAGTCGCTGGCCGGCCTGGCGGGCCACGCCGCCTTCTACGAGACCCAGCCGGGCCGCCAGTGGCGCTCGCTGCAGGACACCAACAACCACAATCTGCTCGGCTATCGCGTGCCCGGCCAGTGGCCGTCGTGGATGCGGACCACCAGCGACTACTATGACGAGGCCCTGCTGGTCTGGCTGGACGCCGACACCCTGATCCGGGAAGGCACCGACAATCGACGCTCGCTGGACGATTTCGCCAAGGGCTTCTTCGGCCGCCTGAACGGGGAGGCCCAGGCGCGCGGCTACACCTTCGAGGAGGTTGTGGCGGCGTTGAACGCCGTCTATCCGCACGACTGGACCAGCTTCCTGCGCAGCCGCCTGGACGCGGTCGGCCCCGAGGCCCGGGCGCCGCTGGACGGCATCGCCCGCGGCGGCTACCGCCTGACCTGGGTCGACAGCCTGACCGCCACCGAAAAGGCGGTCCACACCGGCTGGGCCGGCGACTTCCAGTATTCGCTGGGCTTCACCCTCGGCGCGAATAGCCGCATCGGCGGCGTCCGCTGGGGCGGTCCGGCCTATGAGGCGGGGCTGGGCGTGGGCTGGGATCTGGTCGCCGTCGGCGATCGCGCCGCCTCGGCCGAAGTCCTGCGCGAGGCGGTCACCGCCGCGAAGGGCGGGTCGGAACCCATCACCATGATCGTCAGGAACGGCGACCGCTTCCGCACCCTGTCGTTCGACTACCACGGCGGCCTGCGCTACCCCCGGCTGGAACGGATCGAGGGCGCGCCGGACCGCCTCGGCGACATTTTCGCCGCCCGGCGGCGCTGAGGCGGGCTATTCCAGATCCCAGCACACCTGGGGCTTGGGCGTGGCCCGCAGGTCATTGGTGATCGCGAAACACCGTGCTGAGGCCTCCTCGGCCGGCAGGGTCTGAAGCGTCCATTTCAGGTCGCGCAACTCGGTGCGCAGGGCGGCGTGATCAGGCGTCCGCCCCTGCCGTTCCTCGCACAGCAACATCGCCGCCTTCAGGCTGGCCAGCTCGCGGCAGCCCAGCGGCAGACCGTCGATGATCTCCCGCGCCTTGGCCGCCGTCATCGGCAGTTCCGGGCTGGGCGGAACGGGCGGTCCCGGCGGCGGCAGGGGCCGGCCGGTTCCGCCTCCATCACAGCCCGCCAGACCCAGCAGGGCGGCCACGACGACGACGGTGGTTCTGATGGACATGGCTTGCCTCCCGTTGTCCGCGCATCCCGCCACAACCGGCCGCGTCTGTCCAATCGGCCAGCAAAACGGGCCGGGGATCGCTCCCCGGCCCGTCTTCTCCCTCCCCTTTATGGGGAGGGACAGTCGGAGCGTAGCGACGACAGGGTGGGGAACGTCGAAACATCCCCACCCCGATCGCTGCGCGATCGTCCCTCCCCACTTCGGGGGAGGGAGATGATCAGTCTTACTTGATCTGCACCTTGGCGCCGGCTTCCGTCAGCTTCTTGGCGACTTCGTCGGCGGCCTGCTTGGAGACGTTCTCGACGACGTTCTGCGGCGCGCCTTCGACCAGGTCCTTGGCTTCCTTCAGGCCCAGGTCCGAACGGACGCCGCGGACTTCCTTGATGACGTTGATCTTCTTGTCGCCGCCGTCCAGCAGGACGACGGTGAACTCGGTCTGCTCTTCGGCAGCTTCGGCCGGAGCGGCGGCGCCGCCCGACGGCATGGCCATGGCGACCGGAGCGGCGGCGCTGACGCCCCACTTTTCTTCCAGCAGCTTGGACAGTTCGGCGGCTTCCAGAACGGTCAGTTTCGACAGGTCTTCAACGATTTTGGCGAGATCGGCCATTTGAGTTTTCCTTCGGAGGGATGGGTTTCAGAGAGAGTTTTGCAGAGATGAAAGAGGCGGGTCCGCTTACGCGGCGTCCTTGGCGGCGTACGCGCTGAACACGCGGGCCAGTTGGGACGCCGGGGCTTGCACGACGCCGGCGATCTTGGTCGCGGGGGCGTTGAGCAGGCCGAGCAGCGAGGCGCGGATCTGATCCAGCGACGGCAGTTTGGAGAGAACCTCCACGCCCTTCGCGTCCAGAACCTTTTCACCCATGAAGCCGCCCAGGACGATGAACTTGTCATTGGCCTTGGCGTATTCGGCGGTGATCTTGGCGGCCGTCACCGCGTCGTCGGCGTAGGCGATGCCCACGGGACCCTTGAACAGGCCGTGGTAGTCGCTGCCTTCGGCGGCATCGAGCGCCTTGAGCGCCAGGCGGTTCTTGACCACCTTGAACGTGCCGCCTTCCTTGCGGAGGCGTCCACGCAGGTCTTCCATGTCCGCAACGGTCAGGCCCAGGTTGTGGGTCACGACCACGGCGCCCGCGTCGGCGAAAACGCCCTTCAGCGTTTCGATCGACTCGGCTTTTTGTGCGCGGTCCATTGCGGTCTCCAGTCTGTCATTCGCCGCCGGGCTTATTCCCGGTGGCGGATTGGCCAAAGCGCGCCGCATCGCTGCGAAGCGTCAGGCCGGTCGTATTGTCCGAAGGAGGCTCGAACCTCGTGCGGCCCGGATATCGGGTCGACGATGGCCGTCTGCATCCCCATCTCCCCACGGCGCTGGAGGGCTCTCCAGCATTTATGGCCCGGGCGACCCCCAGACCCCGAAGTTCTCGGACAGGACCGCCGCGGCCGAAGCTGCGACGGAGAAGGCGCGCTCTATACACGACGCCGATCGAAAATCAACGCCGCTGTCAGGCCCGTTCGATATCCGTCCGGGTGAAGTCATCACCCTTGTAGAGAAGCGGAACGCCGAGGCAGCGCGCGCAGGCATAGGCGAAGCAGTCGCCCATGTTCAGTGCCGCCGGGTGTCGCCCCTTGCCGAAGCGGTCGAACGCATCGAGTGCGAGGCGATGGGCTTGAGCCGGAATTTCGACAATCCGGACTTCAGACCGGGCCAGATATCGCTCCACATCGGCCAGCACGCCTTCGACCTCGCCGCCTTGCACACGAACCAGCGCGCGAACCGTCTCCCACACCGCTATCGGCGACGTCAGGGCTTCGGTGGACTGGGCGATCCGCAGGTCAAACGCTGCGTGGTCGGGTTCGCCCAGCAGAACGGCGCATAGGGCCGACGCATCGACAAACATCAGTCGCCGGACATTTCGTCGAAGAAGGCCTTGTCCGCCTTCAATCCAGTCTTCGGTCGCCGCGCCACTTCGTCGGAAATCTCGCGCATCCGACGCAGTTTTTCCTCGATTTCAGCATCCTTGCGGCGCAGCTCGGCGGAAACGGCCAGTCGCACGGCTTCGGTCAGGCCGACGCCGCGCTGATCGGCCAGTTTGCGCACCAGGGTGTCGGTCGCCTTGTCTCGAACGTGAAACGCCATAGCGATCTCCGGATAGCCGAATAGTATCATCGGATAGCCGAGGGCGCAAACACGCGACGGTCATCCGGCCCGGCCCTTCCCAAGCGCGGCCGTTCCGGGTCAGATGCCGCGACGAGGGGAAGCGACCATGACCCAGACCACCGAAGCGACGGGCCGCGACAGTCTGGGCGGAGCGGCCTCGCCCCTGCTCGGACCGATCCGGCTGGGCATCGGCCTGTTGCAGGGGCTGGGCCTGTACTGGCTGCAACGCAGCACCGAGGACGGGGGCGTCTGGCCGGCGACCAATCCGCTCCTGTTCGGCCCCCTCCTGCTCATCGTCGGCATGCTGCCCCTGGTCCTGTTGGCCGGCGTCGGCCGGCTGCGGCCCGCGACGCTCGTCATCTGGACCGTCGTCGCGGGCGTCGCCCTGGCCCTTCTCGGCCTGCACGACATCGCCCGCCAGAGCGCCGAGACGCTGCGCGACGGGCCATTCCTCTCCCCCCCGGCGGTCCTGTTCTCGGCCGCCGCCCTGTTCATCGCCCATCATCTGGTCGCCCCGGCCGATCTCGAACGCCGGCGCGTCCCCAACTATCCCGCCACCTTCGACATCGCCTCCAAGGCGGCGGTCCAGCTGGCCCTGTCGATCGGCTTCACCGGCGCCTTCTGGATCCTGCTTCACCTCGGCGCGGCCCTGTTCAAGGTCATCGGGCTCGCCTTCCTCGAGACTCTCCTTCGCGAGGCGTGGTTCGCCATCCCGATCACCTTCGTGGTCTTCGCCACCGCGGTGCACCTGACCGACGTGCGCGACGGGCTGATCCGCGGCGTCCGGACGGTGGGCCTGATGCTGCTGTCCTGGCTCTTGCTGGTCATGACGGTGCTGGCCGCCGGCTTCCTGGCGGCCCTGCCCTTCACCGGCCTGGACGGTCTGTGGGAGACCGGCAGCGCCACCTCTCTCGTTCTCGCCGCCGCCGCCGCCCTGATCCTGCTGATCATCGCCGCCTATCAGGACGGCCGCCCGGACAACCGCCCGCCCGCGGTGCTGCGCGCCGCCGTCCGCGTCGCCGCCGTGCTGATCGCGCCGCTGGTCGTCATCGCGGTCTGGGGCCTGGCCCTGCGCATCGGCCAGTACGGCCTGACCCCCGACCGGATCATCGCCGGCGCCTGCGCCTTCGTCGGCGCCGCCTTCGCCGCCGGCTACGGCTGGGCCGCCCTCAGTCCCTTCTGGCGCAAGGGCGACTGGATGCGCCCGCTGGAGCGCACCACCGTCTGGACCGCCTTCCTGGCCGTGGTCGTCATCCTGTTGCTGTTCAGCCCCGTGCTGGACCCCGCCCGGCTCTCGGTTGCCGACCAGGTCGCCCGGCTTGAGCGCGGCGCGGTCACGCCGGACAAGTTCGACTACCGCTTCCTCCGCTTCGACAGCGGCAAGGCCGGTCAGGCGGCGCTGGCGCGGCTGACGCGCTCCACCGACGCCGACATCGCCGCGCGGGCGACCGCCGCTGGGAAGATCGAAAACCGGTACGACGAGGACGCGGCCAGACCGGACGCGCCCCTGCCGCTCGAGACCTGGCCCGCCGGCACGGCGCTCCCGGCTGATTTCCTGCAAGGCCAGGACGACTACCTCAAGCAGATTTGCTGGGACGCGCACTATTGCGTCGCGACGCTTGCGGATCTGGACGATGACGGCGCCGACGAAATCCTCATCGCCCGGCGCCAGCAGGTCGAGGTCTTCACGCGGGAAGCCGGCGGCTGGGAGAGGATCGGCGAATATTTCACGCCCTGGTGCGCGGGCCAGGAGCGCGAAGACCCCCGCCTGACCATGAAGGCCGGGCGTGTGCGGCCCGCCCCCGCGGCCTGGCCCGATCTGGACCTGGGGGACGGAGCCCCCAGCCCACGCAGCAATCCAGCGCTGGCCCGGTGCCCGGGCGGGCCGGCCCGGGGCGGCGTTCCCGTCGTGCTCCCCCCGACATCGCCCTGAGATTTCGTCGTCGGGGTCAAAGTCGCCCTTGACCCGGACGACCTCCGTCACATTACACTCAGTTCACAAAATGGGATCGGGGGACCCCGCGTGAACCACTCGGGCGGAACCGCTCAGGACGAACTGCTGCGCCAGGCCGCCGAGGCCCTGGCGCGTCGCGATCCGCATTCGGCGCTCGGC
>CALSBO010000108.1:0-7532 GCA_943373195.1 Brevundimonas vancanneytii
CTATCGCGGCCGGATCGCCCACGGCCTGTTGACCGCATCATTCGGCTCGGCCGTGGTCGGCACCATCCTGCCCGGCGCCGGCGCCATCTACCTGTCCCAGACCCTGCAGTTCCACGCTCCGGTGCGGATCGGCGACGAGGTCGTTGTGCGCGTCAGCGTCATCGCGGTGGACCAGGAAAGCGCCCGCGTCGAACTGGACTGCGAAGGCTTCGTCGAGGGCAAGCTGATCATGGGCGGGGTCGCCACGGTCCGCGTGCCCCGCCGCCGGCGCCCCGCGAAGGACTGACTTGGTCGAGATCGTCACCGCCTGGCGCGACCTGCCCGACCGGCTCAGGGGCGCGGCGGTCGCCGTCGGCGCCTTCGACGGCGTGCATCGCGGCCACCAGGCGGTGATCGCACAGGCTCGCGCCGCCGCCGACCGTCTCGGCGCCCCCTTGGCCGTGGTCAGTTTCGACCCCCATCCGCGCCGCTGGTTCCAGCCCGACGCCGCCCCCTTCCGCCTGATGACCGCAGACCAGATGGCCCGGGCCATGGCCCCGCTGGGCGTCGATCGCCTGTACCTTCTGCCCTTTGACGCCGGCATGGCCGCCATGACCGACGAAACCTTCGCCCGGGACGTGCTGTCGGACGGACTGGGGATCGCCCACGCCGCCGTCGGCTTCGACTTCACCTATGGCAAGGGCCGCACCGGCTCGCCCGAGGGCCTGCGCCGCCACGGCGAGGCGCTCGGCTTCGGCGTCACCGTCGTCGACCGGATCGACGACCCCGACGGGCTGAAACTGTCGTCCTCCGGTGTCCGCGAAGCGCTCAAGGCCGGGGACATGCCGCGCGCCGCCGCCATCCTGGGCCGTCCCTTCGCTATCGAGGGCGAGGTCGTTCACGGCGACAAGCGCGGCCGCACCATCGGCGTGCCGACCGCCAATGTGCCGATGGGCGACTACATGCGCCCCGCCTACGGGGTTTATGCGACCCGCAGCCGCCTTCCGGACGGCCGCATGATCGACGGCGTCGCCAACCTGGGGGTCCGCCCCATGTTCGAAATCGACCAGCCCCTGCTGGAGGTCTGGCTGTTCGACTTCGACGGCGACCTCTACGGCCAGACTCTCGAGACCGGGCTGATGGCCCTGCTGCGCGGCGAAATGTCCTTCGACAGCCTCGACGCCCTCAAGGGTCAGATCGACGCGGATGCGTCGGCGGCGAAGGCCGTGCTGGCTCAGTCGTCGGCGTCGATCAGCGCGGCCCACTCCGGATAGGCCTGGCGAACGGCGTCGGCCAGTTCCGGTATCAGGTCGTCTTCGATCCAGAGGTCGTCACCGTGTTTGGACAGCACCAGTCGCGGGTCCGCACCTGAGTTGTCATAGGCCTCAGCCCGATCCGCCTCGCGCAGGAACCAGACGAATTGCTCAAAGGATCGCCGCCGCCGATCCCGAATCTTGTCCTCCGGGACCGAATGCCCGCCTTTCTCGACCCGGATCGCCACGCGCTCGACGTTCAGGTCGGCATCGTCGAGAAACACAAAGATCACCCGTATCGAGAACCCGTATCGCCGCGCCTCGGCGACGACGTCGCGATACTTGGCGGTGGACAGCACGGTTTCGACGCCAATCGTCTGATGCGCCCGGATCGAAGCCCGCAACCACGCCTCGATGCGCCTGACCGCCTCCAGATTGGCGTCAGGGTTGAGTTGTAGTCCTTCCTGATCGGAAATCCGTTTCGACAGTTCGTCCGGATTGATGATCCAGATCGAGCCCGACGGCTCTTCAGCCGACAACATCGAATAGATGGTGCTCTTGCCCGACCCATTGGGTCCCGCCACGATCCACAGAGTGGGGCGTCTAGCTGCGCTTCTTGGCACCAGACGGCGATCCCAACAGGGCCTTGTTCTCGCGGCGCGCCGCCTCGACGTTCTTGCTGAACACGTACAGCAGGTCTTCGCCAAAAGTGGGGCTGTGGGCATCGATGGCGCGGATCGTCACCTTCTCGCCGTTGGCGGCCGTGATCCGGCGGACGGTCACGCCCTTCGGCTTCTTGCCGGCCCGCTTGCCCTTGTCGGCGCGCTGGATGGTGATGTCGGTCATCGCCGTTTCAATATCGGCCCCGTCCCCAGTCTTGGCAAGGTCAGCTGATCTCGGCCATCAGCATCTCGGTCAGCGACGGACGGCCGGGGACCAGCACGTCCTGGACCTTCCACATCGGCCCCTCCTTCACCAGTTTCAGGGTCAGCTGCCTGCTCTGCCCGGCGTTGGTGAAGGCCACCGAGGCCTCGGCGGCGGCCGGGCTCGCCTGGGCGACCGCCACCGAATTGAGGGTGAAGGCCCCCCGGTCCTGGCAGTCGCAGATCGGATCGTAGTTCAGCGCCCCGACCTCGCCGTTCGCCCGCCGGGCGTCCGCGCCGATCATGGCGTTCAGCATCCGGTCGTAGATCGGATCCTGACCGGGCGCCGGGGCCGGGTCCAGGCCGGCGGGCGCCGCCTGGGCCGCATAGAGCGCGCGCACGAATTCCTCGGGTCCGACCCGCGCGGCCTCATAGATGGCCGGTCGGCCCGGCGGCAAGGCGGCGGGAGCGTCGGCGGGCTCGCCTCCCTGCCTCTCGGGCGGCGAACAGGCGGCGAGGCCGGCCAGCACGGCGGCGGCGATCAGGACATGGCGCATCGGAACCTCCCTCGACACTGGACTATCCCGCCGCGGCCCGCGGCTGGCAATCCCGGCTGGCGCCCGACCCTCCGCCTCTGCTAGACCGATCCCACCATGACCGTCCGCGTGTTTCGCCCGATTTCGATTAGCCGCCCGGCGTAGCGCCGCAGGGGTTTCCCCGCGCACGTCGGGGCTTCGAGACCAACGCGAACGATCACAGACGACGAGACGAGACTTCATGGCTGACGCCGGCGACACCCTTTCGACAGGACGCGACTATCGCGAGACCGTCTTCCTGCCGGAGACGCCCTTCCCCATGCGCGGAGGTCTGCCGCAGAAGGAACCGGCGATCATCGAGGCCTGGGGCGATCTGTATTCGGCCCTGCGCAAGCAACGCCAGGCCGAGGGCGCGCCGCTCTATGTCCTGCACGACGGCCCGCCCTACGCCAACGGCGACATCCACATCGGCCATGCGCTGAACAAGACGCTGAAGGATTTCGTCGTCCGCAGCCGCTTCCTGCTCGGCAACGACGTCGATTACGTCCCCGGCTGGGACTGCCACGGCCTGCCGATCGAATGGAAGATCGAGGAACAGTACCGCGCCAGGGGCCGCCGCAAGGACGAGGTCTCCAAGGCCGAGTTCCGTCAGGCCTGCCGCGAATACGCCGCCGGCTGGATCGATGTGCAGCGCGACCAGTTCAAACGGCTGGGCGTCCTGGGCGACTGGGATCACCGCTACGCCACCATGGATTTCGGAACCGAGGCGGCGATCGTCGGGGAGTTCCACAAGTTCAAGAACTCGGGCCAGCTGTACCGCGGGTCCAAGCCCGTGATGTGGTCGCCGGTCGAGCGCACAGCCCTGGCCGACGCCGAGATCGAATACCACGACCACGTCAGCCCGACGGTCTGGGTCAAATTCCCGGTCACGGGCGCGACCGACGATCACCCGGACGACCTGCTGGCCTTCCGTCACGCCACGCCTTCGGTCGTGATCTGGACCACCACGCCCTGGACCCTGCCGGCCAATCGCGCGGTCAGCTACGGCCCCGAGATCGCCTATGGCCTTTACGAGGTCACGGCCATGGAACAGAGGCTGGAGTTCGAGCCCTGGGCCAAACCCGGCGACCGGCTGATCGTCGCCGACAAGCTGGCCGAAGAGGTGTTCACGGCCGCCCGTATCGCGGCCTGGACCCGCGTCGACGACCTCAACCCGTCGGGTCTGGAATGCGCCCATCCGCTCGCGCAGCTGTCGCCGGGCTACGGCTTTTCGGTGCCGCTGCTGGCCGGAGACCATGTCACCGACGACGCGGGCACCGGCTTTGTGCACACCGCCCCCGGCCACGGCGCCGACGACTTCGAGGTCTGGAAGGCTCACGGCCATCATGAAGTGCCCGACACGGTCGATCCCGACGGCGCCTACTGTGACCACGTCCCCCTGTTCGCCGGCCTCAAGGTGCTGGAGACCGAGGGCAAGAAGACCGGCAAGTTCGGCCCCGCCAATCCGGCGGTGATCGACCGGCTGATCGAGGCCGGCGCCCTGCTGGCCCGCGGCCGGATGGAGCATTCCTATCCGCACAGCTGGCGCTCCAAGGCGCCCATCATCTTCCGCAACACGCCGCAGTGGTTCATCCGCATGGACACGCCGCTCAAGGGCGACGGCGCCACCCTGCGCGAACGGGCCCTGGCCGCGATCGACAAGACCGACTTCCATCCCGAAGCCGGTCGCAACCGCATCCGTTCGATGGTCGAGGGCCGTCCCGACTGGCTGATCAGCCGCCAGCGCGCCTGGGGCACGCCCCTGGCCATGTTCGTCGACAAACAGACCGGCCAGCCGCTGGTCGACGCCGAGGTCGACGCCCGGATCACCGCCGCCGTGGCCGAGGGCGGCGCCGACGCCTGGTTCACCCGTCCCGCTGCCGACTTCCTCGGGAACCACGATCCGGCCCGCTACGAGAAGATCGAGGACATTCTCGACGTCTGGTTCGATTCCGGCTGCACCCATGCCTTCACGCTCGAGGCGCGCGATCCGGCGCAGGGCTACAAGGGCGACCGCCCGTCGCACTGGCCGGCGGACCTGTATCTGGAAGGCTCGGACCAGCATCGCGGCTGGTTCCAGTCCAACCTGCTGGAGGGCGCCGGAACCCGCGGCCGCGCGCCCTACGGCGCCGTCCTGACCCACGGCTTCACCCAGGACGAGAACGGGGAGAAGATGTCCAAGTCGCGGGGCAATACGACCGACCCCGCCGTCGTCATCAAGGAATCCGGGGCCGACATCCTGCGCCTGTGGGTCGCCCTGGTGGACTATGCCGAGGACCAGCGGATCGGGAAGCAGATCCTCCAGACCACGGTCGACGCCTATCGCAAGCTGAGGAACACCGTCCGCTACCTGCTGGGCGCCCTGGTCGGGTTCGACGAGGCTGAACGCCTGCCGCTCGACCAGATGCCGCCGCTGGAACGGTTCGTCCTGCACCGGCTGTGGGAGCTGGATCGCGACGTGCGCAAGGCCTACGCCGAATACCGGTTCCAGGACGTGGTGCGGCCGGTGCTGGAGTTCTGCGCGGGCGACCTGTCGGCCCTGTATTTCGACATCCGCAAGGACAGCCTCTACTGCGACCGCCCCGACGCGATCCGCCGCCGCGCGGCCCGCACGGTCATGCATGAGGTCTTCATGCGCCTGACCGCCTGGCTGGCCCCCCTGACGCCCTTCACCATGGAAGAGGCCTGGGGGACGCGGTATCCGGACAGCGGCTCCAACTGCGCCCGGGTGATCCCGGAGACGCCGGGGGAGTGGCGCGATGAGGCGGAGGCCAGGCGCTGGGCCGACGTTCAGGCGGTGCTGGAGGTCGTCAACGAGGCCCTGGAAGCCGCGCGTCGCGACAAGGCCCTCGGCGGCGCGCTCGACGCCTGGCCCGTGGTCACCGGCCCCGCATCGGCGTTCGTTTCGTTCGAGGGTCTGGACGCCGCCGAGGTGTTTCGTACCTCGGGCGCCGAACTGGTAGCTGGCGGCGACACTGTCACGGTCGAGGTCCGGGTAGCCGAGCACCCCAAATGCGCCCGCTCATGGCGGCGTGTGCCGGACGTCGGCTCCGACCCCGCCTATCCCGAGCTCAGCGCCCGCGACGCGGACGCCGTGCGTTGGTGGGATATGCAGAGGGGCTGACGGTCCGGTTCAGGCCGAACACAGAAACGCCCGTTCAGGACGGCTGGCGCGCGGCCCGTTCGCGCAGGGCCACGGCCCGTTCCGCGAGGCGGCCGGCCTGGGACGCCAGACGCGGGGACAGGGCCTGAAGCTGGGCGTCGGTGACCGTGTCGCCCCGCGCGCGCGCCTCCTCGATCCGCTCGGCGCGGTAGGCCGGATCGCGCAGCCGGGCCGATTCCTGGCGCATGTGTTCGGCGCCGGCGACCATCTGATCAGCGCCTTGGGTCATCTGCACGCGGGCGTTGGCGATCTCGCGCGTGGCGTGCTGGCGGGCGACAGCGGCCTGGGCGCGGGCCTGGGCCGCCCGAGCGTTGGTCCTGGCCTGTTCCGAACCCGCCACGTGCGTCCGGGCCCGGGCTTCCAGGGCCTCGCGGCGGGCTTCCCGCGCGTGGATCCGCGCTTCGACGGCGGCCTGACGGGCCTCGGCCACGGCCTGACGTTCCTGTTCCGTCAGGGGACGGCTCTGGTGCGACCAGGCCCGCGCCGCGCGAGCCGGCGGCGCGGGGGGAGCAGGCGGCGCGGGCATGGCGGCCAGGGGCGTGGGCGGCGCAGGCGGGGCCGGAGGCGCGGGCGGCGCCGGGGGATAGCGGTCCTGACCGGGGAACCAGGCCGCCTCGGACGCCACGGGCGCGACGGGCGCCACCGCGGCGACGGCGTCGGCCGCCTCAGCGCCGTCGACGGCATCAACAGCGTCGACGGCATCGACCGGGGCGACGGGCGCCGCCGCATCCAGCGCCGCCTCGGCCATGACGGCTTCCGGCGCGGTCTGGGGTCGGGGCGTCAGCTCCAGGGCGGCGATCGGGGTGGCGACCCCGATCAGGGCGCCGACGGCCAGGGCCATGGCGAGCGGGCGCGGACGCAGCGGAACTGAGGTCTTCATGATGCAGGCGATCCTTCGGCTGAGAGACTGGACGGGCCCCGCCATCCCGAGGGCGGCGGGCGGGTTGAAGTCGGCGGCGAGGCCGACGAGGGCGCGGGCGTAGGCATGGCGGTCGACCTGGCCGAGGGCGACGGCGTCCGCCGCCTCCTCGCTGCGGGCCGACAGGGCGGCGTGCAGCGTCCAGACCAGCGGATTGAACCAGAACAGGCCGAGGGCGAGGCGCGACAGGATCAGGAATACCCAGTCGCCGCGCCGCAGATGCGCCAATTCATGGGCGAGGATGGCGCGGGCGGTCTCGGGCCGGGCCAGCTGGTCGTCGCCAATCAGCACCACCCCGGGGGGCGTCCCCCAGCTCAGCGGCGCGCCGACGGCGGACGACGCCACCACACGCGGGCGGCGCGCGGGCGCCAGCCGGTCCAGCGGCGTGGTCCAGGCGGCGGCGGTCACGGTCCGGCCGCGCCGGGTCCAGCCCCGCAGCGTCCAGATCCCGATCGCGAACCGACCGATCACCATGGCGGCGCCGACGGCCCACGCCCAGACCGCCAGGTCCGCGAGCGAGGGCCACAGGATCGAAGCGGACACCGCCACGCCCGCCACCGGTTCGACCACTCCGGCCCAGGCCACGGCGGCCGGCAGGGCGGCGACGCCGTCATCCGGCGGCAGCAGGGCGACCGACAGGCCGGGCGCGAACACCATGACCGGCGGCAGGACGAGCAGCAGACAGACCGTCGCCCGCAGGATGTCGACCCGTTCGGCCGCGGGACGGAACGCCAGCGCCCAGGCCAGGGCCAGGCCGGCGCCGGCGATCAGGCCGGACTT
>CALSBO010000109.1:0-7504 GCA_943373195.1 Brevundimonas vancanneytii
CATGACCGTGCGCGGCTCCTACTACTGAATTCAGACCGCCGCGGCGGCGGCGTCCCTGATCCGGCCGACCATGGCGTTCAGGCCGTTCGCGCGCTGACGCGTCAGGGCCGACGGCAGCCCCAGCCGGTCCAGCGCCGCGCGGGCGTCGAAGCCCAGAATCTCGGCCGGGGTGCGATCCGAATACAGCCTCAGCAACAGGGCGATATTGCCCTTGGACAAGGCGCTGTCGCTGTCGGCCAGAAAATGCAGCCGGCCGCCGTCCTGTCGAACCGACAGCCAGACCTGGGCGGCGCAGCCCGGAACCTTGTGCGCCTCGGTGCGAGCGGCGTCCGGCAGGGCGGCCAGACCCTTGCCCAGTTCGATCACATATTCGATGCGGCCTTCCCAATCGCCGAGCAGGTCGAACTCCTCGACCAATTCGGCCAGGACGTCGTCGATGGAGGGGGTATCGCTCATGGGCGCTGGATAGGCCGGGGCGACGTTAACGACAACCGCCGTCCTTTCCCCGGAAATCGACGGGCGGAAGGCTCGCCGACAGTCGCCTGGAACGGGTCTGGGCTTTGGACGACTCACCCACGCGGCTAGGCTGGCGAGGCCGGCGGCGTCCTGTCCGGCCCGCCCAGAACGCATTTGATCCAGTCCGTTCGCCCCGACCCGAAGCCCCTGCCCGACGCTCTGGCGAGCGATCGGCCGGCGCTGGCCGCCTGGCATGCGGGCTGGGCGGTGGCGGCGGCGTTTCTGGCGCTGGGCGGCCGCTGGATCGGCGGCATCGACGGCCCGGTGTTCTACGGCGTTCTGGCCATGGTGGCGCCGGGCCTCAGCGGTCTGGGCCTGCTGCGACGCGACGGCGGCTCGGAGCGGATGACCCTGCTGGCCGTCTGGGGGCTGGCCGCCCTGTTGACCGCCGCGCTGTCGGGCGGCCTGACCGGCCCCCTGACCGGCTTTGTCTTCCTCCCGCTGGCGGCGGGGATCGCGCTGGGCGGCCCCCGTCTCGTGCAGGCGGGGGCTCTGGCCGTCGGGCTGGCGGCGTTGGCGGGACTGCTTTCGGCGTGGTTCGCCGGACCGGGTCCGCACCTGCCCGCGCTGGCGGCCATCTCGGCCCTGCTGACGGCGGCGGCGGCGGCCCTGGCGGTGCGGCTGTCCTGGCGACAACGCGAGACCCGGATGGCGGGGGCCGAGGCCGAGACCGCGCGCATCGAGACCCTGCTGGCCGCCCAGCCCGGCCTGACCCTGGTGCTGGAGCCCTCGGGACGGGTCGTGGCCGCCTACGGCGCTCCGCCGATCTCGCTGCCGGTCGATCCCCTGTTCGAAAGCGGACTGGTGGCGGCGGTGCACGCGCCGGACCGGCCCCGACTGCTGGACGCCATCGACCGGGCCATGCGTGGCCAGGACGGCGCGGCCCTGTTCGCCCCCCGCGCGGCGCTGGATCGCCGGGTGCAGATGATCGTGCGGCGGCTGGAGGATCCGTCAGGTCCGCGCCTGATCGCCCAGGTCTTCGACGCCACCGCGCAGTACGCCCGCGAACTGGGGCTGGAGGTCGCCCGCACCGAGGCCGAGAGCCGCGAGGCCGGCAAGACCCGCTTCCTGGCCAATATGAGCCATGAGCTGCGCACGCCGCTGAACGCCGTGCTCGGCTTTTCCGACATCATGCGCCAGCGCATCTTCGGCCCCCTGCCCGACCGCTACGGCGAATACGCCGAGAACATCCATCAGGCTGGCGGCCATCTGCTGGACCTGATCAACGACGTGCTGGACGTCACCAAGATCGAGGCCGAGCGCTACGCCCTGACGCTGGAGCGGTTCGACGCCCGCGAGGTGGTCTCGGCCGCCATGGCCCTGGTCCGGGTCAACGCCGACGACAAGAGCGTCAGCCTGTCCAGCGTCCTGCCCGGCGATCCGGTCGAGGTCTCGGCCGACCGGCGGGCCCTGAAACAGATCGCCCTGAATCTGCTGTCCAATGCGGTGAAATTCACGCCGAAGGGAGGCGCGGTCACCGTCACGGTCGAGGCCGTCGGCCCCTATCTGGAAATCGTCGTCGCAGACACCGGCGTCGGCATCGCCCCCGAGGACGTGCGCCGCCTGGGCCGTCCGTTCGAACAGGCGGGCGAGATGGAGCAGCGGCGCCAGGGCACGGGTCTGGGTCTGTCGCTGGTCCGCGCCTTGGCCGAACTGCACGGCGGCCGGATGAGCATCGATTCGACCCTGGGCGAAGGCACGGCGGTGACGGTGCGTCTGCCCGTGGCCCTGGTCGCCCGCGCGCCGGCCCCCGAAGGCGGGGCCGAGATCATCCAGATGCCGATGAAGGGCGGGGGCTGAGACCCTGGGGTCCGGATTCAATTGCGGTTCAACGCAGTCAATGACTTGGCTTCTTTCCGCTCATCCCCGCGAACGCGGGGACCCAGTGCTTTCGTGAGGCAGGCTAAGTGGGATCGCCTTTGGACCTCCATGGCTACGCCCGAGCGCCCAAAGAACTGGGTCCCCGCGTTCGCGGGGATGAGCGGTATTGAGTACGGAGCCTACAGCGTTCCCATCGCCAGGAAGGCCCGGCCGGCGGCGAAATCCCCGGCCTCGAATTTCACCGTCGCCACGCTGCCGTCGCGGAAATGGAACTCGACCGCGAAGGTTTCGCGCGGATCCAGCCGCTCGATGGCGGTCGCGGCCGAGGCGGGGAAGCGCCAGGCTTCGCCGGCGCGGCGGCCCTCGGCCAGCAGGGTCGGCTCCGCCGCGCTGACGCCGGTGGCCCAGACGCTGGCGCGGGCCGAGGCGGGAACCAGTCCCTCGCCCGCCAGCCACGGGCGCGGAACCCGACGCGGATCGCGCAGCACGATCCGCGCCGCATTGGGCCGCGACCGGCCGACGAAACTGACCACCGCGGTCAGGCCCGGCGGATCGCCCTTGCCCGCATAGCCGAAGGCCACGGGCGAGGCCCCGACCACCGACATCTGCTGCAGCCGCCAGTTGGCGTCTTCCGAGCGGACGCGGTTGGCGGTCCAGTCGCGGCGCGCGCCGGGGAAGGTCATGCGCGGCGTGCGCAACCAGCCGGAGAAGGCCCCGTCCACCCGCGCCCGCACCGTGGCCAGCTGGGGGTCCGCGCAGGACACGGTGGCCGCCCGCGCGCGGGCCCGGGCGGCGGCGGCGGCCAGTTCACTCTCGGCGGCGCCCGAGCGCAGGGCCGCGCCCCGGGCCTGGGCCGTGGCGGCGTTCAGGGCCGCGTCGATATGGGGCGCGAACAGGTCGCAGCGGGCGTCGGCGGCGACCACGAAGGCGCGCTCATAATAGGTGTCGGCCGCCCCGGCGCCGGCGGCCGTCGGCAGGCCCAGCACGGCGGCGGCCAGCAGGGCGGCTTTGGTCTTCGAGGCGGTCTGGCCTATCGTCATGGGACCGCACCTTACGCATCACGCGTTCCGGTCCGGTTTCCGAGCAGGGTTATCGAAATGCTTCTGTCGAGCGACCTGTGGGTCTCCGCCCTGATCCGCCGCGCCGAGCTGGGCGGGGCCTTCGCCACGGTGGCGAGGAAGGGCGACACCCGCGCCGGCGCCGTCATCGTCAAGGCGTTCGACACCTCGAACCGCCGCGCCAGACTCTATAGCGAGGCCTTCGGCCCCGACGGCGAGCGGCTGTGGATGCAGCCGGTCGAGAGCGAGTTCGAGAGCGAGCTCGACGCCTATGTCCAGCGCCAGATCGGCTACGACCCCGACCTCTGGGTCGTCGAGATCGAGGACCGCGAGGGGCGGCACTTTATTACGGAGAAGGTGGCGGGGGAGTAGGGGCGAGGGGCGCGGGGCGAGGGAAGAGGGAAGAGGGAAGAGGGAAGAGGAAAGATGCCGTCGAACAGGGGATATGTCGATCTCCAGGTCTGGACCAAGGCCATGGATCTGGCCGCGTTGGTTTACAGGCTCGGCAAGTCGATGCCGAAGACCGAACTGTATGGTATGACCAGTCAGATGCAGCGCGCGGCGGCATCTGTTCCGGCGAACATCGCCGAGGGCTATCAGCGTGGTTCTCGCAAGGACTACGCGCGCTTCGTCAGCATCGCGCGTGGTTCTCTGGCCGAAACGGAGATCTTTCTCCTGCTTGCCGCAAGGGTCGGGCACCTCTCTCCGATGCGATCCAACCGTCTCTCGCGCTGGCCGACGAGTTGAGCCGGATGCTGACCCGGCTGAAGCAGCGTTTGGATGCCTCCCCGCTCCCTCGTCCCTAACCCCTCGCCCCTCGCCCCTCGCCCCTCACTAACAACCCCTCACCACCCGTCCGGCATCGTCGCAAATCCTTAACCGCGTTCGGGAACGGAACCGCAAGCGCGTTGGCGTACGGTCGCTTCAACGGGCCGAGAACGAGCCCGGCGATGGTGGGTGTTCTTCGATGCTCTTTCTTCTCAACGACGCTGTGTTCGACCTGGACGAGACCAGCCCGGTCACGCCCGGCGACTCGCGCCGGTTCGAGACCCTGGAGCTGGACTATGTGCTGGAACTCGGCTGCGAACTGTTCGCCGAGGACCCGCTGCTGCACCTCAACGACCCGCAGCGCGCGCGCCGCCTGGCCTGGCTGATCCACGACCGCTCGCCGGAGGTGAACGCCGCCCTGTTCGCCGCCCCGTCCGCCGGTTGCGATCCGACCCTGGTCGAGCCCCAGTTCTGCGCCCTGCCCGACGCCATCATGCGCCACCTCAACACCCGCGCCGCCAGGGGCGAACTCAACGCCCTCGCCGCCGACCGCGCGGTCTGG
This sequence comes from Brevundimonas vancanneytii, assembly GCA_943373195.1. Classification (GTDB taxonomy): domain Bacteria; phylum Pseudomonadota; class Alphaproteobacteria; order Caulobacterales; family Caulobacteraceae; genus Brevundimonas; species Brevundimonas vancanneytii_B. The sequence goes on from CALSBO010000109.1 coordinate 4,726, forward strand.
ATGCGCATGGCCGCCTGACGGCGCCGCTTGAACAGTCACGTCCATAACGGATAGGTTCTCGCCTCTGAGTTGGGGAAGCGGGGCGATGCGTATTTCGACGATTCTGAGAACTGTCGGGCTTGCCCTGACGGCGCTCATGTTGCTGATGGCCTCGCCGGCGCGGGCGGAATGGCTTCGCGCCGAAACCGAACATTTCGTCATCATCGGCGATACCAGCCGCGGTTCGATCACCGAGTATGCCCGCAAGGTCGAGCGGTTCCACTCGATGCTGGCGATGTTCCTGCCGCCTGAGCAGGATGACGTGGTGGCGCCCAAGCTATGGATTTATCTGGCTGACGGCCGCGACGACATGAGCCAGATCTGGCCGACGATCGGCAACAGCGTGGGCGGTTTCTACAGTCGCAACGACGACCGCATCTTCGCGGTGGTCGACGTCACCAATCCGGAGAACGACAACACTCTGTTCCACGAGTACGGCCATCACTACATGTTCCAGTACCACAACGCCGCCTATCCGGGCTGGTTCGTGGAAGGATTCGCCGAGTATTTCGCCCCCTCGGACATGCGGATGGGTCGTATTCGGTACGGGCTCTACCGTCCCGGAAGAATGAACTCCCTCACCCAGACCAACACTTGGATTCCCATGGAGGAGGTGCTGCGGTCGCGCCCCACGGGCCGCTCCGCGCGCCAGGGCGCCGCCTACTACGCCCAGGCGTGGGCGCTGACTCACTACATGCTTGGCGATCCCGAACGGCGACGGCAGCTATCGGCGTATCTGGGAGGCGTCGCGCGCGGCGAGGAACCGATCGAAGCGCTGGCGACCCATATCGGTCGTACTCCCGACGAACTGGGCCGTGAACTGCGCGCCTACCTGTCGCGCGGGATCACCGTCTACACCCTGCAGCAGGCTCTGCCGGTGGCCCAAGTCGCTGTCACCGCCCTGCCCCGAAGCACCGGCGAGGTCGTGTGGCTGGACCTTCGGTCGGCACGCGCGATCGCCGATGACGGCCCGGCTTTGGTGGCCCGCGCCCAAGCTGCGGCAACCCGCTATCCGGGCGATCGTCTGCCGGCCGTGGTCTTGGCCAAGCTGCAGCGTGAAAACGAGGATTTGGACGGCGCGCGCCGAACACTGGAACCCGTTGTGGCAGCCGCTCCCAATGACTCTGAAGCGCGTTGGCTGATGGCGGTGATCTTGATCGAACAGGCCGACGCAACTGAGGATGACGTGGCGCGGCGACTGCTTTCACGGCAGGCCCAGTCTCATCTGGCGGCCGCTTACGAGGCTGATCCGCTGGACTACCGCATCTACCTGGCGATGCTGCACAACCGTCGCGGCGCGCCCGGCTTCCCCTCCGACAACGATGTGGTGATCGCCGAGTCCGCCTGGCGGTTGGCGCCGCAGATCGGGACGACGGCGTTTGAAGCGGCCCAACTGTTGATGCACCGGGAACGCTATCTGGAGGCCGCCTATGTTCTAGCCCCCTTGGCCAATAATCCGCATGGTGGAGATAGCTTGGCGCCGGTGCGGTCCTTGTTGGTCGAGGCGCGCGAGAAAGCCGGATTGGCGTCAATATCGATCGACGCCCCGCCAGATGCGGACGCGGTGGACAGCGAGGCTCCGGCCGACGATACGCCGCCAACTCAGGATTGAGGCCGTTCCCGGAAAACTGCGCGAACTTTCAAGCTCGCCTCCTGCACGATGACGATCAAGACACGCAGGCCGCGGCGGCAACGACCCATCGGCCTTCAAGATCAGCCTTTACCGCCTCGTCGACAACGGCACACCTAAAGAGGCCCGCACCTATCTGGCCCGCGCGCTCGACGCCGACCCGCTGGACTTCCGCATCTACCGGGCCCTGAACGAAAGCCGGGTGGGCGAGCGCGGCTATCCGGCCGACAACGACATCTCGACCCTGGAAGTCGCCCGGGCGCCGGCGCCTCAATCCTTCGACGTGCGGATGCGTCTGGGTCAGGCCTATATGGCGCGGGGCCTGTATCCGGCGGCCGTCACGACGGTGCTGCCCGTGGCGAACAATCCCCATGGCCGGTCATGGGCGCGGCAGGCGAAGGCCTTGACGCTGCAGCCCAGACGGCGATGGGCCAGAGCGCGGCCCCGGTCGAGGAAGCCCCGTCCGACGAAGCGGAGCAGCCGGAGGTCGCAACCGACTGACGCGAGGCGACGGCCGGGTTTCGGCCCGTTCCGTCTAGAACGCCGCCTTGAACAGCAGGTGCACCAGCGTCGCGCCCAGCACGATGAGGCCGAAGCCGACGATCAGGCTGACGGCGGGATGCGGCCCGGTTCGGGGCGGCGGCGGATTGGCGGGGGTCTGGACCATGGCCTTTCCTTCGTTTCCAAAGGCGGCGCCCGATTGCGTGACCGGGACGTCTCGCCGGAGCGGACGATGACTCCGATCCGCCCGGCTGGCCAGGGCTCGTCAGCCGACGGGTGACTTTCGGCCCGGTCCGCGCTAGGTCCCCCGGCCCAAGGACCATTCATGTCGAAACTGACCCTCCAGCAGGAGGCCCTGCGCCGCAGGACCTTCGCCATCATCGCGCACCCCGACGCGGGCAAGACCACGCTGACCGAGCATATACTGCTGGCCGGCGGGGCCATCCGCGCGGCCGGGGCCGTGCGCGCGCGCGGCGAGAACCGGCGCACCCAGTCCGACTGGATGAAGATCGAGAAGGAGCGCGGCATCTCGGTCTCGGCGTCGGTGATGACCTTCGAATATGACTTCGGGTCGAGGGTCGAGGGTCGAGGGTCGAAAGAAGAAGCAGG
>CALSBO010000110.1:0-7310 GCA_943373195.1 Brevundimonas vancanneytii
CACGGTCATGACCGGGCGCTCGCCCGCCTCTTCGGACACCTCGACCGCCAGACCGTACTCCTCGGGATAGGCGCTGCGGCGATCCCAGCGCCAGGCGTTGCCGTCAGGCACGGTCCAGTAGTCCGGGTCGCGGAAGGCCCGGCGACCCAGGTCGGCCAGTTCGCGCGCGCTGGCGCGGGTGGAGGAGATGGTGCAACTGGCCTCATAGGCCTGCCGGTCGTCGCGCTCGACCGTGCCCTCCTCGATCCGCACCCGCCAGGAGCCATCGCGGGACACCATGGTGACCTCGGACGCCCATTCGTCCAGCGGCGCGGTGTCGTCGACCGGCCGGCGGAACTCCAGATCGCGCGCGGCGCGGACCGACTTCTCCAAAGTCTGGGCGCGGTTGGCGTACGGCAGGCAGACTTCGGTCAGAAGACCTGCGGGCACAGCATCCTGGGCCAAGGCGTGACCGCTCACCGCGGAAAGGCCTGCGACCAGGCAAAATACGACTACTGACTTCACGGTCATCCCCGAAACCGACGGTCCTGGGAGCCCGTCGCCGAAACGCGATAGCGCGCCCCGATGGGAGCGCGCTGTCAAACTCACCCTACGGCTGAATCCGGGCAGGGCAAAGTTACGAGCCTGTAACGTTGGCCGGGCGGGTCTCCGTCGCGCGGGTGATGATTTCAGCCGATGCGGTAGTGGATCGCCAGGGCGGCCAACCCCGCCTGCAACAGCCGCTTGCCCGCGCGGCGGGCCAGACCCAGGTCGCGCTCGGCCGCCTGCAGGGCCGTGGCGCGGATGCAGATCGCCTCGACCATCGGGCGGGCGGCGCCGCAGGCGGCGAGGGCGGCCGCGACCCGGCGACCGGCGGCCAGGGCGGGATCGCCCGGCTCCGCGCGAACGGCCGAACCGCCGCCTGCACGCGGCAGGGCGTCCCATCTCAGGGTCAGCGAGGGTCCGCGCGCGGCGGCTTCGGCGTCCAGACCCAGGCGGGCGGCGGCCGCGACCTGGACGGCGTCCAGCCAGGGCCGCCCGTCCGCGTCCTTGCGCCGGGCCAGCCAGGCGACGGCCGACTGGCCCAGGTTGGCGCGGCGCGGAGTGGGGCGGCCGTCGTCCTCCATCACGGTGCGGACGCCCTCGATCATCCCGGGACGGCCGGGTTCGGGGGCGTCGACGCGATCAAGGGCGGCTGTCCGCGCGATCCAGCCGCCGCCCGGGCGGCGCTTGAGGCCCGGCGCCTCGACCAGACGCCGGAACGCCGCCTCGTCGAGGATCAGGACGATCCGGCTGCGCCGGTCCCCGACCGGCCTGACGGCATAACCGCCTGTCACGGCCTCGATCCAGCCGCCGCGCCGCGCCAGCAGCCGCCGCGCCCGGGCCACGGCGCTCCCCCCATCCGTTCCGCTCATGCCGGCAGCTCGCAGGTCGGGGCGTCGAGCAGATGGTTCACACACAGTTCCAGCCGGTCGAGCAGGGCGTCGACCGTCGGATGGTCGCGGCCGTCCTCGGCCCAGCGGCAGGCCGCCGCCACCGTCACCCGGTTCAGCCCGAAGGCGTGGGCCACCCGGTCCAGCGGCCAGCCGAAGGTGACATAGGCGGTGTACAGCGCCAGCCGGCGGGCGCGGCAGGCGGGTCCGTGCAGTCGCGCCCGCGCCCGCATCGTCTCCACGCTGATCCCGGTCGCCGCCGCGACCAGCTGAAGCGCCAGTCCGGCGCGGATGCGGTCCGCGGCCAACACCGGCACGCTATAGGTTTCGACCATCTGCAAACTCCCATCATTCCGTCGCGCCGGTCATTTCGTCCGCCGGCGTCGAGGAAGGAATATAATCCTAATCATGCGTCGAAACCGGACGCAGGCGAGGCGCGGGGACGCGCGCGCCCGAAAAAATCTCGCCTGCTTGACTCGGGACGCTCGACGCCGATTCGCAAATCAGCCTACGATTCGTCTCAATGGCGTGGTGTTAACCTTTCTTAAGTTTTTCGTCGGTTAACTCGCGAACAAGGTTACCCGGCGTTTGATGTCGGGAATTACTGTCAAGCTTTGCCTGGAGGGGCATGAATGCGCGTCCTGCTTATCGAAGATGATCATGCGACCGCGCAGAGCATCGAACTCATGCTCAAGTCCGAGGGCTTCAACGTCTACACGACGGACCTCGGCGAAGAGGGCATCGATCTCGGCAAGATCTATGACTACGACCTGATCCTGCTCGACCTGAACCTGCCCGACATGAACGGGCTTGAGGTTCTGCGTCAGCTGCGGGTCGGCAAGGTCAACACCCCGGTGATGATCCTGTCGGGTTCGTCGGAGATCGAGACCAAGGTCAAGACGTTCGGCGGCGGCGCCGACGACTATATGACCAAGCCCTTCCACAAGGACGAGCTGATCGCGCGCACCCACGCCGTGGTCCGCCGCTCCAAGGGTCACGCCCAGGCCATCATCCACACCGGCGAGATCGCCGTGAACCTGGACGGCAAGACGGTCGAGGTGAACGGTCACCGCGTCCATCTGACGGGCAAGGAATACCAGATGCTGGAGCTGCTCTCGCTCCGCAAGGGCACCACCCTGACCAAGGAAATGTTCCTGAACCACCTGTACGGCGGCATGGACGAGCCCGAGCTGAAGATCATCGACGTCTTCATCTGCAAGCTGCGCAAGAAGCTGGCCACGGCCGCGGGCGGCAAACACTATATCGAGACCGTCTGGGGCCGCGGCTATGTGCTGCGCGACCCGTCGGAATCCTCTGCTCCGGCCCCGGTCAGCGCCGCGGCCTGAGGGCGGCGTCAGCCCTGAATGCACTCGGACAGCAGCTCTTTAGCGGCTGCGGCTGGCGGGATGTCGAATCGCAAGTAGCCCGACGTCAACACCAGATCGTGATGAAAGCTTTTCACTTGGTCAATCAGAGCCGTAGGGTGGCCGACGGCGTAGGGTCGGCGTGAGAACCCTTCGGTCGCCGCGATCGGCTGTCCAGAAACAGCGTTTTGTGAAACAGTTCTCCCTGCGAGACATCGCGCTCGCTGGGGAGACTATCATGAAAGCTACCATACGCTCGGCCGCCATTATGGCGGTCGCCTCCAGCCTCACCTTGATGTTGCCCAGCCTGTCGCACGCTGACGCCCCGGCCGCTCAGAATGGTCAGGAAACGCGCATGGGTTCGCCGGGACGATCAGTTTCGCTGCGACAAGCCTTTCGCGCCGTGAGCGCGTCGCCGGAACAGAACCGAGCGATGATCACCGCCGTCCAGAACCGCGACGCTGATGCGGTGACGGCCATTCTGAGTGTTCAGGGCCACGCTGTGCGCCGTGGGACGCTGATCGTCTTTCCTCAGTCTCCGGAGGAAAGCCGACAGACTCGCGGCAGCGACCTCGTGCTGGCCGTGGCTACGGTCGGAGGCGGAGGGTCTCCTCCCGAACCGCGCGGTCTGGTCAAGGTTGGAGGGGTCTGGGTCGACTGGCGGAACTGGGATGGCAACATGTGGTGGATCCGCCACCGCATCTGGGGCTAGCGATCATGGCGATCACGGTGCCCTCCTACCTAGGCGAGCGTTGAATAGGACCGGCCTTTCCTAAGCACGGCTGGGCAGGCCGCGCCGGATCGCCTATCGTTTCGCGATGAACGAAGTCGTCCACCACGGCCGAGAAGAGACGCTCAAGCGCCTGCGTGCGCTGGAACCTCAGTTGCGCGCCCGAGGGCTTACGTCTTTGTTCCTGTTCGGTTCGATCGCGCGCGACGAAGCCCGGCCGGACAGCGATGTGGATATCTTCGTGGAATTCGCCCCGGACGCCCGGCTGGGCTGGGATTTCGCGGGCGCGCCTGATGTGTTGAGCGAGGGGCTGGGCCGGCCCGTGGACTTCGCCATGCGCGACGGGCTGCATCCCCTGCTGAGAGCCGACATCGAGCGCGAGGCGATCCGGGTCTTCTGATGGACCGCGAAGCCCGTCACTGGCTGTTCGACATCCTGGACAAGATCGCCGTCTGCGAGGCCTTGACGACCGATGGCGACCTCGAGGCCTTCGTCAAGGACGCGCATCGGCGGCTCGCGGTGGAGCGGGCCATCGAAATCATCTCCGAAGCCAGCCGCTATATCGATGACGCCGACAAGGCATCGGAACCTGACCAACCTTGGCTGTAGATCGCCGACATCGGCAATCGGCTACGCCACGGCTACCACACGGTTTCTGCGAGCTTCATCTGGGACGTGGCGACGCGGTCGGTGCACGAACTGAAGCCGGCCATCGAGCGGCTCTACCGATTGCGAAAGCGACCGTCCGATCCCTGGCCTTAGGGCAAACCGCCCTAGTCAAGCCGCCACCACCAGATCATAGTGCGCCGCCAGAGCGCCCGCCTCGGACCCTGTTCCCGGCGTGTAGGGGCGGATGAGGCCCTCGCGCTGGGTCGGCGTGATCTGGCTCAGCAGAATGTCCGCGTCGTTCTGCGGCGCCCCCGCGACATAGAGCTGGGTGGTCAGGCGCCGGGCGCCGCTCGTCGAGATCGTCGCGTGAATGTGCGGCGCCCGCCAGATTCGCTCGCCGCCCAGGATGGCCGAATAGGACACCGGCTTGATGGTGCGGAAGCGGAAGGCGCCTTGGGCGTCGGTCAGGGTCTTGCCGTACCCCTGGAACCCCGGGTCGCGCGGCCGGTCCGTATTCGGATCGTCCCGGTGCAGATAGCGCCCGGTGTGGTCGCACTGCCAGATTTCGATCAGCGCCCCGGCATGAGGCCCGCCATACGGATTCCAGACCACCCCGGTGACGTGTGTGACCTCGCCCAGGGCCTGGGCGGCCACGCCGGTGATGCGAACCAGGTCGGCGTCCTGGTCGGTCGGTTTGTCCTGAGACGGATAGAACGGACCTTCCGCCTGCGAGGCGGTGACGGACCTGGGCTTTCCGGGCCGCAGTATCTCTGGAGCGGAGCAGCCGACAAGGCCCGCACCCAGCCCGCCGATCAAGCCGCGCCTGTGCAGTTGTGTCATGCCGCCTCGATCCTTGACCGTTGTTCGTCGAAAGTGGCCCGGCATGGGGCGGGAGTCCAGAGGGCAGGTCTTTTCGCCGAAACACGAAAACGCCCGCCGGATCGCTCCGGCGGGCGCTTCTATATTCCCGTCAACTCAGGCTCAGCCTTGGGCTGCATACCCCTTGCCGCCGTTAGACGGCTTCCGCCGGCGCGGACGGCGCTTGATCTCGCCATCCGGCTTGGCCGAGGCCGTGGCCGGGGCGCTGGTGTGGCGCGGGTCGTTGTGGCTGTTGCGCGGACGCTCGCGGGCCAGCGGATCGAAGGCGCGTTCCGGCATCGGACGGGCGTCGCGGCCCGGGCCGGCCTTGCGGACGCGGTGCGGTTGCCCGCCGCCCTCCAGCTTGACGCCGTCGCGGCGCGGGTTGCGGGGGCCGCGCTGCTGCTGGCGGTCGCCGCGGCCGTCGTCGGGCATGGAGGCCTTGGACTTGACGCCCGAGGCCATGATCGACTGGTCCAGCAGGGCCAGCGACTTGTCGTTGCGCCGGTCGGTCGAGGGGATCTTCTGGCGCGTGACCTTTTCGATGTCGCGCAGCAGCTTCATCTCGTCGCCGGCCACGAAGCTGATGGCCGTGCCGTCGGCGCCGGCGCGGGCCGTACGGCCGATGCGGTGCACATAGGCTTCCGGCACATAGGGCAGCTCGAAATTCAGCACGTGGGAGACGCCGTCGACATCGATGCCGCGGGCGGCGATGTCGGTGGCGACCAGAACACGCAGCTTGCCGGCCTTGAAGGCGGCCAGGGTGCGTTCACGCTGCGGCTGGCTCTTGTTGCCGTGGATGGCGCCGGCCTCGACGCCGCCGGCTTCCAGATAGGCCGCGACCTTGTCGGCGCCGTGCTTGGTCTTGGTGAAGACCAGGCAGCGGGTATAGCCCGGATCGGCGAACATCTCGGTCAGCAGGGCGCGCTTGCGGCCCTGTTCAATGTGGATGATCGACTGGCTGATGCGCTGGACCGTGGTGGCCTGGGGCGTCACCGACACCTTGACCGGGTCCTTGAGCAATTCGCCGGCCAGCTTGCCGATCTCCGTCGGCATGGTGGCCGAGAAGAACAGGTTCTGGCGCATGGCCGGGATGCGGCTGACGATCTGGCGGATCGGCTTGACGAAGCCCAGGTCCAGCATCTGGTCGGCCTCGTCCAGGACGAAGATTTCGGTGCAGGACAGGTCCAGCGTCTTCTGCTGCATATGGTCCAGCAGACGGCCGGGGGTGGCGACCAGCACGTCGAGGCCGGCCTGGATGGCGCGTTCCTGCGGGCCGTATTTCACGCCGCCGAAGACGACGGCGACCTTGAAGCCGAGGTGGCGGCCATAGGTCTTGAAGCTCTCGGCGATCTGGCTGGCCAGTTCGCGGGTCGGCGACAGGATCAGGACGCGCGTGGTGCGCGGCTTGGGCGCCACGCGGTTGGCGGCGAGGCGATGCAGGATCGGCAGGGCGAAAGCCGCCGTCTTGCCGGTGCCCGTCTGGGCGATGCCCAGCAGGTCCTTGCCGGCCATGACGTCGGGGATGGCCTGGGCCTGGATCGGGGTGGGGATGGTGTAGCCTTCGGAGGCCAGCGCCTGCAGCAGGGCCGGGTTCAGGCCGAAGGTCTCGAATGTCTTGCTCATGTGAGCCATGTCTTTCGCATGCGGCGACGCGCATCGACCGGGCTGACAAGCCATGGGCCGCGCACCGCCAGTCCCGATTTGGCTCCGGAGAGGGAGCCGCGACGGGGTGGATCGGGCGCCGCCCCGCGTGTCCGGGCAGCGAATGAATCTGGAGGGCCGGCCGCTGCTACAGTCAGGTCTTCATCTCGATGAAGACCCACACGCGCTGGAGCGCACCGGGCATCGCAATTGTGCGACGCAGCGTAAGTGGGCGCTCAATACGGCCAAGTCAAGGCGCGGGGGTTAACGGTTCGCCGTCGCGCTGCTGTCTATCCGTCGATTGCTCTCATATTCGGCGTGCCCAACCCCTTGATTCCGCGTGCTTTCAAAAAAATGCAGCGTCCTCTCCCCGCCATAGGTAGCCCCGCTCTCATACTCCCCCCGTCCCGTCGCAAGTGAAGCGCGACAAAAGCGGCTGGAGTCCGGGACAGGACCGTCTGGAGCACTTTCGCTCGCAGCAGGCCCTGCCCGACCCCGCCTAAACGGTCGCTGAGCGGGCCATAACACACCCCTCAACCGCCTCTAAGAGTCTGACTCATAATGTTTCTGAACATGTTCAGGGGTTTGCGAGTCGTCGGGTCATGAGTTGGACCGAGGCGAGCAGGAGCCATGCGGTTGAGCTCTCGAGGGTCTTTTCGAAGTCCTTGGCCAGTCGCCGGTTGCGGTTGAGCC
>CALSBO010000111.1:0-7252 GCA_943373195.1 Brevundimonas vancanneytii
CGCCACGACCGCGCGCGGCCCCGACGGCCCCGGCGGCATCCTCAGCTTCACCACGGAGGCCTCGCCCGACGCCGTGGTCGATTTCTATCGCCGACGGGCCGAGGCCGCCGGCCTGGCCTCGATCATGGCCATGAACACAGGCGAGGCCCGCGCCTACGGCGCCGGCGACGGCGGCGGCAAGCTGCTGCGCGTCGTCGCCACGCCGGTCGAGGACGGCCCCACCAGCGTGCAACTGGACTGGACCGCCGGCCGGTGAGACCGGCCGCCGCCGTCGCCGGGCTTCTCCTGACCGGCTGCGCCACGGCCAGCGTCCTGACCGCCCCGCCCCCGCCGATCGCCGGATATCTCGACGCCGCGACGGTGGACGAGATCGCCGCGGGATTCGGGCCTCCCGCGCCCTCTCCGTCGTTCTGGCCCGGCGACCCGCGCCCGGATCAGGGACCCGGCACGGACCGCTGGTGGCTGGCGACCGCCGACGCCGAATTGCGTCCCCCCGAAGCCGCCCAGCATTTCGACTGCGTGCTGGGGACGCGTCTGGCGGAGAGGCCGCGCCCGGCCCTGACCCGGCTGATGAACCGCCTGCTGGCCGATTCCGGCGCCCTGACCCGGCGCCTGGCGCTGGCGCATCCCCGCCCCAGGCCCATCACGGTCGATCCGGATCTGCAACCCTGCCAGCGGATCGACGCCGCGACCCGTGACTCGACCTCCTGGCCCGCCGGCGGGGCGGTGGCCGGGGCCGCCTATGGAGAGATGTTCGCGGACCTGGCGCCCGATCGGGCAAGTGAGGCCCGGCGGCGTGGACAGGCGATCGGCGAGAGCCGCGCCGTGTGCCGAATGAACTGGCCGGGCGATGTCGAGGCCGGCGAACGGGCCGGCCGACGGGTCTATGTCCAGGCGACGCGGTCGCCCGACTTCGCCGCCGACCAGGACGCCGCCCGGGTCGAACTCGCCGCCGCCCGGGCCGAGGGCCTGACCAGTCCGTCGTGCGCGGCCGAACGCCGGGTCCTTGGGCAGAGCTCCTAGGCCGGTCGCGGAGCCGTCAGAGCGCCGTAGAGATCGGTCCGGCGGTCGCGGAAGAAGCCCCAGGCGGCGCGGTGGCGGTCGATGTAGTCCAGGTCGAAGGCGTGGACGATCACGCCCTCCTCGTCCCGGCCGAGGCTCTCGACCAGGTCGCCGCGATGGTCGGCGATGAAGGACGAGCCGTAGAAGACCTGACCGGCGGCGTTGACCTGTTCATGGCCGATGCGGTTGGCGCCGACGACGGGCACGACATTGGACACCGCATGGCCCTGCATGGCGCGCCGCCACGGCTCGGCGGTGTCCAGCTCCGTGTCGTGCGGCTCCGATCCGATGGCGGTCGGATACATCAGCACCTCGGCGCCCTGCAGCATCATCGCGCGGGCGCTCTCGGGGTACCACTGGTCCCAGCAGATGCCGACGCCGATGCGGCCGTGGCGGGTGGTCCAGACCTTGAAGCCGGTGTCCCCCGGCCGGAAATAGTATTTCTCCTGATAGCCGGGGCCATCGGGGATGTGGCTCTTGCGATAGACCCCGAGGGCCTTTCCGTCGGCGTCGAGCATGACCATGGAGTTGAAATAGTGCGGCCCCTCGCGCTCGAAGATCGAGACGGGGATGGCCACGCCGAGCTCGGCGGCGACCGGCTGGAGCGCGGTGACGCAGGGGTGTTCGCGCCACGGATGGGCGCCCGCGAACCATTTCTCCTCCTGCGAGACGCAGAAATACGAGCCCTGGAACAGTTCGCTGGGCAGGATCACCTGCGCGCCCCTGCCAGCGGCCTCGCGGACGAGCGCGATGGTCTTGTCGATGTTCGACTGCAGGTCTTCGCCATAGGCGGTCTGGAGCGCGGCGACGGAGATGGTGCGGGTCATTGGGCGGCCCTCGGGTGAAAAGTGCTAGTGAGTAGTGAGTGGAAGGGTCAGCGAACTTGCCGTTCTCGAAGTGACTGCATCAGGCCGGTCAGCATCCGCCCGACTGCCGCGATGTCACTCAGCAAGTGCTCCAACACCTCGTCCTCCAGATAGCCAAGTCGGCCCGCGAACAGCGTCTCAAGTTCAGCCAACGAGCCGCGGGCGATGCCGACGAACTGGATGAACTCGCCCGTGCTACGCCTGCCCGCTCCTTCCGCAACATTGGCGGGGACCGAAACAGACGCCCTGCGCGCCTGCGAAACCAGTCCGTAGAGTTCATGGTTCGGCCAGTTTCGAGACAGCCGGTAGACTGTTTCGACGAGATCGACGGAAATTTGCCAGACCTTCAGATCGCGATGATTCTGCAACTCGCCAACAACCTCCAGCTCTCTTCCATTCACTACTCACTAGCACTTTTCACCAGCACTCACGCCGGCTCCTGCTGGCTGATGCAGTGAAACGACCCGCCGCCGCTGAGAATGGCGATAGACGGAAGCGGGATGATCTCGCGGTCCGGGAAGACGGTCTTCAGCCCCTGACACACCAGGTCCGCGGCGCGATCATTGCCGTAGGTCGGCACGATCACCGCGCCGTTGGCGATGAGGAAATTCATGTGGCTGGCGGGGATGGGTTTTTCGTCCTCGTCGCCGATGAAGCCGGGCGAGGGCAGGCGCAGCACCTTGAGCGGGGCGCCGGTCGCATCGGTCATCTGCGACAGGGCGCGGGCCACGGCGTCATAGACCGCGTCATTCGGATCGCCCCGGCCCCAGGCGACCGGGCAGGCCACGACGCCGGGCGCGACGAAACGGGCCAGATTGTCGACGTGGCCGTCGGTGTGGTCGTTGAGCAGGCCGTCGCCCAGCCACAGCACCTTGCGGGCGCCCAGGGACGCCCCCAGCGCCGCCTCGGCCTTCGCCTCGGTCCAGCCGGGGTTGCGGTTGGGGTTCAGCAGGCATTGGCGGGTGGTCAGGAGTGTCCCCTGCCCGTCGTGCTCCAGCGCCCCGCCCTCGAGGATGCAATCGTGCCGGTCGAGCGCCGCGCCCGAGGCGGCGCCGATCTGGTCCGCGACCGTGCCGTCGTGTTCGAGCTCGTATTTTCCGCCCCAGCCGTTGAAGCGGAAGGCGGCGGCCGTTCCGGAGCCCGCGCCGAAGATCGGGCCGGTGTCCCTGAGCCAGATGTCGCCGAAGCGGCCGTCGATGACCTCGACCCCATCCACGCCGGCGAAACGTGCTTGCGCGTCGGCCAGCGCCTCGGGCTTGCCGACCATCAGCCTGACCCGCTCGCGGCCCGGTCCGGCCAGGGCGCGGACCAGGGCCTCGACCTCTCCTTGCGCCGGTTCGAGGTTTTCCTCCCACAGTTCGCCGTGACTGGGCCAGCCGACCCACATGGCCCTGTGCGGCGACCATTCGGCGGGGATGGGTGTCGTCATGAAGCGGGGGTCCCTGAACACCGGCGAGCCAGCCGCGCCAGATAGACACGGCGGGCTACGACTTCAACACATCGGGTTTGGACCGGTTCGCCCGGCGCCGCGGCCAAACGAAAGGGGCGGCCCGTTTCCGGACCGCCCCCTCCAAAGTTTAGTCTCAGGAGCCGGCTTAGAAGCTGGTGCCCAAGGTGATCACCGCCGTGCGAGGCGCACCCAGCGAGCCGGTACGGAAACCCGAGGTTCCGGTCGAGATATTGCCCAGATAATCCTCGTCGAACAGGTTGGTGACGTTGACCTGCACGAAGGCGTCGCGGATGCCGAAGGTGTCGGTCAGGTCGTAGCGGGCGTCGAAGTCGATCACGGTGTAGCCTTCGAACGTCTCGCTGTTGGTGTCGGTGGAGAAGCGATCGTCGACGAACTTGCCCTGCAGCCCCAGCGACAGGTTGTCGGTCGGATCCCAGTCGATGCGGGCCGAATAGGTCCATTCCGGCGTCTCGACCAGCGACTTGCCGGCGGTCGGCAGGAAGACGCCCGGGCTCGTTTCCAGATCGTCCTGGACTTCGCTGTCGTTCCAGGAGGCGGAGCCATAGACCGTCAGGCGCTCGGTGACTTCAAAACCGACCTGCGCATCGACACCACGTTGCTCGACGGCGCCGAGGTTGCGGTCGATGAACTGGTCGAAGAACGGCGACAGCGGGTCCGTATCGCGCGAGGACACGATGCGGTTCTGGTAGTCCGTATACCAGGCCGCGATCGAGGCGATGGTGCGGTCGTTGCGGAAGCGATAGCCGACGTCGTAGGACTTGGTCGTTTCCGGCGCGACGGTCGAGAAGTTGAGCGGCCCGCCCGAAGCGCGGATGGGCTGATACAGATTGTCCGTCCGCGGCACCGAGATGCCCTCGGCGTAGCTGGTGTAGAGGCTGTGACCTTCGGCGAAGCGCCAGACGGCGCCGGCGTTCGGCAGGATGTCCTCGTATTCCACCTCGGCCGAATACGGCGCGATGAACGACGTGGTCCCCGTCGAGGCGAAACGGACGTTGCCGACGATCACCGGGTCCGGAGTCGAGGCTTCGGTGGTGCAGCGCACGTTCGAGGAACCATTCTGCGAGAAGCAGTACTGGTTCAGCTCGCGCTTGAACAACGGCGCGCGGGCGCCGAGGCTGATCGTCAGGGCGTCGTCGAAGAAATCGCCGCGATATTCCAGCGCGAACTGGTTCAGCGAGGCGATGGAGAAGCGGTCGCGCGAGCGGAACACCGAGCCGTCACGGCCGAACACGCGGTCGTCCGGGCTGCCCCAGCGTTCCTGGCCGCCGAAGACATTCAGCGGCTCGCTGTCACGGGTGAAGCGGGTGGCTTCGCCGGTCTGGCGGTGACGGCCGTAGTCCAGGGTGTAGGCCGCGCGGATGCGGTGATTTTCGTTCAGATCCCAGATCAGCGAACTGATGATGCCATAGCGGTGGGTGTTGGTGGTCGACGGCGTGTAGAGGCCGACGGCGGAATCGATGGAGTCGCCGTCGCCGTTGAGGTCGACGCCGAGGCCGCCGCCGGTGCCGCCGGCCTGGTCCAGACGGTCGTCACGCTCGTTGACCAGGGTGAACCCGCCGCCGTTGGCGATCACATACTGGAACGAGGGGTCGAAGGTGAAGCGGATGTTGTCGGTCAGGCCGTAGCTGAACTGGCCGCGGATGCTGCCGGTGTTCGACGGGTTGATGCGCAGGCCGTGGTAGTTGGTGCAACTGCCGGTCAGCGACGTGCCGTCCGAGAGAATGCGGGTCGATCCGCCGGCCGCGGCGCTGGTGCTGCCTTCGTTGTCGGATGTGCCGTTGCGGCCCGGCTGACGAATGCAGGCGATGTCGTTCTCGAGCGCGGTTCCGGCCTCGAACTGGGCCTTGTTGATGAAATTGTTGTAGAAATTGTTGCGGTTGACGTTCCAGTTGAACGCGACGCTGGCAAAGTCGCCGTTGCCGAGATCCTGGTACAGGCGGCCGTTATACTGCTGCTTCTCCAGTTCGCCCGGCCCCTTGAACTTGTCATAGTTGGTGTAGGAGGCGGCCAGGTAGCCGGTGGTGCCCCACGGTCCGAAGGCGCCGAAGTCGCCGCGCGCGAAGAAGCGGCGGTAGTTGAACTCGCCGACCGAGGTGTTGAACTGCAGACCGGGCGTCTCGAGGGGGCGCGCGGTGGTGTAGTTGATCGTGCCGCCCGTGGCAGAGGCCGTCGGGCTGTCGACGTCGGTCGTGCCCTGGTTGACCGAGGCGCGTTCGATCAGCTCGGGGTCCAGCTGCTGGTTGGTGTAGGTGGCGTAGTTGCCGGTGTCGTTCAGCGGCACGCCGTCGAAGGTCAGCGAGACGCGGTTGCCGTCGAAGCCGCGCAGGCGAATGTTGCCGCCCGAGTTGCCGTAGGGGTCGGCGTTCACGAAATTCAGCCCGGGCACCAGGTTCAGGGTCTGCAGGATGGTCTGACCCGGGTTCTGGGTGGAGATGAACTCCTGGGTGACGGTCGAGCGGGTCTTGGCGACCGTCTCGGCGACCAAGGTGCCATCGGTGGTGAACGGCCCGCGCGTGCCGGTCACGACCACGGTGTCCAGTTCGGTGGCTTCCGTCGCCACCGTGCCCGACGACTGGGCCGATGCGGCGCCGGCGACGAGCAGGCCGGTAAAGAGGGCGGTGGTCGCCCAGAACACGCGTTTGCGGTTCGTCATTTTAATGGATCCCGAATGAAGAAGAGCGCGTGCGCCCGACAACCGGCGGCAGCCGGCCAATCTCCCGCCCCCTCTAGGCGTGCCGTCGTAAAGTGGGACGACATTCGTGTGACAGTGATATGACAGCCGGGCCGGGTGGCGTCAGAGACACACCCCACTGTGACTGAATCTGTGGATGATTCAGTCCTGTTCCCGCCCTCGGGGAAAAGCGCGGCGAATCTTCCGGGATCGGACCGTTTCCAGTCCAGGACCGGGGCCTGATTCAGTCGCCCCAGACCGCCCTGAGGCGGGCCGCGCGGCCACAGAACCGGCTGTAGCCGGCGTAGCGCACCGGGTTCAGCCGGGCGAAATCCTGATGATAGGCCTCGGCGGGCCAGAAACGCGCCGCCTCACGGACGGGCGTCACGAACCGCGCGGCGCCGATCCGGCTTGCGGCGGCACGACGAGAGGCCTCGGCGGCCGGCCGCTGGGCGGCCCCGGCGAAGACGGCGGTCGCATAGGAGGCGCCCTGGTCGCAGAACTGACCGTCAGGGTCGGTGGGGTCGATGGTCAGCCAGAACCGGTCGACCAGTTGGCGATAGCTGATCCGGGCCGGGTCGAAGGTCACCTGCACGGCCTCCAGATGGCCGGTGCCGCCGCGAACCACCTGGTCGTAGGTCGGATTGGCGGTCCGGCCGCCGGCGAAGCCCGACACCGCCGCGACCACGCCCGGCATGGCTTCGAAATTGGCCTCCACGGACCAGAAGCAGCCGCCGGCGAAGACGGCGACCTCGCGCCGGCCGCTGTCGCGCGCCTGCGGTTCCGGCGGAGCGCTCTCCGCCGGCGCGCCCGGGGAACAGGCGGCGAGGACGAGCAGGACAAGGCCGGCGAGGGCGCGACGCGACATGAGCGAGGTCTCCGGCGGCGCGCGAGCTCCGCGCCATGACCCAACATACGACCGTCGCGCCCGCGAGGTTTCAGATCAAGCCCCAAGCAAAACCGCCGGCCCCCTTTCGGGGACCGGCGGCTGCTTGTCGTTTGGCCTACCGGCCTTCGGCCTGCTTGAGGCCGGGCGCCGGTCCTTCGGCCTTCCGGGTTTAGCGGAAGTTGATGCCGATGGTGGCGCGGCGGTTGAGCGGCTCGCGCACGCCGTCCGCGGTCGGGCGGGCCAGGGCGGTTTCGCCCTTGCCGTCCAGCGAGATCACGCCGCCGTTGACGCCC
>CALSBO010000112.1:0-6882 GCA_943373195.1 Brevundimonas vancanneytii
CCGCCCAGAAATCGACCAGCACCGGGACGCCGGACTTGAGTACGTCCGCGTCGAAACTGTCGTCGGTGACCTTGACGGTGGCCATGGGGAAACTCTCCGGCTCGGCCGGTCATCATGGAGTGATTCCGGCGCTTCGACAGCCGATGTGGGGCGCCGCGCCCGGCAAATCAACGCGCCGCGACTCAATCGGGCAGGGCCGCGTCCATCATCGCCTGCGGAACCGCCATCAGCCGGGGTCCGTCGGTCCACACCAGGGCCGCCTCGACGGCGCGGTCGGGGTAGAGCTGTTTCAGGATCGCCGCATAGACCGCCATCTGCAGCACATAGGCCGGGTCCGTATCCGCGATCCGGTCCGGGGCGGGCCGGTTGGTCTTGTAGTCGACCACCAGCACCCGGTCAGGGGTCACCACCAGCCGGTCCATCCGCCCCGACACCGCGGCCCCGCCGACGGACCCGGTCAGGGCCACCTCGGGCCGGGAACCGGGTCCGAACACCGGCGCGAACCGGGCGTCGTTCAGCACGCGCGCGGCCGCCTCGATCATCTCCGCCCGCTGCGGATCATCAAGGTCCCGCTCGCGGGACAACATCCGCGCCGCTGCTTCCGGGCGCTCATCCGTCGCGATATCGGGCAGCCGCTCCAGCAGGCGGTGGATCAGGTCGCCGCGCCGGAAACGGCCCAGCGGCGCGCCCGGCCCGGCCGTCGCGGCCAATGGCGAGGCGGCCGGGCCGGTCCCGGCCTCGTCCATCCGCGAGGGAGCGGCCCGGCGGCCGGCGTCCTCGCGCGCCGGATCGGCCGTGAGCCAGGCCGGCGTCGCGACGGCGACCGCGGCGGCCCCGCCGGTCCGAACCATCCGCACCGGATCGGCGCCGAAGCGGCGGGCGGGGCCGGAAACGGTCTGGACGTCGCGCACGCCCTCGAGGGCGGCGAAGGCGTCAAACACCGGACCCCACCAGGCGCGGGTGTTCTCGATCTTGCGGTTCGACGCGATCCGTCCGCCGACGATCAGCCGGTCGCGGGCGCGGGTCAGGCCGACATAGAGCAGCCGCAGCGATTCCTCCTCGTTGCGCGTTTTTCGCTGCGCCCGGGCTTCGGCGGAGGCGTCGCAGTCCCGGTCGCCGGACCCGCACCACAGGAAGCCGCCGTCGGCCGTCTCCAGCAGGGCGTCGCCCTTCGGCTCCGAGAATATGGTGTCGGGCAGGATGACGATCGGGGCCTCCAGCCCCTTGGACGAGTGGGCGGTCATGACCCGCACCTCGCCGCGCGGCTCGTCCATCTCGCGCTTGACCGTCTGGTCGATGGCCGCCAGTTCGGCGCAGAACCGTTCCAGATCGGTGACCCCGCGTCCCTCGGCCGCCCGCGCCTGATCGAGAAAGGCGTCCAGGGCGTCGGCCGCCTCGCCGCCCAGCCGGGTCATGAAACGCTGCCGCACCGTCAGGCCGCGCGCGTCGCGGCGGTTCAGCAGGCGGGCGTACAGGTCAAAGGGCGTGCGGGTCCGCGCCTCGGCGCGGAACCAGCGGACCAGAACGCGCGCGGCGGTCCACTCCGGCCGTTCGTCGCCCCGGGTCTTCAGTTCGCGCCACAGGGTCCCCGGCCGCCCCTGGGCCAGATCGAACAGCCCCTGCTCATCGACGTCGCACAACGGGCTGCGCAGCAGGCCCGCCAGCGTCAGGTCGTCCTCGGGGAAGAGGGCGGACCGGCCCAGCGCCAGCAGGTCCTCGAACACAGGATGCTCGGCCAGCTTCAGCCGGTCGGCCCCGGCGACGGGAACGCCCGACCGCTTCAGCGCGCGCAGGATCTCCTCGAACATCGGGCCGCGCTTCTTGACCAGGATCAGCACGTCGCCCCAGTCGGCGGGCCGCCAGGCTTTCGTGTCGCCCCGGTCCTTGGCGTGGACGCCCTGGCCGGTTTCGACGATGTCGCGAACCTCCGCCACGATCCGCTCGGCCACCCGCCGCCGCGCGCCGTGGCCGGCGCCGGCGTCCAGCGGATCGTCCCAGGCGCGACGGTCCTCGACGGGCGAGTCCTTCTCTTCCGGCCACAGGTCGATCGTCCCCGGCTGATCGGCGCGTCCTGCGACATGGCGCACCACGACATCGGCCCGGTCGCCGATCTCGCCCCGGCCGGGGCTGAGCGCGCGCGCGTGGTCGGGGACGCCGAAGACCCGGTCGACGAACGCCAGCACCTCTGGCGTCGAGCGCCACGACTGCAGCAGCTCCACCGTCTCGAACGTCCGGCCCGCCGCCTCGGCCAGGCGGCGATAGGTCTGGCTCTCGGCCAGCAGCCGTTCAGGGGCCGCGCCCTGGAAGGAGAAGATCGACTGCTTTTCGTCGCCCACGACGAAGATGGTGCGTTCGCGTCCGTCCTCGCGCGCCCCGGCGCCGGCGAAGAATTCCTCGGTCAGGGCGCGGGCGATGGCCCACTGCTCGGGCGAGGTGTCCTGGGCCTCGTCGATCAGCAGGTGATCGACCCCTCCGTCCAGCTTGTAAAGCACCCAGGCCGCGCCGGGACCGTCGGTCAGCAGGGCGCGCGCGCGCACGATCAGGTCGGCGAAATCGAGCGCGCCGGTCGCCGTCTTGGCCGCCGCATAGGCGCGGGCATAGGTCCCGGCCAGGGTCAGGGCATGGGTGGTCTCGGCGGCGACATGGGCGGCGCGCAGCCGTTCGGACGCCTCCACCACCCGATCCTGCTGCGCCGCCAGCCAGTCGCACAGACCCGGCTCGGCCCTGGCGGCGGCGCTCCTGGCGCACCAGGTCGCCCGCTCGCCCTTCTGGGTCAGCAGGATGGATTGCAGGTCGGCGAAGCGGCTCTGGCCGGAGCGGACCGCCTCCACGAAGCGGCGAATCTCGGCCGCCCGCTCGCGGTCGCCCGCGGCCCTTGCCCGGTCCAGCGCCTCGGCGGCCCAGAGCCAGCGGCCCGCATCGATCGCGGCCGGATCGGCCGCCTCGACCTCGATGGCCGCGGCGTCGGCCTGGGCCGCGTCTTCGAACCCGACCGAACGGGCCACGAAATCGGCCAGGCCGCCCTCGCCCTCGGCGTGTTCGACATAGGCGCCAAGCGCCGCGCGCCTCGCCTCGAACACGCTGAACATCGCCTCGAAGGCGTCGTGGTGCAGCGTCTCGCTCATCGCCGCATAGGCGTCGGTCAAGGCAGGGTAGACGCCGCTCAGAGAGGCCCGGGCCAGGGCCTCGCGGGCAATGGCCGAGACGGCGGCCGCCTCGGCGTCGTCGATGACGCGGAAGCCCGGCGACACGCCGGCCTCGATCGGGAAGCGCCGCAGCAGCTGTTCGCAGAAGGCGTGGATGGTCTGGATCTTCAGCCCGCCCGGCGTCTCCAGCGCCCGGGCGAACAGGGCGCGGGCGCGCGACAGGCCGTCCCGGTCATAGGCTTCGGGCGCGCGCGCCTCCAGCTTGCGGAGGTCCCGGCGCAGGTCGTCGTCCACCGCCACGGCCCAGGCGCCGAGGCGCTGGTACAGGCGGCGCTGCATCTCCGCCGCCGCCGCCTTGGTGAAGGTCAGACACAGGACGGCGTCGGGTCTGGAGCCGTCGAGCAACAGACGCGCCACCCGGTCCACCAGGGTGGTGGTCTTGCCCGAGCCGGCGTTGGCCATGACGAAGGCGTTGATCGCCGGGTCGGCGGCGCGCGCCTGGGGCGAAATGAAGGGGAGGATCGTCATTCGCCGCCCTCCGCCTCGTCCGCCACCGACCATTCGCGCACCCGCGCCAGATGGTCGTAGTCGGAAAAGGCGCGCTGGGCGAACTGGGGCGCGGTGCGCGAGACATAGGCCTGATCGGCCCGCTCATAGGTGGCGATCAGCCGGTTCAGCCCCTCCAGCGCCTCATCGACGGTGAGGGCGACCGGCTGGGCGTCGCGGCTCTGGGCGTCGCCGCTGCGGTCGACCTCGGTCGCGGGCGGGCGTCGTCCCGTCACCGTGACATAAAGCAGTTGTCCCGGTTCGGGCGCGCCGAGACCGGGGAAACCCCCGGCCCGGGCGATGGCGGCGGTCAGGGACAGCTGGGGTGAGAAGCCGGTGCGGACCTGTTTCCAGCTGGGCGCCCCGCCGGTCTTGAAATCCATCACCGTCAGACGGCCGTCGTGCAGTTCCAGCCGGTCGGCGCGGGCGCTGAGGCGGAACGGTTCGCGCGGGGCGTCGATCTCCATCACGCCGCGCTGTTCGATCAGGACGGCGGCGCCGTCCGCCCGCCGTTGCGTCTCGAAACCGACGGCCCAGTCGCCGACGTTCCGGGCCAGGGTGGTTTCGCGGGCCAAGGCCGTGTCCGGCATGCCGCCGTCGCGCAACTGGTCCATGTAAAGGCCGACGAAGACCTCGGCGGCCGCGGCCCGGTCGAGCGTCGGCCAGGCCTCGGCGAACCGTTCCAGCGCCGCGTGGATGGCGGTGCCGCGCAGCCGGGCGTCGACCCGTTCGTCGGGGCGGGCCAGGGCCTCGAACCCCAGAATGAAGCGGGCATAGGTGGCATAGGGGTCGCGGACCCATTCCTCGATCCGCGTCACCGACAGGCGGCGGGGGCGCAGGTGCACGGGCGGCTTCGGGTCCGGCCGCGGCGCGGGCCGGAGGGCGGCTGGCGGCGTGGCGTCGGGGGCGTCGAGCGCGCGGGCCATGGCCAGGACGTCGGGACGGCCGGGCAGGGCGCGGCCGGCGCCGCCGACCAGGGTCTCCAGCCGCCACAGCCAGCGCGACTTGACCGAGGGCTGGCCGCCGCGCCGCTCGGTGTGCAACAGGATCACTTCGGGCGCGCAGGCGGACTGGGCGAAGTCATGGGCTGACAGGCCGATGCGGCGTTCGGGCGGCGGCAGGCCCAGCGCCTTGCGCATCGGCCGCGACAGGAAGGGATCGATCGGGGCGCCGCGCGGCCAGACGCCCTCCTCCATTCCGGCCAGGATCATCCGGTCGGCCCGCGCCAGCCGCGCCTCGATGGCCCCGAGGATGAACAGACGCGGATGGGCCGCGCCGCCGGTGCGCACCACCTCCGCCGCCAGCAGGCCGGAAATCAGCCGCGCGAAGTCCGCGCCTGACAGGGGCTCCAGCCCGGCGCCGTCGGCGATCAGGCCGGACAGCATCCGCGCCGCCGCCTCGCCCTCGGCCCCGCGCCACGCGGCGTCCGTCGCCCCGGTCTCGTCGCGGACCAGCCGCTCGAGGGCCTGCACCAGGGCGGTCGCGGCGGCGTCGACGGCCACCGGTCCGTCGGCGAACACCGCCAGCCAGGGATCGAGGGCGGCGCGCAGCGGGGCCAGCAGGCCCTCGCCCTCGTCGACCTGGGCCAGCCAGGCGTCGCTGCGATCCCGCTCGAAGCGCGGCGCCCGGGCCTTGGCCAGCTGGCGCTCGATCGCCGCCCAGTCGCCCGGCCGGGGGCCGCGCAGGCCGTGCAGCTCCAGCATCCGCGCCCGGTCGGTCAGGGCGCGGGGGTCAAGGCCGAGTCCCACGAGCGGATGTTTGAGCAGGGCCAGCAGGGCCGCGCCGCTGAACGGCGCCTCGACCAGATCGCTGGTCAGGGACAGCAGGACGCCGACGGGGGTGATCGACAGAGGCGCGCCGGCCGAGGAATCGGCCTCCAGCCCCCAGCGCGACAACCGGGCCTGGACGCGGCGGGCGAACAGGGGATCGGTGGCGACCAGGGCGGTCGTCTTGCCCGGCGTCTCCAGCGCCTCGCGCATCAGCACGGCGGCGACGGCGGCGGCCTCCTCCTCGGCGCGGGCCGAGATCAGGGTCAGGCCTTCGAGCCCCTCGACGATGGGATCGCCAGGCTCGCGCGCCATGGCGTCGATCGCAGCGCGCCAGTCGGCGGTGGCCTCGGGCGGGGTCAGGGCCTGGGCGATCAGCCGGCGGCGCGCCGAGGGGGCCGCTTCCGTCCGGCCCCAGACGGTTACCCGTTCGCGAGCGACGCCGTGCTTGTCCAGAAGCCGCTTCAGCGCGCCCTGCGGATGCTGTTCATCGACCTTGTCCCAGGCCCCGGGCGACAGGTCGAGATCGAGACCGGGCAGGACGACGCAGCCTTGCGGCGCACGGGCGGCGGCGCCGATGACGGCGGCGGCGGCCGAGGCCGTGCCGGTCGAACCGGCCACGATCAGCGGATGCGTCGGCGGCCGGGCGTCCCAGGCCTCGGCCAGACGCCGCAGCAGGGCCGTGCGGCGCGCGGCGGGATCCATCAGGCCCAGTTCGGTCAGCCGGGCGGGCCACTGGTCGACGGCGATGGCCAGGAAGGCGGCGGACTCGAGCCAGTGCTGGGCCAGGTCGGCTCCGGCGAGGGTGGAGACAAGTCCCATATCCGGGACTTCCTCGATCTGGCAGGAATCGAGGAAGGCGCCGAGGGCGTCGGCCATCTCTAGCGCATACAGCGGGGACCCGGCCGCTCGCGCGTCGTGGGCCGCCACCATCCGCGCCAGCTCGAACCGGCGGGCCAGCGGGCTGATGGCCGGAAGCAGGTCCAGACCGATGTCGCCCGGCGCGAACGGCGGCTCGTCCTCCTCCAGATCACCGAGCGGCCGGACCTGGGGCAGCAGGATGGGGCGGCCGCCCGCCTGTCTGGCCAAGGCAGCGGTGAAGGCCCGCGCCGCGCGGCGGTTGGGCAACAGGATGACGGCGTCGGACAGGGTTTCGGGCGGATGACCGCCCAGCCAGTCCAGCACCCCGGCGGCGAGGTCGTCGAGGAAGGGCCGCTGCGCCTCGATCGCATGCCAGCGCGGACCCAGACCGGCGAAGGGATCGAAGCGGGAGGTCATCCTCCGGCCAGTTTCGCTTCGGCCGCATCGCGGGCTTCCGGGTCGCCGACGTGCATCCAGTCGCCGTCCAGCACGCAGCCGTACAGCCGCCCCGCCGCCGCCGAGCGCCGCCACAGACCGCTCAGCGAGAACGGCCCCTCCGGTCC
>CALSBO010000113.1:0-6607 GCA_943373195.1 Brevundimonas vancanneytii
CACCTCGGTCAAACAGCTCCGCCAGCACATGGATCACTTCATCGAAGCCTACAACGCCAACCCCAAGCCCTTCGCCTGGACCAAGGCCAAAGTCCGTCAGAGACCCCTCAAGGGCCAACGTGTCAGCGATCTGTGATTCCGGGTACTAGAACAGCCTGGGCATGCCGGGGATGTTCATCCCGGCCATCGGCCCGGCGGCCTCGCGCATCAGGGCGGAGTTGATCTCGTCGAGCTTGCGCTTGGCGTCGGCATGGGCGGCGACGATCAGGTCGGCGAGAATCTCGCCCTCGCCGGAGACCAGCAGGCTGTCGTCGATGGTCACGCCGGTGACCTCGCCCGCGCCTCTCAGGGCCACGGTCACCAGCCCGCCGCCGGAGGAGCCGGAGGCGGCGGTTTCGGCCATTTTCGCCTGGGCGTCCTGCAGCTTCTGCTGCATCGCCTGGGCCTGTTTCATGAGGGCGTTGAGATCGGTCATGAGGCCAAGATAGGCGTTCGGCCCGGCTTTCGACAGGTCGGAAAAATAGTAAGAGTTTTTGTTTCGAATACCCTTGAACCGGGCCGGCGCCCGTCTATTTAGCATCCATCACTGTTGCTGATCAGGATGTCTCCGATGGCCTTCGATTCCACCCCCGCCCGCGACCTGCCGCTGAACGACGCGGCGCTGGGCCAGCTGTTCACCGACGCCCGCACGCGCAACGCCTGGAGCGACCGGCCGGTGTCGGAGGACCTGCTGCGGCGGCTGTACGACCTGACCAAATTCGGCCCGACCGCGTTCAACGCCACGCCGGCGCGATTCGTCTTCATCACCTCGCCGGAGGCCAAAGCCCGACTGGCGCCGCACATGGCCGAGCCCAACCGTCAGAAGACGCTGTCGGCGCCGGTCAATGTGATCATCGGCCAGGACATCGATTTCCACGAACATCTGCCGGTGCTGTTCCCCCACCTGGCCGGGGTGAAGGACTGGTTCGCCGAAGAGGCCGGCCGGCGCGAGACCGCCTTCCGCAACGCCTCGCTGCAGGGCGGCTATTTTCTGCTGGCGGCGCGCGCGCTGGGGCTGGACGTCGGGCCTATGTCGGGTTTCGACCCCGCGGGCGTGAAGGCCGAGTTTTTCGCCGGCACGACGGTCGAGCCCAACTTCATCGTCAACCTGGGCTACGGGACCGACGAGAACCTGTTCCCGCGCTCGCCGAGGCTGGGGTTTGGGGAGGCGGCGCGGATTCTTTGAGGGATGAGGGATTGGAGCTTGTCATCCCGGACACCGCGAAGCGGTGATCCGGGACCGGACACTCTGACCAAACCGACCTCCCGGAAATCGCGGCGCGATTGTCCGGGAGACGGGTGGCCATCGCGCGATCCTTGCCTGTCTCCCGGATAGCGGCTGACGCCGCTTCCGGGAGGATGGTGTTGTGCGGGCAAGCGTCCCGGATCGCCGCTTCGCGGCGTCCGGGATGACAAGGGCCAGGGCTCCTCGGCCTGAGCGATGTTCAGCGCGGCTCTCGGCTCAGGATCCAGAACACGAGGGCCAAGATCAGCAATCCTCCCGAACCGAAGAACAGCAGGACGCGGCTCCACTCTTGAAGGAGCAGCAGGACGTCGTGCTCGTGGCCCGGCTCCGGCCGCCCAGAAAGGGGAATGAAGAACGAGCCGACGAGGCTCGCAAGAGCGAGCAAGCTGATGATCGTCCCGACCTGGCCGTAGCGCCGGCGCGTCATGCGTTCAGTCCTCTTCCCCCGCCTCATCCGGAATGACCGGCAGCGCCACCGCCGGGGCCAGGGTCTTGATCTCGCCGATGGTCGCGCCCGGGAAGGCCTGCATGACGGCCACGACGAAGGGGTCGGCCTCGATCTCGGCGCGTTCTTCGGTGCGCTTGCGGCGGTCGGTCTCGATCATGGTCTCGCCGCCGCCCTGGCCGTTGGCGGCGATCAGCCAGGTGCGGCCGGTCCAGTCCTTGAGGCGGGAGGCGAGCTTGCGGG
Organism: Brevundimonas vancanneytii; assembly: GCA_943373195.1. Classification (GTDB taxonomy): domain Bacteria; phylum Pseudomonadota; class Alphaproteobacteria; order Caulobacterales; family Caulobacteraceae; genus Brevundimonas; species Brevundimonas vancanneytii_B. Next base: position 1,974 of record CALSBO010000113.1, read on the forward strand.
CCAGGTCGGCGGGGGCGCCGTCGAGGCTCTCATAGGTGATGGCGCCCGGCTTGAAGGCGACCGGGCGGACGTAGCGCTGGACGTCCATCTGCAGGCCGACCTCGCGCTTCTCGCCGATCAGGGCGACGACCTGTTCGAAGGTCTGGGGGTCGGGGGTCGCAGGGGCCGCGACCGGACGCGCGGCCAGCTGGGCCGAGGCGCCGCCGCCTCCCCCGCCGCCCGAGGGTCCGCGCGGGGCGGAGCCGCCGCCCGGCATGGGCTCGCCGTCGCGCAGGGCCTTGAGCGCCTCTTCCGGTCCCGGCAGGTCGGCGGCGTAGGCGAGGCGGACGATGGCCATCTCGACCGCGTCGGCGGGGTTGGGCGCGCGTCGGACCTCGTCGAGCGCCCGCAGCAGCATCTGCCAGACGCGGGCCAGGGTCCCGGCCGAGATGACCGCGCCGAGCGCCGTCAGCTTCCGGGCCTGATCATTGGGCAGACGGGTCGCCTGCGGTCCCAGCATCTTGGCCACCGAGGCGGCGTGGCAGTGCTCCAGCAGGTCGTTGGTCACCTGCACGGGATCGGCGCCGTAGCCGTAGAGGGTGCGGAACAGCTCCAGCGCTTCCGGGGTTCGGCCGGCCATGATCGATTCGAACAGGGCGATGGTCTGGCTGCGGTCGGCGAGGCCCAGCATGTCGCGGACGACCTCGGTCCTGACCGTCTCGCCGCGGTCGCCCTGGACCAGCGCCTGATCCAGCAGGGACAGGCCGTCGCGGACCGAGCCCTCGGCCGCGCGGGCGATCAGGGCCAGGGCGTCCTGTTCGATCCGCATCCCCTCGCGGTCGGCGATGCGGGCCAGGTGTTCGACCAGGATTTCGGGCTCGACGCGGCGCAGGTCGAAACGCTGGCAGCGGGACAGGATGGTCACCGGCACCTTGCGGATCTCGGTGGTGGCTAGGATGAATTTGCAGTGCGGCGGGGGCTCTTCCAGCGTCTTGAGCAGGGCCGCGAAAGACGAGGGCGACAGCATGTGCACTTCGTCGATGATGTAGACCTTGTACCGGCTCTCAAGCGGCCCGTAGCGGGCGCTTTCCAGCAGGTCGCGCATGTTGTCGACGCCAGTATGGGAGGCGGCATCCAGTTCCTGGATGTCTATGTGCCGACCCTCGGTGATGGCCAGGTCGTGGAGACCGTCCATCGTCAGCTCGATCGTGGGACGCTCGACGCCGGGCTTCTCTGTGTTCAGCGCGCGGGCCAGCAGGCGGGCGGTGGTCGTCTTGCCGACCCCCCGCACGCCGGTGAGCATGAAGGCGTGGGCGATGCGGCCGGTGGCGAAGGCGTTGGTCAGGGTGCGGACCATGGCCTCCTGGCCGATCAGGTCCTCGAAGGTGTGCGGCCGGTATTTGCGGGCCAGAACGGTATAGGCCTCTCCGTCGTCGGCATGGTCGGCGGGGCCGGCATCGGCGGGCGGGGCGACGGGTTTCGCTTTCGGCTTCGGAGTGGGTGCGGCGGCGGCCTCCGCCTCGCGCATGCCCACGGGTTCGGGCGAGCCGAACATGTCGTCGGTGTCGGGATCGCGCTCGGCGACATCGGCCGCGTCCTCCTCCCACGGAGGCCCCTCGAGACTCGGATCGACGTCGCTCATGGGTCCGTCTTAGCGCGAGGCGTGCCTTGGGCGAAGGGGTTCCGGGAAGGGAGCTGTGCATGGGTCGTCGTCGGATCGCATGCGATCCTCCTCCACCCCTCCACCGCTTCGCGGTCCCCCTCCCCACTGCGTGGGGAGGAGACAGACGCGCTCAAGCAGCGAGGCTCCGCGAGCCGAGCGTTAGCGCAAGAAGAGAGGAGGTGGAGACCGCGACCCGAAGGGGAATTCGTTGTGGCTGCTGCCTTCCGGCCCTGACCAGATTGGCGAAGCCTTCGCCCGCGATCTCCGAGAGGGGATATGACGATTCCGGCTCGCGGATGCAAGCGTGGGCTTGCTAGACAGCGTCCATGCCCGTCCCCGTCCTGAACACCTTCGCCGGCAATCCGCTCGACCGGGCGGGGGATCGGAGGGACGATCCGGACTGGCTGGCGGAACAGGCCGCGAACCCCGACGCCGTGGCCATGGTGCTGTGGGACGGGCGGCCGCTGATCGAGGCGGGGGAGCCACGGCTGGCCTGGCTGGCGCTGGAGCATGCCCGGGCGATAGTCCCCGATCGCGAACTGTTCCTCGGCCTGTGGCAGGGCGCGCCCTGTTTCGCGGTCGAGGTCGAGGGGTCGGCCGATCCGGCGGCGGGGCCGCTGGCGGGGCTGGGGGCGTTTCACGAGATTCGCGAGGCGGCGGCGATTCTGCCGGGGCCGGACGCGGCCATGGCGGGGACGGCCCGGTCGCTGTTCGAATGGCGGCGGCGGCACGGCTTCTGCGCCGCCTGCGGGGTCGAGAGCCGGAACGCCTCGGGCGGCTGGAAGCGGGTCTGCCCGGCCTGCGGCGTCGAGCATTTCCCGCGCGTGGATCCGGTGACGATCATGCTGGCGGTCTACAACGGCGGGCCGGAGCCGCGCTGCCTGCTGGGCGGACAGGCGGCCTGGCCCCAGGGGCGGATGTCGGCCCTGGCGGGGTTCATGGAGCCCGGCGAAACCATCGAGGAAGGCTGCGCGCGCGAGATCGCCGAAGAGGCGGGGCTGACGGTGACGGCGGTGCGCTATCACTCCAGCCAGCCGTGGCCGTTTCCCGGCCAGCTGATGATCGGCCTGATCTGCGAGGTCGATTCGGACGACGCCACGCCCGATCAGACGGAGTTGGAAGCGGTGGCCTGGCTGACGCGGGCTGAGGCGCGGGCCTGTCTCGAAGGGACTCATCCAAGCATCAAGGCTCCGCCGAAGATCGCCATCGCCCGGACGCTGTTGCAGGCGTGGGTCGACGGCTTCGACGTTTGACTTTTTTTGCTTTCGTCATTCCGGGCGAAGACGAGCGGAGCGAGGCGGAGACCCGGAACCCAGCGGCGCCGTAGCGAAGCGAAGGCGAAAACCCCGGACCGACCGCGCTCCCGACAGGTTCGCGCTGTCGCGCGCCGCTGGGTTCCGGGTTGCGCTGCGCGCCCCCGGAATGACGAAAGAAAATGGGGGTCAGTTCGCCATCGCCCGCGCCGCTGAAAGGTCGTCCGGATTATCGACCGACAACGGCGCCTCATCGATCACCGCCGCCCAGATCTGCAAGCCCATCTCCAGCGCGCGCAACTGCTCCAGCTTTTCGCGGCGTTCCAGCGGCGAGGGCGGTGCGGCGCAGAACCGCTCCAACGCGGCGCGGCGGTAGCCGTACAGGCCGATGTGGCGCCAGATGGGGGCGTCGCCGAACAGGGTCGAGCGGGTGAAATACAGGGCGCGGCCGTGGCGCTCGCCCTGCCCCATCGCCACCACCGCCTTGACCACATCGGGGTTCGACCGGTCCGAGGCCTCGGCTTCGGGCGCGATCAGGGTGGCGATGTCGCAGGCGGGCTGGGCGGCCAGCAGATCGGCGCAGGCGCGGGCCAGGCCGGGATCGGCGAACGGCATGTCGCCCTGCAGATTGATGACCGCGTCGTGGCGGCCCTCGGGGTCAATGGCCTCGAGGGCGGCGCGGATGCGGTCTGACCCGGACGGCAGGTCCGGATCGGTCAGGACGGCGACGCCGCCGGCGGCTTGAATGACGTCGACGATCCCGGGATCGCCCGCGGCGACGGCGACGGGCAGGCCGGACAGAACGGCCTGCCGCCACGCGCGCACGATCATCGGAACCCCGCCGATGTCGGCCAGCGGCTTGTCCGGCAGGCGGGTGGCGGCCATCCGGGCCGGGATCAGGATCAGGGGGTTCACGTTCGACTTCCTAAAGCCTGTCGGCGGTTACGACTTTCAGCCGGTTGCGAAGGCCGCGCTAGCGTGTAAGAGACGCCCACGCAAGAATTCGCCCCGGCGCAACCGCCGTGGGCCCCAGATACGGGATGAGACGACGCGCATGAGCGGCGATCTGAAGTGGAACAAGATCATCGGCGCCGGCCTGGCGACCGCCTTTGTCATCCTGGTGGTGAAGGAGGGCACGGCCCTCGCTTTCCAGACCGAGACGCCTGAAAAAATGGGCTATTTCGTCGACGCGCCGGAAGAGGCCGCCGGCGAAGCCGCCGCGGTCGTGCTGCCGACCGACTGGGGCACGGTCATGCCGACCGCCGACCTGGCCGCCGGCGAGGCCGCCTTCGCCCGCTGCAAATCCTGCCACACCGTCGACGCGGGCGGCGCCAACGGCATCGGTCCGAACCTGTACGGCATCGCCGGACGGGCCACGGCGGGCCAAGCCGGCTTCGCCTATTCCGACGCCATGACCGCCCATCGCGGGACGAACCCGACCTGGACGCTGGACGAGCTGGACCTGTTCCTGACCGCCCCCGGCCGCCATGTGCCGGGCACCAAGATGTCCTTCGCCGGCATCCGCGACACCGCCACCCGGGTCAATCTGATCGCCTGGCTGCGCTCGCAGGGCTCGACCGGCATGCCGATCCCGGCCCCCGATCCGGCCCGCCAGCCCGGCGCCGCTCCGGCCGCTCCGGCCGAAGGCGCGGCTCCGGCCGCCGGCGCCGAGACCGCCGCCGCCGCCGCCGCCGCGGGCGGTCCGACGGGCGGCGCGCCGACCACCGGCGCGGCGGCCC
>CALSBO010000114.1:0-6368 GCA_943373195.1 Brevundimonas vancanneytii
GGGGGGGCCCCACCCTTGCACCGGCTCCCGGGACTCGCCCCCTCCACCACTTCGTGGTCCCCCTCCCCCATCGGGGGAGGAACGATGACCCGCGACCGGATGTCGCCTGCGCGAACAGATCGACAAGGCCTGGGCGCGTCGGGCGGCCAGGACCCAGCGCAAGGCGCGCGGGATGTGAGGCCCTTTTGGCGGCCCTGTACTCGGTGACTACGCCGCCGTCGCCGGAACCTGATCCCGCACGAACAGCGCGCGGACCGCGTCCGGGGTTCGGGCCTGGCGCAGTTGTTCGCGCATCTCGGGCGCACGCAGGGCGCGGGAGACCGACGCCAGCGCCCGGAGGTGTTCGGCGCCGTCGCGCGGCGGGGCGAACAGGGCGAACAGCAGGTCCACCGGCCGGTCGTCGACCGCGCCCCAGGCGACGGGGTGCTCCAGCCGGACGAAGACGGCGATCACCCGGGCGATGCCGTCCAGGCGGGCGTGCGGAACCCCGACCCCTGAGCCGAGGCCGGTCGATCCCAGGGCCTCGCGTTCCAGCAAGGCCTCCGTGATCCGGCTTTCCGGCAGTCCGAGGGCCTGGGCGGCGGCTTCCGCCACCGTGTGCAAGGCCTGACGCTTCGACGAGGCGCCGCTGCGCAGGACGACGCCGCCGTCCGCCAGCAATTCACCGATGTCCATGAGAAGTTCCCGACTCTGCCCATACATCCCGAATGGGCGGGGGCGCTTTAGACCACCCGCCTCGATTGGGAAAGACTATACGCCGCGACCGTTTACCGAACCGTGTCCATTGATGGATTTCGACGTCCGCTCGGGGTCGATCCAGCCGACGTTGCCGTCGGGCCGCCGATAGACCACCGAAATACCCCCGTGCGCCGCATTGCGGAACAGCACGACCGGATAGCCGGTCATGTCCAGCTCCAGCACCGCCCGACCGACCGTGATGGTGCGGATCTCCGCCTCCGTCTCGGCGATGACCATGCCGACGGGCGGAGGTTGCCCGGGATCGCCGGCCTCGCCGAACTCCTCGTCCTCGACGGTGTCGGGACTGCGCAGGACCATGCTGCGGGCCACGTCGCGCGCGGCGTCCTCTGTCTTCTCGGGCGACAGGCCGCGCGGTCCGGCATGGTGGTTCTTGAGTCTGCGTTTATAGCGCCGGACCCGCTTCTCGAGCTTTTCGAGCGAATCGGAGAAGGCCCCGTGGGCGTCGCCGCCCAGACCGCTGGTGACGATGGCCTCGCCCGACGCCAGACGGACCCAGCAGTCCACCTTGAAGCCGTGGCCGTCCTTGGACACCACCACCTCGGCGTCCTGCGCGCCGCGTTCGAAATATTTGCCGATCCCGTCCTGAAGTTCCTGGGAGATGCGCGAGCCTAACGCGTCGCCGACATCCACATGCTTGCCGCTGACCTGGATTTGCATAGGTGTAGAACGCGACCGATCGCGGAAGGTGTCAACGCCGATCACTGAAATGTGGTGTGGCTTGCCGGATGCGTTCTCCCTCCCCCGAAGTGGGGAGGGATGTCGGCGCGTCAGCGACGACAGGGTGGGGAATTGCGAAGTCGGGCATCAGCGGTGCGAGACTGGCGTTCCCCACCCGGGCTCGGCTGCGCCTCGCCGTCCCTCCCCACTTCGGGGGAGGGAGACGCCAAACGCCTACCCCGTTTTCAGCATCCGCTTGCGTTCCACCGACGACGGTATCCGCAGCGCCTCGCGGTATTTCGTCACGGTGCGGCGGGCGATGTCGATGCCGGTTTCCTTGAGGATCTCCACGATCCGGTCGTCGCTCAGCACGTCGCCGTCGCGGCCCTCGCCGTCGATCATGGCCTTGATCCGGTGGCGCACGGCCTCGGCCGAATGGGTCGCGCCGCCGTCGGACGACTGGATCGCCGCCGTGAAGAAGAATTTCAGCTCGAACACCCCGCGCGGCGTCGAGACGTATTTGTTCGAGGTCACCCGCGACACCGTCGATTCATGCATGCCGATGGCGTCGGCGACGGTCTTCAGGTTCAGCGGCCGCAGGAACTCCACCCCGAAAGCGAGGAAGGCGTCCTGCTGGCGCACGATCTCGGACGACACCTTCAGTATGGTCTTGGCCCGCTGGTCCAGCGACTTGACCAGCCAGCTGGCCTGGGCGGCGCAGTCGGCCACGAAGGTCTTCTCCACCGCCGAGCGCGAGCCCGCCGCCACCAGGCCGTGATAGCGTTTGTCCATGATCAGCCGCGGCAGGGTGTCCGAGTTCAACTCCACCTTCCAGCCGCCGGCCGGATCGGCCCGCACATGCACATCGGGAATGACCGTCTGCGCCGGTTCGCCGCCGAAGCCCGCCCCCGGCCGGGGCGTCAGCGCCTTCAGCTCGGCGATCATCTCGGCCATGTCCTCGCCGTCGACGCCGCAGGCCTTCTTCAGCGCCGACAGGTCGCGCTTGGCCAGCAGATCGAGGTTCTCCAGCAGACAGGCCATGGCCGGGTCGAACCGGTTGCGGTCGATCAGTTGCAGCTTCAGACATTCCGGCACCGACCGCGCCATCACGCCCGTCGGCTCGAAACCGTGGCAGACCGCGAGCACCGCCTCGACCCGCTCCAGCGTGATCCCCAGCCGATCGGCGATCTCCGCCAGTTCGCCGCGCAGATAGCCGCCCTCGTCGACCCCGTCGATCAGGGTCAGGGCGATGGCGTGGTCGGACGGTGAAAACCCGGCCTGCGAGGCCTGGGCCTGCAGATGCTCCCACAGCGTCATTTCACGACTGTCCGGCTGTTCGCGCCCCTCGCCGTCGGGCAGGCCGCCGCCCGAGCCGGCGCGCGACCAGTCGCTGAGCCCCGGCTGGGCCTCGCCCACGCCCACGTCGTCCATCCGGTCCGAGGTCCGCTCGCCGGGGCTGGCGTCGCCATAGACGTCGTCGGACCGGGCATCGAGCGTCCGGTCCGCGTCCTGCACCCGGCCCTCGTCGAAGGTCATCTCATTGGCGTCATGGCTTTCAGCCGCCGCCGGGGCGTCGATCTCGCCGCCGGGCTCGGCGTCCTCGCGCTGCAGCAGCGGATTGCGCTCCAGCTCGGCTTCGACGAAGGCGTCCAGTTCGAGGTTCGACAACTGCAGCAGCTTGATCGCCTGCTGCAGCTGGGGCGTGATGACCAGCCCCTGGCCCTGCCGTATCTCCAGCCTCTGTCCGAGCACCGTTGAGTCCCCCTGTCGGGCGTGGCCCGAAACTTGCTGCGGCCACCTTGTGGCCCAAGCGGTTAACGGCGTTCTAAACCGCTGGACCTGCCGCCCGCGCTTTGCTCCCCTGTCCGGATCGTCCGTCCCGAGCGAGAGCCCCGATGCGCCTGATCCTTGCCGCCCTGTTGCTGTTCGCCCTGCCCGGCGCCGCCCTGGCCCAGCCGGACCCTGCCGAACAGGCGATGATGCGCACGGTCGCCGCCGAGCATGACCGCCACATCGCCCTGCTGGAGCGGATGGTGAACCAGAACAGCGGCACCCTGAACCTGCCCGGCGTCCGCATCGTCCGCGACATGGTCCGCGCCGAGCTGGAGCCGCTGGGCTTCGATGTCCGCTGGGTCGACATGGCCGAAACCGGCCGCGCCGGACACCTGATCGCCACGCGCGAAGGCCGGGGCCGCAACATCCTGCTGATCGGCCACCTCGACACGGTGTTCGAAGCCGCCGATCCCTTCCAACGCTTCGAGCGCGACGGCGCCCGCGCGACCGGGCCCGGCATCGGCGACGACAAGGGCGGGGTGGTGGTCATCATCGCCGCCCTGCGCGCCATGCAGGCGGCGGGCACGCTGGAGGAGGCGAACATCACCGTCTTCCTGACCGGCGACGAGGAGCGGATCGGCGCCCCCCTGGCCGTCGCCCGCCGCGACCTGATCGAGGCCGGCCGCGCCGCCGCCTATGCGCTGGAGTTCGAAAACCTGGCCGTCGACGAGGGCGCCGAGTTCGGCACCATCGCCCGGCGCAGTTCGGCCAACTGGGCCCTGACCGCGACCGGCCGCACCGGTCACTCCAGCGGCGTGTTCAACGATGCGCTCGGCTACGGCGCCATCTATGAGATGGCCCGCATCCTGGACGGCTTCCGCCGCGAACTGCCGGAGCCCAACCTGACCTACAACGTCGGGGTCATCGCCGGGGGCACGCCCGCCGCCATCGACGCCGAGGGCTTCGGCGTCACGGCCTCGGGCAAGACCAATATCGTCGCCTCCACCGCCATCGCCCGCGGCGACCTGCGCACCCTGACCGTCGAACAGGACCAGCGCATCCGCGCGGGCATGCAGGCCATCGTCGAGAACCACCTGCCCCGCACCGACGCCGAACTGGTCTTCGGCGAGGGCGGCTATCCGCCCATGGCCCCGACCGAGGGCAACCGCGCCCTGCTGGCCCGGCTCAACGCCGTCAACCGCGACCTGGGTCTGGCCGAAATGGCCGAATACGACCCGGCCCGCAGAGGCGCCGCCGACAGCGGCTTCGTCGCCGCCGACGTCGACACCCTCGGCGGGCTGGGCATCTCGGGCGGCGCCGCCCATGCGGATGGGGAGTGGGTCGATCTGGACAGTCTGACCCGCCAGTCCCAGCGCGCGGCGGTGCTGATCAGCCGACTGAGTCTAGGCGAAGACTGACGCTTGTCATCCCGGAAGCGCCGCAGGCGCTATCCGGGACGGCGTGTGCGTTTGGCGAGACCTCCCGGAAATCGCGAAGCGATTATCCGGGAGACGGCTTGCGACTGCGCTGTGTCCTGACCCGTCTCCCGGATAGCGGCTGAGCCGCTTCCGGGAGGATCTGGTTCAGGCTCAAGCGTCCCGGATCGCCGCTTCGCGCCGTCCGGGATGACAAGCTCACCCGTACATGTCGCCCAGGTACACCCGCCGCACTTCCGGGTCGCGGATCACATCCTCGGCCTCGCCCTCGAACAGCACCGCCCCGCCCGAGATGATCGAGGCGTGGTCGATGATCTCCAGGGTCTCGCGCACATTGTGGTCGGTGATCAGCACGCCGATGCCTTCGCCCGCCAGATAGCGGATGACCTGGCGAATGTCGGCGATGGCCAGCGGGTCGATGCCGGCGAAGGGTTCGTCCAGCAGCATGAAGCTGGGCTTGCCCGCCAGCGCCCGGGCGATCTCGCAGCGCCGCCGCTCCCCGCCCGACAGGCCCGAGGCCGGGGCGTGGCGCAGATGGTCGATGCGCAGCTCTTCCAGCAGCCGGCTGGTCTCCTCGGCGATGGCGGCCTGGCCCGTGTGGTGCAGTTCGACCACCGCCTTGACGTTGTGCTCGACCGTCATGCCGCGGAAGATCGAGGCCTCCTGCGCCAGATAGCCCAGCCCCATGCGGGCGCGCTGGTACATCGGCTGGGCCGTGATGTCCTCGCCGTCCAGCCAGATCGAGCCCGAGTCGGGCGGGATCAGGCCGGTGATCATGTAGAAACAGGTGGTCTTGCCGGCGCCGTTGGGGCCGAGCAGACCCGCGACCTGGCCGCGCTGGACGTTCAGCGACACGTCGCGCACCACCTGCCGCTGGCCGAACGAGCGGGCGATGTTCTCGACCCTCAGGCCCGTCGCGCGCGCGGGCTCGACCGCCGGGGTCGCCGGGGTTTCGATCAGATTGAGGGCTGAGAGTTCCTTGCGCGCCAATGGGTCAGTCCGAGCCGGGGCTCAGTTCCCGCTGGATTCGGGATAGAAGACCCCGCGGATGCGGCCTTGGCCGCCGGCCTCGATCCGCGCCGACTGGGTGCGGACGTTGTAGGTCATGCGCGACCCCGTGAGCACGCTCTGGCCCTGGGTCAGGATCACGTCTCCGGTCACCACGATCATGTCGTCGGCGGTCGTATAGACAGCGCGGTCGCCGCGAATGGTCTGTTCCGGCGTGACGAAATAGACATTGCCTGAGGCTTCGATCCGGCTCTCGCCCGTCTGGTTCAGGCCGGACACCGTATCGGCCCGCAGCCGGTTCTGGCCCTGCACCAGTTCCGCCCGGCCGCGCAGGGTGACGGTATTGCCGACATACTCACCGGCGTCGGCGCCGAACGAGATCGGCTGGTCGCTGCTGTTAGAAGGGGTCTGGGCGCCGCCCAGGGTCGGCAGTGCCGCGAGCGTCAGCGCGGCCGCCGCTATGGTCAGGATTCGGGACATACTCATGGGGTCGGCCCTCCGGCGTTGATCGTGCCGCGTATCTTGTTCTCGCCGGAGCCTCGAAACTCGACGCGCCCGCCCTGCTCCCGGATCACATAGGACGAAGCGTTGATGGTTCCAAGCGGGCCGGAGCCTTGGACGCCCTTGTTGCCCGTCACGACGCCCGTCGCGGTGTTCACCACCGCCTCGGGCGTGACCAGCGTAAAGCCCGAGCCGCCGTCGGAAATCCGCACATTGGGGCCGATGATCACCGTC
>CALSBO010000115.1:0-6320 GCA_943373195.1 Brevundimonas vancanneytii
GATCAGGCCGACGCCATGGGCGCGACCCATGACGGAACCCTGAACCGGGCGCTTGCCCTGCGGCTGCTCGGTGATTTCCACGGCGCGTTGGCGGTGCTGGACGACGCCTTGGCTATGCAGCCCTATGATTTCGCCGCCCTGCTGGGCAAGGCCTCAATGCTCGAGCAGATCGGCCAGGGCCAGTCCGCCGCCCAAGTCTATCGCAACGCCCTGAAGATCGCCCCGCCGCGCGAGCGCTGCCCGCCGGTCATCCTGTCCCAGATCGATCACGCCGCCGGCGTCGTGCGCCGCCATGCCGAGGCCCTGCGCGATCATATGCGCGCCGGTGTCGCCGCCCTGCGCGGCGGCGTCGATGCCGCCACGCTCGACCGCTTCGACGAGGGTCTCGACATCTTCGCCGGCCTCAAGACCGCGCCGAAGCAGGAGCCGTTGCTGCTGGACTATCCCCGCCTTCCCGCCATCCCCTTCCCGGACCGGGCGCTGTTTCCCTGGCTGGAGACGCTCGAGACGGCCACGCCGGTCATCCGGGCGGAGCTCGAGGCCATGCTGGCGGACTCGTTCGACCAGTTCGCCCCCTATGTCGCCTATCCCAAGGGCGCCCCGGTCAACCAGTGGGGCGAGCTGAACCATTCGCGCAAATGGACCTCCCTGTGGCTGTGGCGGGACGGCGAACGCCAGAACGCGGTCTGCGACCGCTGCCCCCAGACCGCGGCCCTGCTCGAATCCCTGCCCCTGTGTCGCCAGGACGGCTTCGCCCCCACCGCCGTGTTCTCGGCGCTTCAGCCCCACACCCACATTCCGGCCCACACCGGTTCGTCCAACGTCCGCCTGCTGACCCACCTGCCCCTCATCCTGCCCGGCCCGGCCCGCTTCCGCGTCGGCAACACCGTGCGCGACTGGAAGATGGGTCAGGCCTGGGTGTTCGACGACACCATCGAGCACGAGGCCTGGAACGACGCCGACCAGATGCGGGTCATCCTGATCTTCGACATTTGGAACCCGGCCCTGTCCGAGGCCGAACAGGCCCTGATCACCGCGATGATGCAGGCGCAGCGGAGCTTTGCGGCAGGCTAGATTGTCTCCAAGGTTGTTTTTATCGTACAACCCCTAATGGCCATGCTCTACCAGCCGCGTCCGGGCAATGTCGTTATGTGCGACTACCGAGGGTTTGTGGTTCCGGAGATGGTCAAGGTGCGGCCCGCGGTCGTGATCGCTCGCAACCGCAGAAATCGACGCCTCGTGACGGTCGTGCCGCTTTCGACCACCGAGCCTGATTCGTTGGAAGATCACCACCACGCGCTTGCTCGCAACCCGTTGCCGGGTCGTGAAGCGATCAGTTGCTGGGCCAAGTGCGATATGTTGACGACGGTGTCGTTGGCGCGCCTCGACCGCTACAAGGTCGGACGCGGACAGTATGCCGTGCCGATACTCCCCGCCGCTGATTTCGAGGCCATTCGCCGCGCGGTTGCAAAAGCGCTCGACTTGACCCATATTTAGCTCGTTCCCCTCGGGGACTTGCGAGACTGTCTTTCGGGGCAGCCGGCGCGGCATTGGGTGATGACAAGCCTGCCGCTCCGTGAATGGGGCCGGGAAACCGGCCCTTTGTCATTTCTGGCCAATGTCTTCCGCAGCCTGCCCGCTACAGACGGCCGAGCGTGCCGTTAACCCCCCACTCACCCTGCCCCCCAACCCGATCTTCACCTTGTGACGGTTAAAACGTCCCGGAATGAGCCAGTCCCGCTTCAACGAGGACCGGCCGCAACCGTGATGTTGAAGGGGCTGCACCCATGGCCAAGACCGTTCTCGTGGTCGACGATGATCCGACCCAGCGCCGCCTGGCCCAGGCCGTGCTGGAGCGCGAAGGCTATGCCGTGGTCCACGCCGAATCCGGCGGCGAGGCCATCGACCGCCTGACCAGGGGCGGCGGCGCCGATGTGGTCCTGCTGGACATGGTCATGCCGGGCATGAGCGGCATGGAGGCCCTGGCCGAGATCCGCACCGCCGGGGTCACGACCCCGGTCATCGTCCTGACCGCCTCGGGCGGCGTGGACGCCGTGGTCAAGGCCATGCAGGCCGGGGCCCAGGACTTCTTCGTCAAGCCCGTCTCGGCCGAGCGGCTGCTGGTCGGGGTGTCCAACGCCCTGCAGATCACCCGGCTGACCGCCGAGGTCGGCCGGCTCAAGAAACACGTCACGGGCCGTACCTCGTTCGACGATCTGGTCGGCCAGAGCCCGCCCATGCGGATGGTCAAGTCGCTGGGCGCCCGCGCCGCCAAATCCTCCATCCCGGTGCTGATCACCGGCGAGAGCGGCGTCGGCAAGGAAGTCATCGCCCGCGCCCTTCACGGCGCCTCGGACCGCGCCGGCAAGCCGTTCGTGGCCGTCAACTGCGGCGCCCTGCCCTCCAACCTGATCGAGTCGATCCTGTTCGGCCACGAGAAGGGCGCCTTCACCGGCGCCCACGACAAACACCTCGGCAAATTCCAGGAGGCCAACGGCGGCACCCTGTTCCTGGACGAGATCGGCGAACTGCCGCTGGACATGCAGGTCAAGCTGCTGCGCGCCCTTCAGGAGGGCGAGGTCGATCCGGTCGGCGCCAAACGCTCGGTCAAGGTCGATGTCCGCATCGTCTCGGCCACCAACCGCGACCCGGCGCAACAGGTCCGCGCCGGCGCCTTCCGCGAGGACCTGTTCTACCGCCTCAACGTCTTCCCGATCGAGGCCCCGTCCCTGCGCGAGCGCCGCGAGGACATCACGGCGCTGATCGACCATTTCATCGCCCGCTTCAATGTCGAGGAAGGCAAGCGCGTCGCCGGCTGTTCGGGCGAGACCCTGGCCCTGCTGACCGCCTTCGACTGGCCGGGCAACGTCCGCCAGCTTGAGAACGCCGTCTATCGCGCCATCGTCCTGGCCGACGCCCCCTTCCTCCAGCCGCACGACTTCCCCGCCATCTCGGGCCTCTCCTCCCCCGTCCTGGGGGAGGTGGATCGTCGCGACAGCGACGAGCCGGAGGGGTGGAGGAGGGACGCATCGCGTCCCGACGACGCGGCCGCAAGCTCGGTCCTCGACCTCCCGCCCCTGCCCGACACCCCCATCCGCATCCTCGACGAGCGCGGCCATCTGCGCACCCTCGAGGAGATCGAGCGCGACCTGATCCAGCACGCCATCGAGGTCTATGCCGGCCATATGTCGGAGATCGCGCGGCGCCTCGGCATCGGCCGCTCGACCCTGTACCGCAAGGTCCGCGAGCAGGGGCTGGAAGGCATCCTCAAGGAAGCCGGGTGAGGCCTGGCGGCAACGCCGAGGCGAAGCCGTCGTCCTGATCAAAAGTTCACTGGCCTTCCGGCGCTCCAGCCCCGAAGACAGGCGAACCCTCGCGGCGCGCTCAACCGTCGGTTTCCTCGCTGAAATGCGACGGAAATATCCGGCGGGCACGTTGCAGGGCTAGTTTCTCCCCGGGACCCGTCCACATGCTGCTCGTCACGACCGCCCTGTCCGGCCTCATGGCCGGTATGATCCAGACTGCGCCGCCGCCGCCCCAGCAGCCGCCCCAGCAGCCGCCGCAACAGCCCGCGCCCGCCGCGGAACCGGCGCCGACCGGCGAATCCGACCCGAACGCTTACGAACTCGACACGGTGACGATCTCCGCGGCGCGCCAGCGCGGCAGCGTCAATTCCGACATCCCGCCCGACATCACCCTGACCGCCGAACAGATCCAGGCCTACGGCGCCTCCAACATCGCCGAGCTGCTGACCTATCTGGAGCCGCTGACGCGCAGTTCGCGCGGCCGCGCCGACGGCCAGCCGGTGCTGCTGGTCAACGGCCGCCGCACCTCAGGCTTCCAGGAAATCCAGGGCATTCCCTCCGAAGCCATCGAACGGATGGAGATCCTGCCCGAGGAGGTCGCGCTCGAATACGGCTACCGCGCCGATCAGCGGGTGGTGAATTTCGTGCTCAAGGCCGAGTTCCGCTCCACCACTGGCGAGATCTCGGCCCGGGCCCCGACCCAGGGGGGGCGCACCATCGCCGAGGTCGAGGGCAATATCCTGCGCATCTCGGGCGGCAGCCGCTGGTCCATGGACGCCGAGCACGAACGCTCCAGCCCCCTGTTCGAAACCGAACGAAACATCGGCCGCGGTTCCGGAACCACGCCCTTCGACCTGATCGGCAACATTTCCGGAACCCCTTTCGGGACCGAGATCGACCCCGCCCTGTCGACCCAGGTGGGCTCGGTCGTCCTGGTCAACCCGGTCCCGGTCGTCCCCGGCGCCCCGACCCTCGGCGATTTCGCCGCCGTGGCCGGCGATCCGCGCACCGGCGACCTGGGATCCTGGCGCACCCTGCTGTCCGAAAGCGAGCGCACCACCCTGCGCGGCACGGTCAAGCGCGACCTCAACGGCACCACCCAGGCCACCGTCAGCGGCAGCCTGGAGGACACCGCGAGCCAGAGCTTCAACGGCCTGCCTGGCCTGATCCTGACCGTGCCCGCGACCAGTCCCTTCTCGCCCTTCGCCGACGACGTCCTGGCCTATCGCTATCTCGACGCGCCCGACGCGCTGGATCGCCGGACCGACGGCCTGACCGGCCGGCTCGGCCTGGTCGTCGACGGCTTCCTCGGCGAGAACTGGCGCTGGACCCTGACCGGCAACTACGACCGCGTCGAAACCGACACCGTCACCGGCCGCGGCTATTCGGCCGCCCCGTTCCAGACCCGGCTCGACGCCGGCGACCCCGGCGCCAATCCCTTCGGCCCCCTGACGCCCGCCGACTTCACCCCCCTGGCCGACGACACGGCCAAGTCGGTGTCCCAGGTGCTGGCCAGCGAACTGGTGCTGAACGGCGACGTCTACCGCCTGCCCGCGGGCGGGGTTTCCTCCACCTTCAGGCTCGGCGCCGACACCCGGTCCCTGGATTCGACCAGCACCCGGTCGGGCCTGACGGTCGATCGCTCCCAGTCGCGCGACCGCGTCAACGGCCAGGCCAATTTCAGCATCCCCATCGCCAGCCGGCGGCAGGATGTGCTGCCCGCCCTCGGCGACCTGTCGGCCAATTTCAACGCCGGCTATGAGGAGCTGTCGGACTTCGGCGGCCTGACCACCCTCGGCTTCGGGGTCAACTGGTCTCCGATCGAGCCCCTGTCCTTCCAGCTCAGCTACACCGACGAGAACGGCGCCCCGTCGATCTCCCAGCTGAACGACCCGGTCATCTCCACGCCCAATGTGCCGGTGTTCGATTTCGCCACCGGCCAGACCGTGCTGGTCACCCGCGTCGACGGCGGCAATGCCAATCTGAACGCCGACAACCGTCGGGTCTGGAAAGCGGGCTTCAACCTCAAGCCCTGGTCCGAGACCGATCTTCGGTTCAGCTCGACCTGGACGCGCAGTCTGACCGAGGACGCCATCGCCGCCTTCCCGACCCTGACGCCGGATCTGGAGACCGCCCTGCCCGGCCGCTTCACGCGCGACGCGGGCGGCAATCTGATTTCGTTCGACGCCCGGCCGCTGAATTTCGAGCGGTTCGAGCGTCAGGACATCCGCACCGGCTTCAACTATTCCCGCTCGTTCGGCACGCCCAATCCGGCCGCGGCGGCTCTGCCCGGCATGCCTGGCGGCCCGCGTCCGCCCATGGGCGGCGGCAGGCCGATGCGGGTCGAGATTCGTGGTGACGGCGGCGGCGATCGTCAGCACGGCCCCGGCGGCGGGGGCGGCGGCCAGTTCCGCATGGGCGGCGGCGGTGGACGCGGCGGCGGCATGCAGCCCGGCCAGGGCCGTTTCAACCTGTCGATCTACCACACCTACCGCATCCAGGATGAGATCGTCATCGCCACCGGCCTGCCGGTCCTGGATCTGCTCGACGGCTCGGCCACCGGCGCGCGTGGCGGCACCCCCCGCAATGAGGTCCAGGCCCAGGGCGGCGTGTTCCGCAACGGCATGGGCGCCTTCGTCCACGCCAACTGGCGCCAGGGCACCCGGGTCGACGGCGGGACCGGCCCCGATCTGAACTTCGCCGATCAGGCCACGGTCAATCTGAACGTCTTCATCGACCTGAACTCCCAGGCCGCCTGGGTCGAGAGATTTCCCTGGCTCAGGGGCGCGCGGGTCAATTTCGGGGTCCAGAACCTGTTCGACGCCCGGCCGGAGGTCACCCCCAGCTCCGGCGAACTCCCGTTCAACTACCAGTCCGAATTCCTCGACCCCAACGGCCGCGTGGTCAGCCTGACGTTCCGGAAGATCCTGTTCTAGGGTCGAGGGTCGAGGCGCGAGGGGCGAGGGAAGGTTCGGGAACCGAGGCACAGTTTCGGTGGTGGTGAACAGGCTGCTG
>CALSBO010000116.1:0-6309 GCA_943373195.1 Brevundimonas vancanneytii
TCGCCTTCGGCGGCCGTCCGCGACCCGCAAAGGAGACATCCATGCCCATCGATCTGTGGTGTGCGCCGGGCGTGTTTCTGGCCCAGGTGCACGAAGACGTCGTGGTCCTCGACGTGAAGGCGGACCGCTACGACTGCCTGCTCGACGCGGCGGACCGGATCGTCATCGGGCCGGACGGCTCGCTCCGGACGTCGGACCAGGATGTCGCCCACGACCTTCTGGCCGCGGGCATCGGCTCCGCCGATCGGCCCCCGGCGCCCCGGCGCGCGCCGGAGCCGGCGCAACGCGAACTGGCCACACCTTCTTCCCCGCCCACTTTGGCCCGTATCGAAGCCGGCCTGTCGCTCGCACGCGCCACGCTGGCCTTTCGCGGCAGGACGCTCGGCGAGCTCATCGACGCCGCACGCCGCCCGTCCCCTCCCCTCACAACCGCTGATGACCTTCTGGGCGAACGGGTCGCCGCCGCGCGGGCCGCGCTGCCCTGGGTCCCGTTCGAGGGGGAATGCCTGCAGCGCGCCTTCCAGCTCAAATGCCTGCTCGCCCGGCGAGGCCTCGCCACGGACTGGGTCTTCGGCGTGCGAACCTGGCCGTTCGCCGCCCACTGCTGGCTCCAGGTCGGCGATGTCGTGGTCGCCGACAGTCTCGAACGCGTTCGCCGGTACACCCCGATCATGGCGGCTTGAGATGGGCCACTATCTGCTTGTGGTCCGGCGACCGGACGACGCCGCCGCCGAGGCGCTCTCGGCCGCGCTTGCGGACCTCGCCAGGACGGCGGCCCTGACCGTTTGGGATCTGAACCGAAACGCATGGCTGGCCGTCGACGGCCCCCACGCGCCGAAAACGCTTGAGGGCGGCCCCTGGACCATGATCGGGGACGTGTTCAATCGCCAGCGGCCCGTTCTGCCGCGCACCCGTCCGGAAGACCCCTGGGCCTATGAACGCAAGCTCGTGGCGCGGTTCTGGGGCCGATATGTCGGCGTGCGATTCAGCCGCGACCATCAGCTTTCAGCAATCCTTCGGGATCCCTCGGGCGCGCTGGAATGCATCGCCTGGTCCCAGGACGGCCTGACGATCGTGGCGTCCGATGCGCCGGACTGGCTTGTCCGGAAGCTCCGCCCCCCGTGGCGCATCAATGTCGAACGCCTGGACCAGGCGCTGCGCAACCCGCTCATGTCATCGGGCCCGCTCCTGATCGACGGTCCTGTCGCGATCGATCCCGGAACGGTGCAGCCAGTCCCGCTGGAGGGTCCGGCCCATCCGATCTGGCGACCGGCTGATATTGCCTGCCGGAGTCTGGAACCCACGCCCGCGCTCGAGGACGCGGCGCGCCTGCTCCGCGACGCCATCGACGAGGCTGTCACAGGCCTGGCCGGCGCTTCGGGCCCGGTCGCGGCGGAGGTCTCGGGCGGGCTCGATTCCAGCCTGGTGGCCTCGAGCCTGGTGCAAAGCTCCCCGGCGACGGTCGCCCTCTGGCTCAGCGCCTATGGCGCGGCGCCGGAAGCCGACGAACGCCCCTATGTCGCCGCGCTCGCCGAAGCCTTGGGAATCGATCCGCTTTGCGTGCCGCACGCCACGGGACCGATGACGGAAGCCTGGCTGGAGCGAACATCCCGGGGCCTGCGTCCGGGCGTCAACGCCCTCGACCGGCCGCACGACATGGACTGGGCCGCCCGGCTCGGGTCTGCGGGGGTCAGGGCGTTGATGACCGGCAAGGGCGGAGATTCGATCCTGCTGCAGCGATCGACGGCCGACGTCTTCACGGATTCCTGGCGGGCGCGGGGATGGCGGGCCCTGCTGTCTCCCGATGTCCCGCGCCTTGCCGCGACCAACGAGATCTCGGTCTGGTCCATGATCCGCGAAGCCCGTCGCCATGGGCGCGAAGGCAGTCGCCTTCCCGTGCGGGATGAGGGCTTTCTCACGGCGCGTCCCGACGGGCCTTCCGACGCCCCTCCCGTCCACCCCTGGCTCGCCGATTGCGAGGCGTTCGGACCCGCCAAGACCATGCAGATCGCGGGCGTCCTGGACAGCGTCTCCCGGCATGGTCCGTCGATGCTGACCGAGGCGGTCGATGTGCGCCACCCCCTGTGCGCGCAGCCCGTAATCGAGGCGTGCCTCGCGCTTCCGACGCCCCTGCTGACCCACGGCGGACGGGACCGCGGCCTGGCGCGCCATGCGTTCAGGGAGCGGCTCCCGGCCGCGATCCTGGACCGCCGGTCCAAGGGCGATATGACCCGGATTTACGGACGCATGATCCTCGACAACCTCGGCGTTCTCAGGCCCTGGCTCCTCGACGGGCGGCTGGCGGCGCTGGGGATCATCGATCGCGCCGCGGCGGATCGTCTGCTCACCCGCGAGAGCCTGATCTGGCGCGGCTACTATTCCTCGATCATCGTGGCCGCGGCGTTCGAGGGCTGGGTCCGGGCATGGGATCGTCGCCTGACGGCGGCGCGCTGACGACCGGGGTCGCCGGCAAGGTCCGCGCCAGCCAGTCGAAGATTTGGCTGTAGAGGTCCCGAATATTGGCCGGGCTCCAAAGGTGATGGTGTTCTCCCCAGTAGGTGACGAGACGCGCCTCGCCGCCCTGGCGATAGAGGGCGCTGAACATGCGTTCCGACTGGGACATGGGCACGAAGTCCCGGTCCGCGGTGATCAGCAGGACAGGCGCCGTGATCTGGTCCGCCGCCAGATAGGGGCTTTGTTCTACATAGGCCGCCGGGTCGGCCCAGGGCGGCGCCGAGAGCTCGCCCTGCCCGCCTTCCACCCAAGCCTGCTGGTTTACCATCATGAACCCGTCCTCGGGCATCAGGCGGGTCGCGGGGATGAACTCGCCCCATTCGCCGAACATGTCCGACACGCCGGACGAGGCGATGTACGACTGGTAGCGCGTTGATCGGGTGGCGATCGCCAGGGCCGCATAGCCTCCGAAGCTGTGCCCCATGATCGCGATGCGATCCCGCGGCAGATCGGGCCAGGCCGCCAGGGCGGCGTCGACTGCGGCGTCGACGCTGCGAACATAGAAGTCGATGGCGGTCGTCCCCGGCTCGTCGATGGGAATCGACGGGGTCAGGACGGCATATCCCGCGCCCGCCAGCGCCACGGCCCTGACGCCGGAGGTCAGGGTGAACGGCCCGGACCAGACGCCGGCGTCGACGGAACCGGGATAGACCTGGACCACGAGGCCCTTGATCGCGCCGGCCCCGCGTCCCGGGGGCAGAAACAGCCAACTGCGGGTGTCGCGGCCGAAAGCGTCTGTGTGCGCCACCGCCACCGGTCTTGACAGGCTCACCTCGGCCAGGCCCGCATTCACCTGATCCAGGACGTACACCCCGTGCGGCGTTCTGAGACGCAGGGTTTCGACCAGTTCGACCCGGTCGAGGACCAGCGACGCCGCCGGCGACACGGCCACGACCCGCGCGTCCCCGCCCGATTCCACCCCGAGCCGGACCGTCCCCGCGTCCGTGACCACCAGGCTCTCGCCCTGTGGGCCCAGCGCGGCGAGCCAGTCCCGCCGCGGCGCGTTATTGAGCTTCAGGCGCAGGATCAATTCGGGATCGCCGATCAACGGCTCCCTGAGTGGAGGGCCCGCAGACCCCAGCCGCCGGGCCCCGGCGAGGTCCACGGTCCACAGGCCGCCGTCAGCGAACAGCCGCAGGGTCTCGCCGTTCACGGCCGCGAGGTGAGAAGGGACGACCGACAGGTTTGAGGTCAAGGCCCGCGGCGGTCCGCCCGCCGGCAGGGCATGCCAGTCGAAGCGGTCGGGGCCGGCCGCGCGCGCGTACAGCACCGGGGTTTCGTCCAGCCAGTCGGCGCGGACGCCTCGCAGAATGTCGGCGTCCGAGCCAGGCGACAGCCCCCCCCGGTCGACGGCGACCGCGCCATCGTCGCTGACCTGCATCAGCTGTCCCTCCGTCCAGGTCTCGCCGTCGCGGCGCGCCCAGACGAGAAGCCGATGCGAATCCTCAGACCAGCGCAGCAACTGCGGCGCGATGTCGAGACCATCCATCGGCCGCGCCGCTTCGCCCGTCGCGAGATCCACGACGGCGAGCCGCTGGCGGGTCGGCCCCTCCGGCAGGGCGACGGAGTCCGGCCGGATGGCCATGCGCTCGCCGCCGATGATCACGGCGATGCGCCGGGCGTCGGGGGAGACGGCGAAGTCCGCGACCCGACCCTGCGCCAGCGTCCGGGCCTCTTCCCTGCCCAGGTCCAGGAGAACCAGGGCCTGAAGGGGGTCCGGCGTTTCCGCAGTCGCGACTCCGTCGCGAGTCTCGATCACCGTGCGCGAGGGCTCAAGACCCTCAGTGGTGCGCGCCCAGGCCTGGGTCGCCCGGGTCTGGCTCTCGCCGTAATACCGAAGAAGCGCCGGCAGGCTGCCCTCGGGCCGGACCATCAGGGCGACCTGATCGTCCGAAACCCATTCGGCCCAGGCACCGGTCAGCGGCATCTCGGGCGTGAGGCCGGTCCAGCGCACCGACCGGTCGGCCAAGGTGACGATCCCGACCTCGAAGCGCGCATCGCGGAAGCGCTGGACAAGCAGCCGCGTCCCCGAGGGCGACCAGGCGCCCCTCAGCAATCCCGGCCCCTCGCCGGGCAGCAGGCGCTCCGGCCGTGCGTCCGGACGTCTCAGGTCGACCAGCCAGAGATCCATAATCGCCCAGGCCGACCTCTGTCCGAAATCGAACCTCGGCGTCGTGTCGTAGGGGCCGCGCTTCTCATAGACGGCCCAGGCCCCGTTCGGCGCGATGGAGGCGCGGCCGAACGATTCCAAGGATACGATATCATCGACGCCGAGCGGCCGGGACTGACCCAGGGCCGGAGACGCAAGGCAGGCGAGCGCCAGGGCCGCCCACAGCAGGCGGTGAACAAATCCCGTCATGACCCGGCCTCACCAGCGCCGGATGAGCTGAAGCGCGACGACACGGCCGAGCAGGCTGGCCTGCCCGGGATCGAACCCGTAGCCGGACGGCGCGTCGTAGAAGGGCGGGGCCTCGTCGAACAGGTTGTGGACGGTAAGCGTCAGCCGCAGGCCGTCGAGCCGGGCCGACGACGGCGTCCAGCTCGCCTGGGCGTCGACCGTGTTCCAGGCGTCGATCCCGGCTCCGACCCGGTCGTGGTAGTCGTCCACATGGTTCCAGTGCAGGCCGAGGCCGAGTCCGCCCCGGGACCAGCTGACCCCGCTACGCGCCCGAAGCCGGACTGGATAGCCGATCAGGCCCGCGACCTGACGGACCGCGGCCGTGGGCGTGGGCCGGGTTTCGTAGTCGAGGATGTAGGACGCCGAAGTCTCGAAGGTGAGCAGACCGTCACCGAGCGGAAGCGGATAGCGGCCGGAGACGTCGAGCCCCCTCACCCGAACGGCGCCGGTGTTGACCCACCGGGCATCAACGATGGCTCCATAGGTCGTCGCCGGATACAGCGACGGAAACCCGGGCAGGGTCGCATAGCTCTCGACCAGGGCCAGGTCCGAGGCGCTGGTCGCGGGGCTCACCACGGTGACGAAGGGCGCGAGCGCCGGATCGCTCAGGACGCCGGCGAGGTTCTCGCTGACCGGCTGGGCGATCCGGTCGGTGAAACGGGTGTCGAAATAGTTGGCGCTGACGTTGAGACCGCCGCGCGGCCGGTAGTCGAACCCCGCCGTCAGGGTCTCGGCCGTCTCCGGCTTCAGGTCCGGATTGCCGCCGACCAGGAACAGCGCCAGCGCCCGGCTCCCGTCCGCCCGGTTCAGGAAGGCGCCGGAGGCGCCCGCCGCGTCGTAGATCTGGGGCAGGGAGGCCGCCCGAAAGGAGGTGCCCCAGGAGGCCCGCAGGCCCCAGTCCTCGGCCGGGGACCAGACAACCCCGACCTTGGGGTTGGTCGTGGTTCCGAAGTCGTCGTATTCCTCGAACCGGCCCGCCAGCGAGATCTCCAGGCTCCGGACGCCGGGCCGGGCGTTGTCGGGACCGATCACCGGAATCCGGACTTCCGTGAAGACGGCGCTGATCGATCGCTCGCGCTGGGGCCTGACGTTGAGGACGGGCGAGACCGTCGCTCCGAACGCCGTCGTCTGGGTGTCGAAGGTTTCCCGCCTGGACTGGGCGCCCAGGGCGATCTGCAGGTCGCCCCCGGGCAGGGTCAGCAACGGGCCCTCAAGCAGAAGATTGGCCGAGGTCGCGCGGCTCCGATCCCTAGTACCCGGAATCACAGATCGCTGACACGTTGGCCCTTGAGGGGTCTCTGACGGACTTTGGCCTTGGTCCAGGCGAAGGGCTTGGGGTTGGCGTTGTAGGCTTCGATGAAGTGATCCATGTGCTGGCGGAGCTGTTTGACCGAGGT
>CALSBO010000117.1:0-6307 GCA_943373195.1 Brevundimonas vancanneytii
CGAACACGGCGAAGACGGTCGCGCCGGAGCCCGACATCCGGGTCAGGCGGACGCCGGGAAGGTCCGCCGTCGCCGCCAGGGCCTCGCCGATCACTGGCGTCAGGGCGAGGGCGGGCGGTTCGAGGTCGTTCCGCTGCGCCGCCAGCCAGTCGATCACGCAGGACCGGCTCCAGTCGATGGGCGGGACCGGCCGCTCCGCCGGGAACGCGGGGCCCGCGTCGAAGGCGCGATAGACGGCTCCGGTCGATGACGGCGCACCCGGGTTGACTAGCAGGGCCGGCAGGGGCGGCAGCGCGGGCTCGAAGGTCAGGACATCGCCCCGGCCCTCGGCCCAGGCGGCGCGGGCGTGCAGGCACATGGGGCCGTCGGCGCCGAGACCGGCGGCGACCGCCGCCAGCGCCGCGTCGTCGCACGGCAGGCCGAGCGCGTCCCGCGCCAGTTTCAGCACCGCGCCCGCGTCCGACGACCCGCCGCCCAGGCCCGCCGCGACCGGCAGTTGCTTGTCCAGCGTGATCCGCAGTCCCGGCTCTCCGATCCCGGCCAAGTCGCCGAGCGCCCGCACGGCCCGAAGGACCAGATTGTCGCCGTCGCCCTCAAGCGCCCCGGCGAACGGCCCCGTCACCGCCAGCGACAGCCGGTCGGCGGGTTCGACCGCGATCCGATCGCCGACATCGGCGAAGGCGACCAGACTGGCCAGCGGGTGGTAACCGTCCGGCTCCAACGGCCCCACGTGCAGGAACAGATTGACCTTGGCGGGCGCGAGCCGGCTGAGCGCGGCCATGGCTCAGGGCGCGCTGGCGGACACCGGCGAGGGCGCCGTCAGGCCCTGGGCCAGCTTGCGCTCCGCCCCGGCGCGGCGTTCGGCGTCGGGCTCCAGCGTCAGCACCCGGCTCCACTGCCATTCCGCCTCGCGCCGGCGCCCGACCTGCCAATAGGCGTCGCCCAGATGATCGACGATCTCGGGATTGCCGGGTTGCTTGTTGACGGCCCCCTCCAGGGTTTCGACGGCGACCTCGTACTGGCCCTGGCGGAACTGGGCCCAGCCGAGCGAATACTGAATGGCGCCGTTCTCGGGATCGGCGGCGTGGGCGCGGGCCAGCATCTCGGCCCCCTGCTCGACGCGCCGTCCGGTATCGACCCACATATAGCCGAGCTGGTTCAGGATCAGCGGTTCGTTCGGCGCGGCCGTCAGGGCGGCCCACAGCTCGTTCTCGGCGTCGTCGAGCCGGCCCAGACGTTCGAGAGTGGCCCCGCGCATGAAGCGGAGCACGGGCGACTGGTCGGCGACATTGACCACGGGTCGGTTCAGCACCGCCAGCGCCTCTTCGTGGCGGTCCAGCGCGCTCAGTTGCTGGGCCAGCCGAAGGATGACCTTGTCTTGGCCGGGCGCGGCGGCGTCGGCCCGCTGAAAGGCCGCCAGAGCTTCCTCGTCGCTTTCGTCCCGCTGTAAGCTCTGGCCGATGCCGAACTGGGCTTCACTATAGAGGATCGGATTGGCGCGGCTCACGCGACTGAACGCCTGCCGCGCGAGCTCCTCCTGACGCATCCCGGGCGCGACCAGACTGAGGCCCAGCCGCAGGGCGGTCTCGTCGTCGGCGTTCAGACCCTCGGAAAGCCGCAGGAACAGCGCCGACAGTTCCCGCTCGCCCTGCTCGCCGGCCTGGATCGCCGCCAGCCGGACCGCGAAGGCGGCGCTTTCCTGAATCGTCGGCGTCGGCGGCGGCGGCGCGCGCTCGATCACCCGGATGCGACCTGTCAGGGCTTCCGGATCCGGCGATGAGCCGGAAAGCGATGCCGCATAGATGGCCAGCGCCTCGTCGCGGCGTCCCCGCCGCTCGAGGAAGGCGCCGTGGTCGGCGAGGAACAACCGGGCGCCCAGGGGCGAGCCGGTCAGTAGCTGGTATTCGGCCTCGGCCTCGGCATACCGCCGCCGGATATCCAGCAGCCGGGCCCGCTGATGACGCAACACCAGGGCGGCCAAGGCCGTCGGCGGGGCCTCGACGGGGGCGAGGGCGGCGTCCCAGTCGCCCGCGGCGGCGGCCAGGGCCGGCTGGATGTACTGGCTGATGGTGTCGAACGGCGCAACGAACGGCTGCGATCGCAGCATGGTCAGACCGGTCCGGGCGTCGCCCCGGTTCAGGGCGTCCACCACCATGATCAGCCGCCCCGGCTCCGCCAGCCGGGGCTCGTCCTGAACCGCAACCGCCAGTTCCGCGAGGGTTTGCAGATCACCGGCGAACAGCCCCGACCGAAAGGCTTCCTCGCCCAGAACCGGCTGTTCCGGCGTCAGGGCCTGGCTCTGGGCGAGAAGGTCGGAGCCGATGGCGTTGTCGCCCCGGAAGAGCGCGAGCCGGCCTGAAAGATACAGGCCATAGGCGCTGCGGCCCAGGCCGTCGGACGGGACCGGCGCCCACTCCGCCGGAATGGCGATCGGCGGCGGAAGCAGCGCGGCCACCTCAGCCTCCACCGGCGTCTCCGCCGACGGATCGGCGACCTGCGCCTCCTGCGACCAGGCAGGCGAGGCCAGCGCCGTCAGGGTGCAACCGGTCAGGAGAAGGGCGAGGCGGGAGAGGCGCATGTCCCGGACCCTTCCCGGATTATGCGGCGGCGACAAGGCCTCTCGCCTGCGCCAAGAAGAAATCCGCCTCACATATTCGGATAGTTCGGCCCGCCGCCGCCCTCGGGCGTGGTCCAGACGATGTTCTGGG
Organism: Brevundimonas vancanneytii; assembly: GCA_943373195.1. Lineage (GTDB taxonomy): Bacteria > Pseudomonadota > Alphaproteobacteria > Caulobacterales > Caulobacteraceae > Brevundimonas > Brevundimonas vancanneytii_B. The sequence continues at coordinate 2,709 of CALSBO010000117.1, forward strand.
ACGGGTCCTTGATGTCGCAGGTTTTGCAGTGGACGCAGTTCTGGGCGTTGATCTGGAAGCGCGGATTGGCCCCGGCCTCGTCGTACAGCACCTCATACACGCCTGCGGGACAGTAGAGCCGCGCCGGTTCGCCATACTCCGGCAGATTGACCCGAATGGGGATGGACCGGTCCAGCAGCTTCAGATGCGCGGGCTGTTCCTCGGCGTGGTTGGTGTTGGAGATGAAGACCGAGGACAGTTTGTCGAAGCTCAGCTTCCCGTCCGGCTTCGGATAGGCGATCGGCTTGTGCCTGCCGGCCTTTTCGGTCGCCGCCGCGTCGGTCTTGCCGTGCTTCAGCGTCCACGGAACATTGATGCGGAAGATCGACGAGAACCACATGTCGAACAGCCCCGCCGCCCCACCCAGGGTGGTGCCCAGTTTCGACAGATAGGGTTTGGCGTTCCGGACCTGTTTCAGCTCCCTGTAGACCCAGCTGGCCTCGTAGGCGGTCTGGTACTCGACCAGTTGATCGCCCGAGCGCCCGGCCATGACGGCCTCATAGGCGGCGTCGGCGGCCAGCATGCCGGTCTTCATGGCGTTGTGGCTGCCCTTGATGCGCGGCACGTTCACGAAGCCGGCCGAACAGCCGATCAGGACCCCGCCCGGGAATGACAGCTTGGGCACCGACTGGAAGCCGCCCTCGGTGATCGCCCGCGCGCCATAGGAGACGCGCGTGCCGCCCTCCAGATGCTCGGCGATCGAGGGGTGGTGCTTGAACCGCTGGAACTCGTCGAACGGCGAAAGGAAGGGGTTCTTGTAGTTCAGGTGCACGACATAGCCGATGGCGACGTAGCGGTCGCCGAAATGGTACATGAAGCTGCCGCCGCCGGTGAATTCGTCCAGCGGCCAGCCGGTGGTGTGCTGGGCCAGGCCTGGGCGGTGCTGGTCCGCCGGCACCTGCCACAACTCCTTCAGGCCGATGCCGAATTTCTGGGGCTGGGCGTCGTCGCACAGGTTGTGGCGGGCCATGATGGTCTTGGCCAGCGAGCCACGCACCCCCTCGGCGATGAAGACATATTTGCCGTGCAGTTCGATGCCCGGCTGGAAGTCGTCGGTCGGCTTGCCGTGGCGGTCGATGCCGAAGACGCCCGCGACCACGCCCTTCACCCGGCCGGAGGGTTCGTCCCAGACCACATGGCTGGCGGCCATGCCGGGATAGACCTCGACGCCCAGCGCCTCGGCCTGTTCGCCCAGCCAGCGCGCCACGTTGCCGAGCGAGGCGATGTAGCAGCCGTCGTTGTGCATCATCGGCGGCAGCAGGGCCATCGGCAGCGAGGCCTCGCCCATCGGCCCCAGGATCATGAACCGGTCCTCGGTCACCGGAGTCTCAAGCGGGGCGCCGCGGTCCTTCCAGTCGGGGAACAGCTCGTTCAGCGCCTTCGGGTCGATCACGGCGCCGGACAGGATGTGGCCGCCGATCTCGGCGCTCTTCTCCAGCACGGCGACGGTGATCTCCTTGCCGTCCTTTTCCGCCCGCTGCTTCAGGCGGATGGCGGCGGAGAGGCCGGCGGGGCCGCCGCCGACGATGACGACGTCATACTCCATCACCTCGCGCTCGACCCCGGCCAGGGCCTCGGCCGGCGGCAGTTTGTCGATCACGGCGTCCTGCCAGGCGTTCTGTGCGCCGCCTTCGATGGCTTTCTCGGCCATGGCCATTTCCTCGCGATCCGTGGAGTCTTGCTGTTTTCCGCTTATCCGAAGGTGACGCAAGGGTGGTCAAGGACTATCCCTGCGGTCAGCACCCATGAGCCCTCAGTCCCTCGACACCGCCGCGACCGAAAGCCTGCTCGCCTTCTGGCGCGACGCGGGGGTCGATGCCTGTTTCGAGGACGCCCCGGTGGACCGCACCCATGTCGCGCCGCCGCCCGCGGTCAAGGCGGTGGCCAGGGCCACGGCGTCCGTGACGCCGATCGCGGCGACGGGCGACGCCCTGACCGAGGCGCGGCGGCTGGCGGCGAGCGCGGACACTCTGGAGGCCCTGGGCGAGGCCATCGCCGCCTTCGAGGGCTGTCCGCTGCGCGGCATGGGGGCGAAGCAGGCGGTGTTTTGTCGCGGCAACCCCGAGGCCGAGGTGCTGATCATCGGCGAGGGACCGGGCGCCGAGGAGGATGCGCGCGGCCAGCCCTTCATCGGCAAGGCCGGTCAGTTGCTGGACCGGATGCTGGCCGAGGCCGGGCTGGAGGGCCGGGTGTTCATCACCAACACCGTCTTCTGGCGACCGCCGGGGAACCGGACGCCGACGGCGGCGGAACAGGCGGTCTGCGCGCCCTTCGTCGAGCGGGCGTTCGCCCTGCTGAAGCCGAAGGCGGTGCTGTTGCTGGGCGCGGCCTCGGCCAAGTCGGTTCTGGCGACCGATGAGGGCATCATGCGGATGCGCGGCCAATGGCGGGAATGGCGGCTGGCGGAGGGGGCCGTATCGGCCCCGGCCCTGCCGACGCTTCATCCGGCCTTTTTGCTGCGGCAGCCGATCGCCAAGCGCGAGGTCTGGGCCGATCTGCTCTCGCTGGCGGCTCGGCTGGAAGGTTGAAAGCCGGGCTTGTTCATCCTTCAGACTCAAAGCTGCCCCAAAAAGGGGTGAAATCTTGACATGGGCAGGGGCGGTGGCGCCTTTCTGGCCTGACGACCGAACGAACAGCGCGATATGGCCCGAGTCGAGACGGGTCCTTCGATGCTCTCAAAGGGGGCCGCCTCAGTGCGATTTGATTTCCGCCGCGCGATTTTCGCGCCGACGTTGGCCTTGGCGTTGTGCGCCCTGGCGAGCGCGGCGCAGGCCGGGGACGACGATCGCCGCGCCCCCTCGACCCTCAGCGCCGCGGACCGCCTCAACTACACCACCGCCTTCGACGCCCTGCGCCGCGGCGACCTGGACGCCGCCCGCGCCTCGGCGCACCGGGCCAGTGACCGCGTCCTGCTGGGTCAGGTCGAGTTCGAGCGGCTGTTCCACGCCGACTATTCAGCCACCTATGAGGAACTGGCCGCCTGGCTGGAGGAATATTCCGACCTGCCCTGCGCCGACCGCGCCTACAATCTGGCCATGCGCCGCCGCCCCGACGGGACCGCCGAGCCTCGCCGCCCCTCGCGCCTGATCAGCAGCCGCACCTGGAACAGCATCGCCCAGGCGGGCGGCAATACCGAAGCCGACCCGACGAAGGTGGCCCGCGTCGCCCTGAACCAAGACGACCTGACCGGGGCGGTCACCCTGGGCGAGCAGATCGGCGACTGGTGGACGGTCGGCCTGGCCCAGTATCGGCTGGGCGAATTCGGCGCGGCCAAGATCGCCTTCGAGCGTGTGCTGGACGATCCGACCGAGGACGGCTGGATCCGCTCCGGCGCCGCCTTCTGGGCCGCGCGCTCGGCCGCCCGCTCGGGCCAGCAGGATCGCGTCCAGCCGCTGCTGCATCGCGCGGGGGCCTGGCCGGCGACCTTCTACGGCCAGATCGCCCTGCGTCAGCTGGGCGAGGAGCCGGCGATCGAGAATCTGGGGCCGACGCCCTACCCGGCCGCCGCCGGGCTGCAGCCCGCCTCGTACCAGGCCGACGAGCCGATCGGCGCCGCCGCC
>CALSBO010000118.1:0-6083 GCA_943373195.1 Brevundimonas vancanneytii
AAGGATTTATCCGGGCGCACACCGCCGCCAACCCCGAAGCGCTGGCATCAAGCCGGGCAGGACTGGGTCCCGGCTTTCGCCGGGATGAGCGGATAGAAAATCAGCCCTCTTCCGCCGACTTCTTGGCCAGCCGCGCCAGCACCCGGCCGCGCCCTTTGGACAGCGCCGTGATCACCCCGCGAAACGTCGCGACCTCCTGCGCCGTGAACGCCGCACGACCCAGCATGACCCGCAGGTTCTGGCTCATCGAGCGGAATTTCTCCGGCGGATGGAAGAAGCCGGCGGCGTCCAGCTCCGTCTCCAGATGTTCGTACATCCCCAGCATCAGCGCCCCCGAAGCGGGCGGCTCGCCCTCGCGGAAGTTCGGGGGCGGGGCGTCCAGGACCAGGGTCCGCCACTCATAGGCGTTCAGCGCCACCGCCTGCGCCAGGTTCAGGCTCTGGTGCCGCGGGTCGATGGGGATGGTGACGATGCCCTGGCACAGGGCGATGTCCGTGGTCTCCAGCCCCGCCCGCTCGCCGCCGAACAGCAGGCCGACGCCCAGCCCCGAGGACCGGTCGTCGTACAGCATCCGCGCCGCCTCGCGCGGCGTCCGCACCGGCTGGCGGGTCTCGCGCGGCCGGGCCGTGGTCGCGAACACCGTGTTCAGATCGGCGACGGCCTCCGCCACGCTGTCGAACACCTTGATCCCGTCGAGCACCCAATCGGCGCCCGAGGCCGTGGCCCAGGCCCGCTCCTGCGGCCAGCCGTCGCGCGGCGCGACGAGGCGCAGCTCCGACAGACCGAAATTGGCCATGACCCGCGCCACCGCGCCGATGTTCTCGGCCATCTGGGACTTGTCGAGGATGACGACGGGGGGTGAAGGTTCGCTCAATTCCGCTCATCCCGGCGAAAGCCGGGACCCAGTTCTGTCCAGCTTGACGCCTGCATCTCAGGACGACCGTTTCGGCGGCTGTCCAACGACTGTTCACCCAAAGCACTGGGTCCCGGCTTTCGCCGGGATGAGCGGAAAAGAAAAGCTCTATTCGCGGGCGAGGATCGCCCGCACCCCGTCCAGATGCCGCTCATAGTTCCGCCACCGCCCCGAGGACCGCTGGTACAGCGGTTCGCGGACCTGCCACACGCTGGCGGTGCGGACGGCGGTGGCGGACCGATGGAAGTCCAGCACCCCCTCCTCCCAGTCCAGGCCGCAGAACGCCAGCAGCCGCTCCACCGCCGGGCGCGGATCGGCCACCAGGGCGTCGTAGTCGAGGTCGAGGATGTCGGGATACAGCGCCTTCCAGTGCCGCATCAGCCGCACATATTGGCCGTGCCAGTGGGCCAGGTCTTCGAGGTCCAGCGCATGGCCCATCGACCGGTCCAGATGCAGGAACCAGTTGGACAGGATCACATCCAGCGGCTCGCGCACCGTGTGGACGATGCGGGCGTTCGGGAACATCGCGTTGATCAGGCCGATGTGCAGGAAATTGTCGGGCCGTTTGTCGGTGACCACATCGGCGCCGGGCCGGGCCACCCTCAGGCCGTCGAGGTAGAGTCCCCTCAGCCGCGCCAAGGCCTCGGGCGTCGCCCCGACCAAGGCCTGCGGATAGCCCGCCACGGCCCGCGCCAGGCCGGGGACCAGCCCCAGCTCGCCGCCGCCGGTGACCCGGCTGTGGCCCGCCAGGATCTGCTCCGTCAGGGTCGAGCCGGAACGGAACAGGCCGCAGACGAAGATGGGCGCTCCGCCCGCCTCGGGGTCGGGCGGGGCGGGTGCGGGGAAGGCGGCGATCAGGCTGTCGATGAATCGCTCGTGCGCCGCCCGGTCGTAGCGCGACCCTTCCGGGTCCGCGGCGCGGCTGGCGGCGTTGGCGGCGGCATAGGCGGCGAAGGCGGCGTCCCAGGCGCCGACCTGGTCCAGCGCCCGGCCCAGGGCGAAGCCCAGCTCGGCCCGGTCGTCGGGATGCAGCCCGGGCTGCTCCACCGCCGCCCGAAGGCCCGCGATCACCGGATCGTCCGGCCCCGACAGCCGCGCCAGTCCCGCCGAACGCGCCAGCGCCGTCGGATGACCGGGCGCGACGGCCAGCGCGCGGGCATAGACCTCCGCCGCCGCCTCCCGCCGCCCCATGTCCTCGTGCAGGTTTCCCAGATTGAGGAGGGCCGGAAGCCAGTCGGGCGCGACAGCGAGGGCCGCCTCCAGATCCTTCCGCGCCAGATCGGGTCGGCCCAGATCGTCGGCGTGGATGACGCCGCGGTTCAGCCAGGCCTCCTCCGGTCCCGACACCCCGCGTTTGAGCGCCTCGTCATAGGCCTTGAGCGCCGCCTCGAACCGCCCGCACCGGCGCTCCATCAGGGCGAGGTTGAACCAGCTGTCGGGCAGGTCGGGGCGCAGCGCCAGCAGCCGGCGATAGGCCTGCGCCGCCTCGTCCGCCCGCCCCGCCGCGCGCAGCCGCGAGGCCAGGGCCATCAGGACTTCGGCGGACTCGGCCAATCAGTCATCCCCGTACATGGCCAGCCACGGGTCGGCGGTCCCGGCCTCGACCTCGGCCACCTTGACCGTCGGCCAGCCGATGGAGTCGTCGGACGAGTCGCGCCAGGCGAGGATGAACAGGTCGCGCAGCTCCGAGGCGCCGGCGGCCATCCGCGTGTTGACGAAGGCCGCGCCGCGCGCGTCGCTGTCCCGGAACCCGCCGGCCTTCTCCAGCCCATAGAAGGGCGTCACCTCGGCCAGGGTGGTCTTCAGATAGGCCGGGACCCGCAGACGCAGGTCGAAGCCGTCCAGCGCCGGCGCCGCCATCGCCGCCTCGACCGTATCCAGCCGCGCCACCCGCGCCGTGAACGCGCCCTCGAAGGCGCCGTGCGTCTGGCGCGAGGTCGTGAAACCCTCCGGGTTCGGCGTGTCGCGGTTCCAGCCGTTGTAGTGGATCGTCGTGTGGTGCGGCTGCGAGCCGTCGCCGACATAGTGGCCCAGATAGCCCATGTCGCGCAGGATCAGAGCCTCGCGGCGGATTCGATCCTCGCGGTACCAGGCCCGCTTGCCGGGATCGCTCTCGCGTCCCTCGGCGGCGTACAGCACGCGCCAGGTCGCGAAGTCGCGGACCAGCTGCTGGTAGCCGTCCATGATGGCGTAGGGCAGATAGCCCGCGTCATCGACCTCGATCCCCGCCGCCGCCAGCGCCGCGTCATATTCGGACTTCAGCCGCGGCAGGGCGTCGATCGACATCCCCCGCTCGTTCATGATCCGGCCGTCCTCGATCATGTCGACGAAATGGGCCGTGTCGCGCTCGCGGTCGTGGGGCTGGCCGCCGCCCTTGGTGCGATCGGGCTCGCGCGACAGTTCGCCGACCTCGGCCGCCGCGCCGGGCGTGCGCAGGAAGGCGGGCATTTCCTCGGGCAGGCCGCGCACGGCGGCCATGCCGATCAGCCGATGGCCGGTATTGCCCCAGGCGGAGGCCTGCATCGCCACGCCGCCGACGGCGGCGAGAACGAGAGCGGCGATTGCGAGACGTTTCATGGGGCGGCTCCGGCGCGGTGACCGGACCGGCTTAGCGTATCCCGAACGCCGCCTCCACCCGCCCGATCCACCTCTGGACCGCCGGATAGGCGGACAGGTCGAAATCGCCTTCGTGCGCCACCCGTGTGTAGGCGACGAGCGCCAGGTCGGCGAGCGTCGGACCCGCGCCGACCAGCCAGTCCGCCTGAACCAGCGCCGTCTCCATCCGCGCCAAGGCGGCGTGGCCGCGCTCGACCAGCTTCGGCTCGATCTCGTCCGCCCGCTTGCCGCACAGCAGCCGCTGGAACCGGACCACGGCGATATAGGGTTCGTGGCTGTACTGTTCCCAGAACAGCCATTCGTACATCCGCGCGCGGTCGTAGGGGTCGGCGGGGATGAAGGGCGTCCCCTCGCCGAACCAGCCGATGATCGCATTGGACTGGGCCAGCGCCCGGCCGTCTTCGAGCACCACGGCCGGCACCTGTCCGGCCGGGTTTCGCGCCAGAAACTCGGGTCCGCGGGTCACGCCGGACATGACATCGGTCTCGACCCAGCGATAATCACGCCCGAGCCAGTCGAGCAACCACTTGACCTTCAAACAGTTGCCGGAGCGAATATCGCCATAGACAGTAAGCATCTGGCCTCAGCAAAGTGTTTCTGATCTGCGAATACAGCTTACAGGTTTCGCCGATTTGGCCAAACGAGATTCGTCTTGACCATCACAAGGCCGGCTTATCCACGGCCGTGGCGGACATGTGGTCGCACCATGCCCTGATTGACTGGTTTTCGCCACATTTGGAACCGAAAAGCCCGGCGCCGGACGCGTCAGGGGCCGGTGATTCCGTGAGTCAATTCATGCTCGGCACTGCCGCTGCGTTCGCCCTTTTCTGGGCGATGGCCTTCCCTGCCCAAGCGGGCGTCGTGGAAGATCCCGTGTCCTACGAAGCGGCTGTCGCCGCCGGTCTGGGCGCTGAATCAACCGCCTCAGAGGATGAAGGTTCCGACAGCGGCGCGAGCGTGCTCAGCCCCGAACAGCAGGCCCTGATGGCGCAGGACGCCGACTGGACCGCGCGGGTGAACCTCTATCATGCCGGCGGTGGCGGAGCGACGGGCAACGACAGCCTGGGCTGCCGTCCGATCGCCATGCGCACCATCGCCACCGACCCGCGCTACATCCCCCGCCGCACCCGCGTCTTCATCCCCGAGACGGTGGGCATGCGGATGGCCGACGGCGCGATCCACGACGGCTACTGGTACGCCTCGGACACCGGCGGCGCGATCAAGGGCCAGAAGATCGACCTGTATACCGGTCACGGCCGCGGCTCGATGTCCCCGGCCATGCGCTTCAACCAGCGCCGCCTGACCCTGGTCGACGCGGGCCGGTTCGACGGCTGCCCGCCGTCGTGGGACAGCCTGCCCAGCCAGGCGACGCAGATGGCCTCGGCCGCGAACAACGCCGGGTCGCGCTAGAATTTCCGCTGGCCGCTGACCGTCTCGAAGAACATCCGCCAGTCGCCCATCAGGCTCCACAGCGGGTACTGGAACGTCGCGGGCCGGTTCTTCTCGAAGAAGAAATGCCCGACCCAGGCGAAGCCGTAGCCGACCACCGGCATGGCCAGAAGCCACCACGGATTGCGCGTCAAGATCGCGGTCAGCACCACGCCGATCACCAGTGCCGTCCCCACGATATGTATGCGGCGGCAGGTCCGGTTGGAGTGTTCGTGGATATAGTAGGGATAGAAGGCGCTGAACGACTGATAGCGTTCGCCGGGTGCGGGCTGGCTGGTCATGGGGCGACGATGACTCCGGCAGCGCCCGTCATCAAGAGGCGCTAGACCTCGGCCGCCGGCTCGGGCCCCAGCAGCCGGCGCAGCGCCGGCCAGATCTTGGCCACGGCCGACAGGAAGCCGACCACCGTCGAGACCCACTGGAACGCCGTCCAGACCCAGCCGAACAGTTCGCCGTCGCCCAGCGCCTGGCTGATGGGGAACAGCACCCGCGAGACGCCGATCTGGAAGGCGGCGTAGCTTTCGGAGTATTCGATCGACCGGTCGGCGAAGAAGGCGATGGCCACCGCCGCCGACACCGGCGCCCACAGCAGGGGCAGGACCAGCAGGGCCGCCAGCAACAATACCGTCAGCTTGGTCCCCAGGGTCTCGTTGGAGAGGAAGGTGGCGACCACGCCGGCGCCGAGCCCCAGCGCCGAGGCGGCCATCAGCACCGGCAGCACCCAGTCGACGGCGACCATCAGGTCCGCGAACGTCAGGCCGATCAGTATGGCCGCCCCGCTCAGCAAGAAACCGCCGACCCACAGGGCGGCGTACTGGCTCAGACGGCGCTTGAGACAGGCGAGACTGATCATGGCGGTCTTCCCCAGGAGCGACGCCCCGAGGATGCCGCGCGCCGGGTCACAAGTCCATTGTCGGAACAGCGCTCGCCTGTTCTGGAACGCGCAGAAAGAAGCCCCGCCGGATCGCTCCGGCGGGGCAGTCAGGCTTGAACCTCGACCCTGGTTCAGCGGGGGTCGGGGGTGGTTTCCATGCGGTCGCCCGAGTTGTCGCTGCGGCGGTTGGAGCTGCGGCCGCGATCGGCCGAGGCGTCGGCCCGGCCCGAA
>CALSBO010000119.1:0-6078 GCA_943373195.1 Brevundimonas vancanneytii
TCGCCCCGCCGCCGCAACACCGAGGGCGGACGGCCGTACAGGGCCTGAAAGGTCTCGTTGAAACGCCGCACGCTGCCGAAGCCGGAGCCGAGCGCCACCTGGGCCATCGAAAGGTCAGTCTGATGGATCAGGGCCTTGGCCAGCAGCACCCGCCGCGTCTGCGCCACGCTGACCGGGGCGGCGCCCAGATGCTGGCGGAACAGCCGCCGCAGGTGTCGTTCGCCGACGCCCAGCCGCCCGGCCAGTCCGTCGACGTCGCCCTCGTCGAGCGCGCCCGCCTCGATCAGGGCCAGGGCCCGGCTGACGGTGTTGGACGTCCCGCGCCACGCCCCCATGTCCGGCGCCGTCTCCGGACGGCAGCGCAGACAGGCGCGGAACCCCGCCTCCTCGGCCGCCGCCGCGGAAACGACGAAGAACATATTCTCCCGCTTGGGCGTCCGCGCCGGACAGACCGGGCGGCAGTAGATGCCCGTGGTCTTCACACAGCCGAAGAAGCGTCCGTCGAACCGCGCGTCACGGGTCAGCACCGCGCGGTAGCAGGCCTCCTGATCGAGTTCGCGGGCGTTCTCCATGACCGCAGAATGGGCGCTGCGGTCATGGAAGTCTCGCGGTTTTCGGACATCAGGGTCGGTGGATCGCGTCAACCACCATCAGATCGTTGCTGCTCTGATAAATGAGGGGGAAGCCATCGCGTTCGGATAGATAGAAGACCGCTTCAGAACGCCGTACCCTGTCGAACTTGCCCTCGCGAAAGCTGCGACCAGCCGTTGAAATCCGATAGGCCCGAACAACATAGGCGTCGTCACCCACTCTGACTGTACCGCACGTCTCGAACTTGACCGTCGTCGGAACGCCTACTGACACGCGGCGGCGGCCGAAATTGGTCGTCTCGATCGCACCGACGGTGGCGCTTTCGCCAATGCTCAACGCCGAAATCGCCGGAAATATTGGGCTCTCATACGAAATTTCTCGCCCGCTCGTTCCCCTGCCGGTGACTGAAATCATCCCCGCGATCGTTTGCCTGGGGATTGGAGGTGGAAGACGATGCAGCGCCCGATTAGAGGGTCCCGAGAGTATTCGAAGGGACTCAGAAACGAGGCCTTTATCTACGGCCACTATACGGCGTGAAATCCTGCTTCCGTCCGAGCGTCGATAGTGGAACTCGACCCCTTGGTTTGGTGCGCGATAGCGGCTTCCAAGCGGATGACACGGTGCAGAAGCCCGAAAGACTTCAACCAGCGCAATTTGCGGATCGACATTCCCCGCTATCGACGACTCCTGAGCCTTGCTTGTGGGACTCTCGCAGGATGCGAGGAACAGCGAGGCCATGACTGCCAATACAAGGCCTCGCTGCCTCATTCGCGCGGCCTCAGCCGCCGCCGCCGGTATCGCGTTGGCACTGAAATCCATACTCGTCATAGCAACCGACAAAACAGTTCAAAAAGCCTGCCTCATCGCCGGGAAAAGCCGTTTCGCAGTACGCTTGGCATCCTTGGCAAGCGGGCGATGCGGCAGCGACCGACGGCGCAAGCAGGGCGAGCGCCAGTACCAAAGCACGGGTTTTGAACATTGACATCGAACTTCCCTCCAGCAGCGACGGATTGTCCGTCACTCGCAAGTTGCCTATCTTTTTTTTTTGTTGTCAAACGGTTATGTCGCTGGTCATCTGCACGATATTCGTCGGGCGGCGCGGGAGTACGTTGATGAACGGGGCTGCTTGGCTCGTCGCCGCCTGTTGCGTAGGTTTGGCCGCGCCACAGTCTCCTCCATCCCCGGTTTCCCCGGAGTTGTTGTTCTCTGAATTCAAGGCCATCTGCCTGGACTGGGACGGCGATCCCGAAGCGGCTGCCGAAATTGCCGGGGACCTGGGCTACTCACCCTCCCAGGAGTTGGTCCCCGACGACCTGTTCCAAGGGCAGGGACTTGTCGTCTTTTCTAAGACGGAGGACGGTGTCGATTGGCGGGTCGTGACTCGCGCCGGCTTCATCGGCGGGGACGGCGTTAGAGCTCTTCACCATCGCTGCTATGTTTCGGCTGACCCGGGCGAATTCAGGCCGATGCGGGAGACCGCGCGTCGGCACTTCGGATTTGGCTGGTTTCAACAGCGTGACACATCGGTTTTCGCCTGGATTCCCGGACCGGACGGACAGCGCGAGCCTGTCAGGCGGGGGCGGTTTGAGAACGGACTTCTGCGGCTTTCACGTCGTGAAGGCTTGCGCTTCGTCACCGTGGCCCGGCACAATAACCAAGTCATACTGGCCTATATCGTCCCTCGCTGAGTTCTCGGCGGCGGCGCTTCCAAGCCGAACAATCCACATGACCGCGAGGGGGCGTTCCTAGGTATCGCGGTTTCGGCCCGACGTTGCAGGGCGGTCAAAGCTCCTCCGCCCGAGCCGTCCCAGGCCGGCGAGGATCTTGAACGCCAGGCTGAGCGCCGAAATGGCCAACACCCAGACCAGCACCACCGACAGGGTGCTGGCGATCCCGACCAGATCCCGCGCGCCGTCGCCGAGGTTCCGGAGCGTATCGAAATCCAGCATCATCCAGTCGCCCGCGATCCGCGCCGTCTCCTCGCCGCGCGTCAGGGTGAACCAGTGCCCGGCCTGAAAGATCGCCCAGGTCAGCCACAGGCCCGCGCCGGCGATGACGATCTGCGCCGCCGCCCGCATCCGCACCGCATAGGGACGCAGCAGGCTGGCCAGATCGACGGCCATCTGGGCGAAGGCGTACAGCAGGATCGGCCCGAACAGGGTCGTCCAGATCGGCGCCCCGCTGACCGCCGCGTCCTGGCCGCGCAGTTCGAGCGACACAAGGCCGGGGAAATGCAGCACCCCGATCCACCACAGCACGAACATCCCGACGGCGAGAAAGGAGAACAGATACTCCCCGCCCGGCCAGGACTTGGTCTTGCTCTTCGGCATCCACGTCGCCTTCGCCGTCTTCGTTCCCGCCATCGAGGCGCCCCAGGCCGCCGGATCGGCCAGGCCGAACGCCCCCAGGTCCTTCACCCGCCATTTGGTCATCCAGTCCGGCAGGATGCCCTGATGCTCGAAGATGGCCGCCGCCAGGGTCGCCGCCCCGATCAGGATCAGCCCTGCGCCGAAGAAGCCGTGGAAGGCCTGGGCGATCGCCTGCCCCGCATCATCCGTTCCACCGATCAGGCGGATGAACAGGGTGATGGCGTAGACCGCCCCCAGCACCATGAGCCCGGCCTTGACCCCGAACAGCCAGTAGGGAAACAGCTCCGGCCCGACCAGCGAGTCCGGCCCCTTGCGATAGCGCGCCGCCACGACCAGCGGATGGCCGATCTCGCGCAGGATGGCCTCCTGCTCGTCCTCGGTCAGGGGCCGGCCCAATTCCCCTTCCCTCGCCTCGAACCGGCTCAGGATCAGGTCGCGCAGTTCGGCGACGATGTCGGCCCGTTCGTCCTGCGGCAACTGCGCGGCGACGGCGTTCAGATAGCGGTCGATCATGTCCATGGCTTTTCCCCTTCAGCCCAAATCTCAGAGAATCTTGTCGAGCGAGGCGTTGATGCCCCGCCACTCGTCAGCCAGAGCGGCCAGCATCGAGATCCCGCCCGGCGAAAGGACGTAAAAGCGCTTCTTCCGCTTCTCCTCCTCGCGCCATTCGCTGTTCAGAAGCCCCTGGCTCTCCAGCCGGCGCAGCAGCGGATAGAGGGTCGATTCCTCCATCTCCAGCCCGTCGGCGGCCAGGGCCTGACGCAGGGTGTAGCCGTACCGCTCGGTCCGGAGGCAGGCGAGCACCGCCAGCACCAGCGACCCGCGCCGCAGCTCCAGCCGCATGCTTTCATAAAGGTCCGGATCGACGCTCATGTCGCTTCCCTGCATCTCACATAGTGTGTGATATACAGTGTATGCGACATACTGTGTGAGCGAGTCAAGGTCGCGCCGCTGATTGACGCGAACACGGTTGTCTGAGTAGGGTCCGCTCAACCACGAGGGGTTTGGTGATGGCTGGAATTCTCCTGAGGCGGCTCGTGGTCGGCGCGGGGTTGTTGGCCCTAGGCGGTTGCGCCTATGCCACGCCCTATCCGGCGGCGTTTCCCGAGACGAATGGACCGCAGATGGCTCCGGCAGATTCCGGGCGAAGCGACGGCTGTGACATGGCTACGACGACGCCGGGCCTATCCAGCGCCGTACTGTTTTGTCTCCGATCTCGTGGGCAGGCGTGGGACAACCGGGGTCGGGCGATCCGCAGACAGGCCGGCTATGCCGGTCAGCTTTCGATCCCGCTCGGAATTACAACTCTCGGACTTTCCGCTGCGGGCGACACCAGCGACTTCGTTCCGCTTTCCACTGGCGTGAGCAGCGCCACTCTTGCGCATACGGGGGCCTATGCGCGTCCTGGGCAGGCAGAGGTCTATGAACTGGCGACCGACGCGTATCGATGCTTGATCCGAGCCGTGGGGCGCTGGAACGGCGAGGGCGCATCGACGGTGGCGAGCGCCTTCGACCGGCTCGAGGAGCAGAACGCTATTGCGCTCCGGGCTGTGGACACTGATCCGGCCCTGACCGCCGCTGATCGCCGGGGTTTGGGCGCGAAGATTCGACTCCAGGTCGAAACAGCCCGGCTCACGGCAAACACTTTGGATGCCGACATCGGAAATACAATTTTGCAGCAGTCCGATGAGGTGGAAACGGCCGTAATCCGCGCAATCAGGCTCCAGCTTCCCGACCCACAGGCCGTATCTGCCAGTATTGGCCGCGGCTCCGGTGCCACCGCGGCACCGACACCCGGTATACCACTGGACACCGAACAAGCCTTGGCCGCGGGCAAGACCAGGGGGCGGGGGTTCGAGAGCAACAACGCCACGGCACGCGACAGAGCGCTCGCTGAGATCGAGGAACTGATTGCGGACGCCGACGCTGCGCGAGATGTGTTTGACGCGACCGTCACAGCTTATTCGACGACAAGACGCCAGGTAACCACCGCCTGCGTATTCAATCCGTCTCAAGTTCAGGGACTATCGGTTTCCTCAGAGACTGTGGAGCTGGACAGCGGCGGCGGCGGTTCTTTCGTCGCCCGAAACGGCGTACCGCCTTATGGTTACCTGCCCCTGCCAACAGGAGTCACGGTGGCGATCAGTCCAATAAACGCCAGTTCGGCTCATTTTCGCGTCACGGCACCAGTGGCCAACGGCGCTGGCCCCTGGCAGATGCAAGTCATTGACGCGGCCGGCGGCCTGTCCGAGGTCTCGCTGACCAAGGTCGCCCCCTGATCCTCACGCTGCCTTCTTCTTCGCCGGAGCCTTGCCCGCCGATCCCTTCAAACTCGCCCGCAGCGCCGCCATCAGGTCGACGACATTGGTGTCGTCGGGCTCGGGCGCCGCGACCAGACCCTTGCCGCCCTTCTGTTTGGCCTTGATCAGGGCCTTCAGGGCGTCGTCGTAGCGGTCCTTGAACTGGGTCGGATCGAAGGCCGCGTCCTTCTGGCCGATGATGCGGGTGGCGATCTCGACCATGTCCTTGTCGGCCTTGACCGTCGGGATGTCGTCGAAGAAGTCCCCGGCATCGCGGACCTCGTCATGCGGCCGCAAGGCATAGGCGATCAGCCCCTTGCCCCGCACCTCCAGCGCGATCTGCCGCTCGCGGTTGCGCAGGACCAGACAGCCGATGGCGATCTTGCCCGCCTTCTTCATGGCGTCGCGGATGACCGCGAAGGCCTCGGCCCCGACGCCCTTTTCCGGCACGACAAAGAAGGGGTCGGACCAGTACAACCGGTCGATGTCCGTCTCGTCGACGAACTGGTCGATGGAGATGGTCCGGGTCGACTCCAGTTTGACCTTGTCGAAATCGGCGTCGTCGAACAGGACGTATTCGTCCTTGGACACCTCATAGCCCTTGACCAGATCCGACCGTTCGACCGGTCCGGTGTCCGGATCGGTCGCCACCATGCGGATGCGGTTGTTGGTCTCCGGGTTGATCAGGTGGAAGCTGACATGGCCCGCGCTCGACGTCGCGGTGTAGAGGGCGACCGGGCAGGTCACCAGCGACAGTTTCAGATGCCCCTGCCAAGTGGGTCGGGCGGCCATGGCGAACTCCTGTGACGACGGGCGGG
>CALSBO010000120.1:0-6017 GCA_943373195.1 Brevundimonas vancanneytii
GCGCGGTCCCCCTCCCCCGATGGGGGAGGAATAAAAAAGGCCGGTGTTTCCACCGGCCTCTTCAAATCTCAGCGGCGTCGCCCGATCAGGCGGCGGCGGCTTGCTCGGCGATCCTGGCCTTGACCTGGCGCTTGATGCGCTGGGCGGCCAGCGACAGCTGCTCGTCCTTGGCCTTGACGATGAACGGGTCCAGGCCGCCCTTGAAGTCCAGGGTGCGCAGGGCGGCGTTCGAGATCCGCAGGCTGAAGGTCTGGCCCAGGGCTTCCGAGGCGACCTTGACCGTCTTCAGCGACGGCAGGAAGCGGCGCTTGGTCTTGACGTTCGAGTGGCTCACGCTGTGGCCGACCATCGGGCCGATACCGGTGAGTTCGCAGCGACGCGACATCTGACTATCCTTGGGCAGGTGCGGCCCGCGAACCGGCGCGGACGCATGAAACAGAGGCGCGCGAGGATGGGGTCCCCGCACGAGAGGGGGCCGTATAGTGGAAGTCACCGCATCCCGTCAAGGCTTCAGCCGGCCCGGGGCGCCGTTCAGCCGCCGTTCAATTCCCGCCATATATCGCCTTTAAGCATGCGGCGAAGCTCCGCCGAAGGTCCGAACCATGAAGCCGTCCGCCCTGATCCGTGTCGTCCCCGTCCTCGCCGGCGCCCTGCTGCTGTCGGCGCCCGCCGCCGCGCCCCTGGCCGGACCGGCGGCGCGCGCCCAGTCGGGCCCGCCGCCCGTGCTGGCCGGATACTGGGAATACACCACCAGCGCCCTGGGTCAGCGGGACACCGAGACCAAATGCGTCCGCCCCAGCGAGATCAACCGCTTCTTCGGCGGCCTGTCGACGCGCCACTATCAATGCACCTATCCGGTGCGCGAGGTCGGCGACGGCGCCGCCCGCTTCGAGGGCAATTGCACCAGCCGCAGCGGCCGCCGCGTGCGCGTGCGGCTGAACGGCACCTATCAGCCCGAGCAGTTCAGCTTCCGCGGCGGGGCCTCGATCCGCGGCGCGGGCATCTGGACCCCCTATATCCCGGCGACCATCAGCGCGCGCCGGCTGGCGGCGCAGTGCCCCGCCGGGGCGGAGTATTTCTGACTTCTCCCTCCCCTTCATGGGGAGGGACGATCGCGCAAGCGATCCGGGTGGGGAAGTTTGAAGCCGGGCGCCACCGGCGGCAGGTTCGCCCTTCCCCACCCGGGCTCGGCTCCGCCTCGCCGTCCCTCCCCACTTCGGGGGAGGGAGACTCCAGCGCCAAAGCAAAAGGCCCGGTGTCTCCACCGGGCCTTTCGTCTTCAGCGACGCGCGTCGAAATCAGGCGGCTTCGGCCTCGGCCTCTTCCGCGGCCTCGGCGGCGGCGATGACGGCCTTCTTGGCGCTCAGCGACTTGGACAGCAGCTGGACGGCCGCGTCCTTGTCGATGCGGTTGGCGGCGGCGACCTCGCGGGCCATGCGGTCCAGGGCCGATTCATAGAGCTGACGCTCCGAATAGGACTGTTCCGGCTGGCTGTCGGCGCGGTGCAGGTCGCGGACCACTTCGGCGATCGAGATCAGGTCGCCCGAGTTGATCTTGGCTTCGTATTCCTGGGCGCGACGCGACCACATGGTGCGCTTGATGCGGGCGCGGCCCTTGAGGGTCGTCAGAGCCTTGGTCACCACGTCATCGGCGGCCAGCGAGCGCAGGCCGGCCGTCTTGGCCTTCCTGGTCGGAACGCGCAGGGTCATCTTCTCGTGGTCGAAGGTGACCACGTAAACTTCCAGCGACATGCCGGCGACTTCCTGGACTTCCACCGCCGCGACCTTGCCGACGCCGTGCGCCGGATAGACGACCGCGTCGCCAACCTTGAATTCCAGTCCGCTCTTGTTCGTCATGTCATTCCTTTCCCGGCGCAGGGAAGGCGAGACGCAAGCACCGAAGACACCCGTGCGCCCTCCGAAGACGGTCAGACCGTCCGCAGTGCGGCTATTCAGGCGTCAGCTGTGGAAACGGATCACCAAACCTCTGGCCGACCCCGCCTTCGTGGGCGGAGTTCTGTCGCAAACGCGGGCGGCGCGAGAAAATCGCTGACCGCCCGACCCAATGACAGGAACCTATCACAAAATTGCGGAAATTCAAAACGTCCACAGCGTCAGTGTGCGGAAGGCTGTAAATCCTCGCCGGATCGGGGCAGGGCGCGCCGCGCGGTCCAGACCACGCCCGCCAGAACCAGCGCCATGGCCATGAAGGTCCATTCGGAACGGCTGGATGGATCGGCGGCGATGCGCGGGGCGTGCACGACCAGCACCCAGGCGGCGAACATGGCGCCGACAAGGGCGGCGGCCGGACGGGCGAGGACACCGCTGACGATGGCCAGGCCCCCGGCGATCTGAACCGCTCCGGTCGCATAGGGCCACAAGGCCTGACCGGGCATCCAGGCGGGGATCATCCCGGCGATGGCCGCCGGATACATCAGGTGCACGGCGCCGAATAGAATCAGCATCGCGCCGACGACGATCCGCGCCGTCAGCCGGACGCGCGGCCCCTCGGGCGACATCAGGAACAGGGCGGTCGCGGCGATGGCCAGGGCCTGGGCCGCCGCCACCCAAAGCGTCACGTCCGTGGGCGCGGCCCGAAGGCCGGGAACCTGTGCGGCCAGCGACAGAACCATCAAGGCGATGAGGATGAGGGCTTCCCGCGGGCGGAACCATGGGAGCAGCAGGAACGGGCCGGCGCCCAGCAGGATCGCGCTATTGACCAGGGACAGACCGCGGCTGGCCGATTCGACCGGCTGCAGCCCTTCGATCAACTGACCGGTGACCATGCCGATCACACCCAGCACCGTGATGCCGAGGGCGAACAGCCAGAGGCCGGGTTTGTCCAGGTCAACCATGTCGTCGTCCCCCGTTCGGGACGCAGATGATCACATCGAACGGCGGCTTGCCAGCCGTCCGCTCAGGACCCCTTGCCCGGCTTCTCCGAGAAATATTTCTCGAACTTGCCGGTCTCGCGCTCGAACTGTTCGGCGTCCGCCGGCGGCGTGCCCTTGACGGTGATGTTGGGCCAGACCTTGGCGTAGTCGGCGTTGACCATCAGCCATTTGCCGTCCGGCTCGTCCTCGGTGTCCGGCTTGATGGCGTCGACCGGACATTCCGGCTCGCACACGCCGCAGTCGATGCATTCGTCCGGGGCGATGACGAGGAAATTCTCGCCCTCATAGAAACAGTCCACCGGGCACACCTCGACGCAGTCCATGAACTTACATTTCACGCAGGCGTCGGTGACGATGTAGGTCATGGGGCGAAAAAGGGCGCGATCAACTGGCGGGAGGGGCGGGCAGGGCAAATGACCCCGCGGGCGAACGCTGTCAACCGGCGGGCGGGTGCGACAGACTGTAAAGCCCGCGCGCCTCCTCCGCCGGACCGCGCCGTTCGCCCAGCGCCTCGACCCTGAGATCGATCAGCCGGCCGCCGAGCGCGAACACCAGTCCGTCGCCGACGTGAACCGTGCGGCTGGGCTTGTCGAGCCGGGTCTGCGCGCCGTTGTGGGTCAGCCGCACCGCCCCGCTCTCGACCATGGCGGCGGCCAGCGACCGCGTCTTCGCGAACCGCGCCCGCCACAGCCAGACGTCGATGCGGCACGAGGCTCTCAGCGATTCAGCGGCCATCAATCCCGCTCATCCCCGCGAACGCGGGGACCCAGTCCTTTGGGCGATCGGTCTGACCGGGTTTGCCAAGGCGACGACCCCGCCCGCTCCTGCCTCACGAAAGCACTGGGTCCCCGCGTTCGCGGGGATGAGCGGGAATATGGGATCAAGACGCGGGCTTCCTGCGCTGCCGGACCCGGTTTCGTCGCGCCGGGACCGGCGCCGCGGTCAGCGTCGACAGGGCGGCGAACGGCGAATCCCTGACGGCCCGGGCGTCCGGCTTGTCCGGCCTTTGCGCGCGCGACGCCTTGAGCGCCGCCGTCAGGGCCTTCGCCTCTTTCAGCGACAGGCCCAGCGCCGCAAGATCGGCCTCTGTCAGACGGCCCTTGCCCGCCGCCTGCCGTTCGCTCACCGCCTCCAGCATCTCCACCCCGGCCGCGACCCGGCCGACCGCGCGCAGGCCGAAGGCCGACAGCAGGCGCGGCGAGGGCGGCGGCTCGGGCAGGGCAGTCAGGGCCGTCGCGCCCGGGCGGAACCGCTCGCCGGCGACGAAGGCCTGGGCCAGGGTCCGCGCGCGCGGCTTCAACACCCCCGGCAGCCAGACCGAATGGGCGCCCATCCGCACCGCGAAGGTCCGCAGGGTGCGCCGTTCGACCTGGCTCAGGGCGGCCAGATCGCGCTCGACGGCGCGCCGGTCAATCACCCCGCCCGCCTCGATCAGGCGGAAGGCGATCCCGTGCGGCAGGCCTTTCAACGTCCCGCTCTCGACCGCGCCCTTCAGCCGCGCCAACGGCTTCAGAGCCCGCCCCGCCTCGCCGGCCAGCCAGGCCTCGAGCCGCACCCGCGCCCGCTCGCGCGCCGCCGCCGGACCCAGTTCGCCCAGCAGCCGCACCCGCGGGGCGAACCAGCCGCCGCCGGTGACCTGCCCCGCCGCCACGCCGCGCCACAGCACCGCCCCGTCCGGGGTCACGGCGAAGGCCGCGTCCCCGTCGGCCGCCAGCCGACCCAGCCGCCGTGCGATCTCGGGCGTGACCGCCTGCCGCGCCGCGTGGCGCAGGACCCGGTCCTCCAGGGCGCTGGAGCCCTTGTCGAGCTGGAAGTCCACGCCGGTGAGACGCCCCACCGCATGGCCCTCGACGATGACGGCGCCGTCGGCCTCGACGTCGGCGATGACGTCCTCGGTGACGTTCAGGGTCCGCATCAGGGCGGTGGTGCGCCGGTCGACGAAGCGCGCGGTCAGCCGGTCGTGCAGCACGTCCGACAGCCGCTCCTCCAGCGCCCTGGTCCTGTCCCGCCAGCCCTGGGCCTGATCCAGCCAGTCGGGCCGGTTGGCGATATAGGACAGCGTCCGCACTCCGCTAAGCCGCGCGGACAGCTGGTCGATCTGGCCGTCGTCGCGGTCCAGCTCGGCGAAGCGCGGCGCGATCCAGTCGGCGGTCAGCCGTCCGCGCTTGCCGGTCAGGGCCTGGAAGATCTCCTTCGACAGCCGGCCGTGCTCGTCCAGCGTCGTCTTCTGGAAGTCGGGCAGCTGGCACGCCTCCCACAGCCGCATGATGGCCCCGCGCGAGCGGCCGATGCGGGCCACCTCCTCGTCCTTGACCAGCCGCCGCAGCAGGGTCTCGTCCAGCGCCGGCTGGGTCAGGTTCAGCCCGCGCACACCCGGCGTGACGGTCAGCGAGCGCAACAGATCGGGCAGAGAATCGAAATCCAGCCGGGCATTGCGCCACTCGGCGCCCTCGACCGGATCGAAGCGGTGCTCGACCACCTGTTCGACCAGGTCGGGATCGAGCTCCAGCGCCTCGCCGGTGACGCCGAAGGTGCCGTCACGCAGGTGGCGGCCCGCGCGTCCGGCGATCTGACCGATCTCATGGGCGTGCAGCCAGCGCGTCCGCCGCCCGTCGAACTTCCTCAGGCCCGCGAAGGCGACATGGTCCACCTCCATGTTCAGACCCATGCCGATGGCGTCGGTGGCGACCAGAAAGTCCACCTCGCCCGACTGGAACAGCTCGACCTGGGCGTTGCGGGTGCGCGGGCTGAGCGAGCCCATCACCACCACCGCGCCTCCGCGTTGCCGCCGGATCAGTTCGGCGATGGCGTAGACCTGCTCGGTGCTGAACGCGACGATGGCGCTGCGCCGGGGCAGGCGGGTCAGCTTCTTCGAGCCGGCATAGCTGAGCGTCGACAGCCGCTCGCGCGACACGATCCCGACATCGGGAACCAGCGACCGGATCAGCGGCGCCATGGTCCCGGCGCCCAGGAACATGGTCTCGAACCGTCCGCGCGCGTGCAGCAACCGCTGGGTGAAGACGTGGCCCCGCTCGGGATCGGCGACCAGCTGGATTTCGTCCACGGCCAGGAATTCGACCTGACGCTCCAGCGGCATGGCCTCGACGGTGCAGACGAAATAGTG
>CALSBO010000121.1:0-5862 GCA_943373195.1 Brevundimonas vancanneytii
TCGATCGAAACCGGCGGCATCGAGGTCAAGTTCGGTGAAGACGACGCCCCGGCGACCGCCTTCATCCGCAAGTCCGACCTGTCGCGCGACCGCGCCGACCAGCGCACCGAGCGTTATTCGGTCGGTGACCGCGTCGACGCCATGGTCACGGGCATCGACAAGGCCTCGCGCCGCGTCTCGGTGTCGATCAAGGCTCTGGAGATGAAGGACGAAACCGCGGCCATCGAACAGTTCGGTTCGTCCGACTCGGGCGCCTCGCTGGGCGACATCCTCGGCGCGGCCCTCCGCGAAAAGGCCAGCACGAAGGAATAGGCCTGCCTGTTGGGCCTATGCTCGGCTCACGGAGCCTCGCGACTTGAGGCCCAGTGCGAAATGAAGGCGGCCGGAGCGATCCGGCCGCCTTTTTCGTGCTCGAACGGCGGGTTGCGTCGCGCCTTGACTCATTCCCGTTTTGGGAGAACGGTGCGATCTGAGGGGGAGCAGTCATGAAACCACTCGTAAGCGTATTCATCGCCCTGACGCTGGCCGGGTTGGCAGGCGTCGCGAACGCCCAAGTCACCCAAACTTACAGCTATGACGCCAACGGGCGGCTGACCGGGGTTTCGACGACCGGCTCAGGCGGAACCAACACCGCCGCCTATGTCTATGACGACGCGGACAACCGGACCAGCCGAAGCCAGACCGGGACCAGCACTTGGGCGGCGTTGTCGCGGCTGCCGGTCGGTCAGTCGCTTCACCTCATCAAGCGCTGGTCTCGCCCAACGGCCGGTTCAGTTTCGCGTTTCGGGAATCTGCGGCGCTTGAACTCTGGTCCGAGGACGCGATCCTTTGGTCGAGTCTGACCGACACCGCCACTCGTTCGACCTTTGTCCTCGACCACGCGGGCCGCGCGAGATTTCGCGGAAGCCCAGCGGAAGATGGTCTTCTGGCCGACGCCTATCTGGCGCTGGGAGACGATGGCGCCTTCGCGCTGTTCGACGGAGCAGGCTCTACCGAGCTGTGGCGGTTGGCTCCCGAATCGGAGGCCGCCCGATGAGCGGTCATCGCTTTCATGCCGGCCTGCTCGCAAGCGCCGTGATCGGGCTTCTCGTTTATGCCCATGATGCAAACGCTCAGACACAGCCGACGCCGCCCGAGCACTACACACTCGACGAACGCGGCGTGGACCTGGTCACCGGCCAGTTCGTCTATGAGGCGACGGACATCGTCATCGGCCAACCCGAAAACGGCGGCATCGTCCATGCGCGGGTCTGGACCAACGGCGGGTGGCGGGACACGCTATCGGGCACGGTGGCGGTTTCCGGCTCGACCTATGTGGTCAGCCTTGGCGCCGAGTCCGAGGTGTTCACCAAGTCGGGCTCGACCTTCACGCCGGTATCGAACACCGGGGCGACGCTGACCCAGTCCGGCGCGATCCTGACTTTCACCACCGCCAATGGAACCATCGCCACCTATTCGACGACGTATAGCGGCTCGACGACGGTGTATGCGGCGAACAACGCCGCACTCATGAGCGTGAAGCAGCCTAACGGGGAAACGCTGGCCTTCCACTGGGACGGCTACAGCTATTGCCGGTTGTGGGATCTCGACCCAATGACCGGCGAGCCGGGACAATGCCTGGACTGGGGCAACGCGGTCCGCCTCGACGCGGTGAGCAACAATCGCGGCTACCAAGTCAATTTCGCGTACGCCGCCGAAGACATCCCGTTTGCAACGGGCCCTGAGGAATGGCTGAGCCGGACCGGCGCCATCGGGATCAATCGGACGGTGGACTACTGCGATCCCTACGGCCCTTGCACGGGGAGTCGGACTTGGCCCGCAGTCGAGTACCTTGGGGTCGGCTTCGGCAATATCAGCGGGGTGACCGATCAGTCGGGCCGCACCACCAGCTACACCTATAGCGGTGGGCTGGCCGGCGTGCGGCTGCCGGGATCGACGAGCGACGACATCGCCGTTAGCTATGCCAGCGGTCGGGTTTCCGCCGTCACAGACGTATCGGGAGCGTGGACATACGCCTATTCGGACGTAGGCACGACACGGACCACGACGGCGACCGGCCCCTTGTCGCAGGAACTGGTGGTGGTCTCGAACCAGACGATTGGCCGGGCGACGTCGGTCACCAATGGCCTGAACCAGACAGTCAGCTATACCTATGATGGCCAGCAGCGGTTGGACCGAGTGACGCAGCCCGAGGGGGACTACGCAGAGGTCGATTACGACTCGCGCGGCAACGTCATACTGACGACCTTTGTCCCCAAGTCGGGCTCTGGCCTCTCGAACATCACGACGGCTGCGACCTACCCTTCGACCTGCACCAACCCGGTGACGTGCAACCAGCCGACCTCGACGACCGATGCGCTTGGAAACGTCACCGACTATACATGGGACAGCACCCATGGCGGTTTGCTGACGGTCACTCAACCGGCCCCGAGCGGCGGCGCCGCCCGACCCCAGATTCGCTATACCTATGCGGCCCAGACCGCCTACTACAAGAACAGCGCGGGTTCGATCATCGCGTCGGCCACCTCAGTCACCCTTCCGACGGTGGTGTCCGCCTGTGCGACTGGGAACAGTTGTGCCAATGCGGCCAACGAGGTGCGGACCACGGTCGTCTATGGCTCGACAGGCGTCGCCAACAACCTGCTGCCCACCAGCCTGAATCAGGGTTCGGGCGCGAGCCCGTCGATGGCGGTCACGGCGATCACCTGGACGCCGGACAGCGATGTCGAGACTGTTGACGGCCCGCTGTCCGGAACAGCCGACACCACCCATTTCCGTTATGACGACGCCCGTCAGATGACCGGGGTCATCGGCCCTGACCCGGACGGCGGCGGCGCGGGCCTGAACCGCGCCCAGCGGCTGACCTACAACAGCCGGGGCCAAGTCACTCTGGTCGAGACCGGGACGGCCTCGGCCGGTGTCTGGGCCAATTTCTCGGCGATCCTGAAGTCCCAGACTACGTATGACGCTGCCCAGTTCTTCCGGCCGGTGGAGGCGCGGCAGTTGTCTGCGGCGAACGCCGTGTCCGGGGTGCAGTCGCTGACCTATGACGCCGCCGGCCGCCCGTCGTGCACCGCCGTGCGGATGAACCCCGCGACGTGGAGCTCCCTGCCCACCAGCGCCTGCACCGCCGCGACCACCGGCGGCTTCGGCCCCGACCGGATCATCCAAACCATCTACGATGACGTTGGCCGCCCGCTGACGGTCACCAGTGCCTACGGTTTGTCCGAGGCGATTACGGAGGCCGCTAGCTACACCACCAACGGCCAAGTCGCCTCGCTGACCGATGGCAGGGGCAACGTCTCGGTGTTGGCCTACGACGGTTTCGATCGGCCCGTCCGGCTGCGCTATCCGAACGCCACCGGCGGCGGAACCTCGACCACCGACTACGAAGAGGTCGGCTATGACGCGGCCTCGAACGTCATCAGCAGCCGCAATCGGGCGGGCCAAACCACGACCGTCGCTTATGACGCTCTGAATCGCGTCACGACAATCGACGCCCCGTCCGGGACGATGGACTTCGCCTACACCTACGACAATCTGAGCCGGGTGCTGACTTCGACGGGCAATAGCCAGACCCTGACCAATGCCTGGGATCCTCTGTCGCGGCTAACCAGCGAAACCGGTCCTCTAGGGGCGATGGCGTATCAGCATGACGCCGCCGGGCGAATGATCCGGATCACCTGGCCGGATGCATTCTACGCGACCTACGATCACGACCTCTATGGAGCGGTGACAGCGGTGCGCGAAAATGGCGCCACGTCCGGCCCCGGTGTGCTGGCGGCATGGACCTATGACAACCTCGGCCTGCCGACGGGCGTCGCGCGCGGCAACGGGGCGGCCAGTACCTGGGGCCACGACGCCTTTGCCCGACTGACCTCGCTCGCCCACAATCCGGCCGGGACGACCGATGACGTGACCTTCGGCTTCGGCTACAACCCCGCCGGCCAGATTGTGGGCCGCACGGTCAGCGACGCGGACTATGTCTGGACGCCGGCGACGGGCTCGACGACCTATAGCCTGAACGGGCGGAACGAGATCACCACGATCAGCGGTTCGTCGGTCTCCTACGACGCCAATCAGAACGCCACCTCGATCACAGGGAACACGTACGGCTATGACGCCGCCAATCGCCTGACCTCGGCGACCCCGTCCGGCGGCTCGGCGGCGACCTTCGCCTTCGACCCGAACGACCGCCTGTTCTCCAGCACCGTGTCGTCCGCGACCACTCGCTTCCAGTATGCGGGTCAGCAGTTGGCTGCGGAATATGACGGCTCGGGGGCGGTAATCCGCCGTTTCGTCCCCGGTCTCGGGCTGGATGGTGTCGTAACCAGCTACGACGGTTCCGATACGACCAACCGCAGTTGGCTGTTAGCCGATGAGCGGGGCTCGGTAGTGGGCCTGACCGGCGGAACCGGCGCGGTCTCGGCCCTCAACCGCTATGACGAGTACGGTGTGCCGAACTCGGCCAATGCCGGGCGGTTCCAGTACACCGGCCAAGCTTGGCTCGGCGAAGCAGGAGCGTATCACTATCGCGCCCGGACCTACCTGCCGCAGGTTGGACGATTTCTGCAGACCGATCCCATCGGTTACGGGGCGGGAGCCAACCTTTATGCTTATGTCGGCGCAGACCCCATGAACTACGCCGACCCGCTAGGGCTTTGTCCCTGGTATGTGCCGAGTAGCAGCCGGACGTTTCGGGACGGAACCGGCCAAGTCAACGAAACTACTTATAGGAGAGTGGGCTGTCCTGTAGGGACTGCCGGAAGTCAGCCAAACTTCAGGGAGCGGTTGGAACGAAGCGGCGGCTCGGTTCGAGATAGTGTCTGTCGAGCGCTCACAGGTACTGCCGGTCGGCAAGTTCAAGCAGCGGTGGCAGCGGCGGCTAGGGTCGCACCAGCAGACGGCTGGTATTTTGCTCAGATTCAGGCGCAAATTGTTGGCGGAGTCGGTGCCGGCGGTGCGTTCGGATTTGCCGTTCAGATAGCCAACGGAAGAATAGTTGATCGTTTTGCATTTGCATCGACTTCCTTCGCAACGGGATTTAATGTCGACGTAGGAATAGGTGTATATTATTCAAACTTGTCAATTCTTGGATCAGCAACAACAGTAAACCTTGATATTTGGTTCGGTACTCTTGCTCTTGTTATACCGGACGGAGATCTATCTAACTGGAGAGGTTTTGGAGTTATGGGTGGAGCAGAAGCATCCCTTCCTATAAATCCGCCAGTGGCAGGAACAGTCGAAGACGTTGAAACTCTTAGGATAGATTGCGCGCAATGAATGTGTTTGTATTGACAATATTGTACGCATGGCCTGGACTGTTGGCTGCGCTGTATTTTGGAATATTGCTACAAAGCTATATTCCAATCGGCTTAATATTATCCATGACATCCTATTTTTTAGGCGCACTTTTTCTGCTTAGGTGCCCTCGCTGCAATGCGCTCACGTGGACTCGCCGATGGAATTCTGGCCAGCGTGGATTTTTGAACCAGAGAACAGCGCTTGTTCCGCCACGCCGCTGTAGTTTGTGCAAACTAGACTATACGCGCTCCTACTTCTGGAAGAAATACAACTAAAGGCATGGGGCGCAGCCATTTCATTTCGCTGAAGCGGGGACACGCACCACTTTCCATTCCGCCCGTGGGTGCATGTCCACACCTTCGCCGACGCCGGCTGGCCGGCGTTCAACGCCCTGGTCGAGGGGCAGGTGGCGGCGCTGCGCGGGCCGCAGGGCTTCGTGCTGGACCTGCGCGCCGCCTCGGGCTCGGGCGAGAACTCCTCGACCGCGCGCGGCTACGGCATGGCCAACCGCATCTGGACGCCGGAATTCACCGTCAGCCGCCAGCCGGCCGCCGGCGA
>CALSBO010000122.1:0-5741 GCA_943373195.1 Brevundimonas vancanneytii
ATGCGGTGAGATTGCTTCCAGCCTCGTCGTGGCCGCGGTTCCTGAAGCGGCGGATGCCGACCTCGCTGTGGGGGCGGTCGCTGCTGATCATCGTCCTGCCGGTGCTGGTGATGCAGGTGGCGGTCACCTGGGCCTTCTTCGACATGCATTGGCAAACGGTGACCGCCCGCCTGTCCGACGGCCTGGCCGGCGACATCGCCTGGGCCGCGGAAAGCTGGCGCGACGACCCGACGCCGGACAATCTGGCGGTCATCGCCGAGCGGGCCGAGCGGTCGATGTCGCTGTCGGTCGCCCTCCAGGAGGAGGCGGTCCTGCCCCGCGAACAGGAGCGTGGCCCCATCGGCGTCGTCGACCGGACCCTCGAACAGGCGCTGGACCGCAGACTGGACCAGCCGTTCTGGTTCTCGACCACCCAGTATCCCGCCTATGTCGACATCCGGGTGCAGCAGCCCGAGGGCGTGCTGCGCATCATCGCCCCGCGCGAGCGGGCCGTCGCCACCCAGGCCCATATCTTCGTGCTGTGGCTGACCATCGCTACGGTCCTGCTGATGAGCGTGGCCATCCTGTTCATCCGCAACCAGGTCCGCGCCATCGAGCGGTTGGCCGACGCAGCCGAAGCCTTCGGTCGCGGCGAGACCAGCGAGCATTTCAAGCCGCACGGCGCGCGCGAGGTTCGCGCCGCCGCCAACGCCTTCCTGGCCATGCGCGAACGCATCCAGCGCCATATCGACCAGCGCACCGCCCTGCTGGCCTCGGTCAGCCACGACCTGCGCACGCCGCTGACCCGGCTGCGTCTCGAACTCGCCCTCGCCCCGCCGTTCAAACGCTCCAGGGCCATGGAGGGCGATCTCGACGAGATGGAGCATATGATCGACGAATACCTCGCCTTCGCCCGCGGCGAGGCCGGCGAGGCGGCGCAGGCCGTCTCGATCGCCGATCTGTTACAGGCCGCCGCCGAGGACGTGCGCCGCGCCGGCGCCGCGGCCGAGGTCGACGCGCCGGCGGACCTGACCGCCACCCTGCGTCCCCTCGCCTTCAAACGCGCCCTGACCAATCTGGCCGGCAACGCCGCCGCCCATGGCGAGAATGTCCGGCTCAGCGCCCGCCCCCTGCCCTCCGGCGGCCTCGAGGTCGCGGTCGAGGACGACGGCCCCGGCATCCCCGAGGACATGCACGAGGAGGCCTTCCGCCCCTTCTCCCGCCTCGACGCCTCGCGCAACCAGAACCGCAAGGGGGTGGGCCTGGGCCTCGCCATCGCCCGGGACGTGGCGCGCGGCCACGGCGGCGACATCACCCTGGAGCGCAGCGACCTGGGCGGCCTCAAGGCGCTGATCCGCCTGCCGGGTTGATGTTGCTCCCCCTCTTGGGGAGGGGGACCGTGAAGCGGTGGAGGGGGCCGACCTCAGGCTCGCTCCGGGGAGGATTGCGAAGCGGGACCGTAGCGCCCACCTTCGATTCCGACAGGCCCCATGGAGGACATCATGCGTAAACTCGCCTTTCTCGCGCCCCTCGCCGCCGTCCTGGCCTTCAGCGCCGGACCGGCCACGGCCGAACCCGCATTGATCAGCGTCAGCCTCGGCCCCGACCTCCAGGAAAAGGCCGACGAACTGGGCGCCCGCGAGGTGCAGGAACAGGCGGACCGGCTGGCCGAACTGGTCGGACGCGCCCTGGCCCGCCACGGCGACCTGGACGGCGCCCGGATCGAGCTGGTTCTGACCGACCTCAAGCCCAACCGCCCGACCTTCCAGCAGTCGGTCGACCGCCCCGGTCTGGACGGCCATCGCAGCCGTTCCATCGGCGGCGCGACCATCGAGGGCCAGATCACCACGGCCGACGGACGCACCCTGCCCGTCCAGTACGACTGGTATTCGTACAGTCTGGCCGACGTTCACGGCTTCAACACCTGGTCGGACGCGGACCGGGCCTATCGCCGGCTGGCCGACAACCTGGCCGACGGCCGCTACGTCACTCGCTAGAAGCTCCGCGCCCGCTGCACAGCGGCCCTGACCGCGGCCGCGGCCGCGCGGTCGAGGTCGCCGCTCGCCGCCATCGCGTCCAGCCCCGCCCGGGTCGTGCCGCCCGGCGAGGCGATGCGGGCGATCAGGACCTCCAGCGGCTCTCCGGTCTCGACGCCCGCTCCGGCGGACCGCAGCGCCCCGCGCGCCAGCCGCGTCGCCGCATCCGCCGACAAGCCCTCGGCCTCGCCCGCTCGGGCCAGGGCCTGGACGAAGGCGTGGATAAAGGCCGGCGCCGAGCCCGCCGTGGCGGTGGCGACGTCGATATGGGCTTCCTGATCAAGCTCCACGACTTCAGCCATGGCGGCGAACAGCGTCCGCGCCGTCTCCCGGACGTCGTCGTGGTCGGACCACAGGGCCGCGACGCCCCGGCCTTGCGCGACCGCCGTGGTCGGCATGACCCGCGCGACGGGACGGCCTGACAGGGCTTCGATGTCGGCGGCGGCCACGCCCGCCATCACCGAAACGATCACAGCGGCGGGATTCAGCGCGCCGATCAGCGGCGCCGTCGCCTCACGCCATTTCGCCGGCTTGACCGCCAGCACCAGCGTGTGCGCCTCGGCGAGCGCGAACATCGACGGATTGAGCCGCGCGCCCTTCGCCCGCGCCGCCTCGGCGGCCGGCTTGTCCGACGGGGTCAGGATGATCAGATCGCGCGCCGCGACGGCGTCGCTCCTTAGCCAACCTTCGAGGATGGCCGAACCCAGCCGCCCGCAGCCGACGAGGGCGACGGTTCCGCTTCGGGCGCTTGCGCTCATGACCTCAGGCCGTGCCGACGGTCTCGAACAGGCAGGAGTCGATCGCCTCCTGCGGCTTCTTGTTGCCGCGGATCATGAAGTCGAAGGCGGGGTAGTAGCGGTCCGCCGCCTCGACCGCGGCGTCGATCATCGAGGCCGCCTGGGCCAGGGTCGGGCGTTCGCCCATCGGCAGGGCCAGCGAATGGCGGAAGACGATCTCGCCGTCCTCGGCCCAGACCTCGAAATGGCCCATCCAGGTCCGCTGGTTGATCAGGCCGACCAGTTCATAGGCCGCCCCGCGCCGCGCCTTGGACGCCTGCAGGTCCAGCGCGCAGCACAGTTGCAGACAGTCGCCCTCGGGTCGCCAGGCGAACCACAGCTCATAATCCTTCCAGTCGCCCGCGAGCGAGAAGGCCAGATCGCCCTCGTCGGTGCGGTCGAACGGCAGGTTTTCAGCCACCAGGACGTGTTCCACCACATCCAGCGGATCGTGGGGAACATCGACTTCTTCGGGCCGTACGGCGTCCATCAGGCAGTCTCCGGGCGCGACTCACGCCCCATGACGGGACGGTAGGCGGGTTCGCAGATTCGGCTCAACCGGCTGCGTCCTGAGGGGGAACGGACGCTGTGGACGTTCCCGTGGCAGGCTTCTTTGTGGCCTTGGCGGCCGGTTTGAGCGCGGCGACCTCGGCCCGCAGAGCCGCGATCTCGGCCTTCAGGGCGTCGAACTCGTCGCGCCGGACCAGATCAAGGTCCGCCGCCATGCGGTCCGTGCCGGCGCGGAAGGCGGTCTTCGCCTCCTCCCCCGCCGCCTGGGCCAGGCCCATGGCGCCGGTCGTCAGCTTGGCGAACTCGTCGAGCAGGGGGTTGCGGGTCTGCATGGGACTCTCCGACCCGACCGAACGGGCGCCGTTAAGGAAGGTTCACCCGATATGGTGAATGAAACCTTGCTGTCGATGCGGCCTATGGCCTGATTTGGGCAACGCGGCATAGTTTCCGAAAATTCAGGGACGGGATCGGCGGCGCTTGCTAAACTCGTCCCCAGAACCGGCTTTCTGGAGCGCCCGTGCCCTTTCCCGACATCCACCCCGTCTGGTTCAGCATCGGCCCGCTGGACATCCGCTGGTACGCCCTGGCCTATGTCGCCGGCATCGTCCTGGGCTGGTGGTATGCGGCGCGGTTGGCCCGCAACAACGCCGTCTGGCAGCCCGGCAAGCCCCCGGTCACGACCGTCCAGCTGGACGATCTGGTGCTGTGGATCACCCTCGGCATCATCCTGGGCGGCCGGTTCGGTTTCGCCCTGTTCTACAAGCCGGTGCTCTATGCCCAGCTGTTCACCGGCGCCGACTGGGGCGAACGGCTGGCGTTGTTCCGCCTCTGGGACGGGGGCATGTCGTTCCACGGCGGCCTGATCGGCGTCAGCCTGGCGATCGTCTGGTTCGCCTGGAAGAACAAGGTGCGTTTGCTCAGCCTCGGTGACCTGATCGCGCCGGTCGCGCCGATCGGCCTGTTCTTCGGCCGCATGGCCAATTTCATCAACGGCGAGCTGTGGGGACGCCCCACCGACGCGCCCTGGGGCATGGTGTTCTGCAACCGCACCATCGAGAAGACCTACGGCTTCTGCCCCGCCGGCGACGTGGCCCGTCATCCCAGCCAGCTGTACGAAGCCGGGCTGGAAGGGATCGCGCTCGCCGTCATCCTGTGGCTGGCGGTCTACAAATGGCGGCTGCTGGCCAAGCCGGGCTATGTCACCGGCCTCTTCCTGTTCGGCTACGGCCTGGTGCGCGCCTCCCTGGAGAATGTCCGACAGCCGGACGCCGGCCTGGAGAACCTGCCGCTCGGCCTGACCATGGGGATGATGCTGTCGATTCCGATGATGCTGATCGGCGGCTGGCTGATCTGGCGGGCATGGAGCCGTCCGCCGGTCGCCGCCTGACGCGCCATGTCTCGCAAGGTCAGTTCGCTGGGGGACCGTCTGGCGCGCGAGATCGCCCTGACCGGGCCGATGACCGTGGCGGACTATGTCACCCGCTGCCTGCACGACCCGGAGGGGGGCTATTACGCCACTCGTCCGGCCATCGGCGCGGCCGGCGACTTCATCACGGCGCCGATGGTCAGCCAGATGTTCGGCGAACTGATCGGCCTGTGGGCCGTCGAGCTGTGGCGGCGTCTGGGCGCGCCCGAACGGGTGCGGCTGGTCGAGGTAGGGCCAGGCGACGGGACCCTGATGGCCGATGCCTTGCGCGCGGCGCGGTTGGACCCCGAGTTCCTTCGCGCCGCCGACCTGATTCTGATCGAGCCCAGCTCGCCGTTGCGCGCGGCGCAGGCCCGGATGCTGGCGGACAGCGATCTCCACCCCCGCTGGGTCGCCTCGCTGGACCGGATCGAGACGGACGCCCCGGTGATCCTGATCGCCAATGAGGTGCTGGACTGCCTGCCCGCGCGACAGTTCGTGAAGACCGACGACGGCTGGGCCGAGCGCCGCGTCGGCGTGACCGATGAGGGCGCGCTGATGTTCGGCCTGGTCAAGATCACCGGCGGCTTCAAACGCCCGGATTTCGCGGTCGCGCCGGGCCAGACGGTCGAGATTTCCGACCAGCAGGCCGCCTTCGGGCGTGATGTCGCGGCCCTGGTCAAGGCGGCGGGCGGCGCGGCCCTGCTGATCGACTACGGCCGCGCGCGGGCCGGGCCGGGCGACACCCTGCAGGGCCTGCGCCGCCACCAGAAGGTCGATCCTCTGGACAGCCCCGGCGAGACCGACCTGACCCAATGGGCCGACTTCCCGACCGTTCTGGAGGCCGCTGTCCACACCGGGGCCGACGTCACCGGGACGATGGGACAGGGTGATTTCCTGAAACTGCTCGGGATCGAGGCCCGCGCCCACCGGCTGAAGGCGGGACGGCCCGAGGCGGCCCCCGTGATCGACCGCCAACTCGCCCGGCTGATCGCCGACGACCAGATGGGCGCCCTGTTCAAGGCCTGCGCGATC
>CALSBO010000123.1:0-5585 GCA_943373195.1 Brevundimonas vancanneytii
AAGCGGCCGAGGAGGCCGGTCTGAGTCTCGCCGGTCTGCGTCCCGACTGGTGGATCGCGCCGACAATTCTGGCGCAATAGTCGACCACGTTTGAGATTATCGGAGTCGAGGGTTCGGTATTGTGAAGCTCAATATCGACCGGCGGTCAGAAAAGCAGAAGTCGACTGGCGAACCGCCGTTCCATTGTTTCCGGTATGGAACCCGGCTCCTGCAAGAGAATTCCACACGTCGGGATTCATTGCTCCTGGCCGCGTCTGATCTCCCCCTGCGGCCGAAGTCACGGAAAGGGATACTGCCATGCTTCGCCTCCGACTGCTGACCGCCGCCGCCGCGACCGCCCTTCTGGCCGCCCCGTCCGCTTTCGCCCAGGATGCGCCGCCGCCGCCCCCCGCGCCGGTCCCGGCCACGCCGCCTCCGGTCGCGCCCGCCACGCCCGACCGGACCCCGCCGCCGTCGGCCGCCGAGGCCGTGGCGCCGGCCGTGGCCGCGCCCGCCCAAACGGGCGTCGCTGACACGCCAGCCCAGGCCGGTAGCGTCATCGACGTCCTGACCGCCCAGGGCGATTTCACCACCCTGCTGGCCGCGCTCGAACGGGCGCAACTGACGGAAACCCTGCGGTCGCGCCCGGCCATCTCCATCTTCGCCCCGACCGACGAGGCCTTCGCGGCCCTGCCCGAGGCCGAGCGGACCCGGCTGATGGACCCCGCCAATGTCAACGAGCTGCGGACCCTGCTGCTCTATCACGTCATCGTCGCCGACGTGTCCTCGGCCCAGATCCGCGGCGCGCGGGGCGGGGTCGAGACGGCCTCGCGGACCCAGGTGCTGCTGGATGGCACGGGCGACGCGCTCAGGGTCGACGGCGCCACCATCACCCGCGCCGACATCGACGCCTCCAACGGCGCCGTCTTCGTGCTCGACAGGGTGCTGAACCCCGCCCAGTCCAGGGCCGCGATGGGCGATGAGGACGCGGCCGCGCCCGCCGCGCCCGCCGAAGCGCCCGCCGACGAGGCGGCAGCCGGGCAGGTTCCGGCGCCGACCCCGCCCGTCCTGCCGGTCGAACCGCCGGTCGCCGTTCCGACGCCTGGAACCTCACCGTCCGCGGCGACCGCGATCCCCCGCCCGGCGACCGGCCAGACGGCGCCGAACGGCCGGCCCGCCGCCACGGTGACGACGGTCCAGGCGCCGCCCGTGGCCAATCCCACCGACGGTCAGGTGGACGACGAGGAAGACCCGGCCAATCCGGCGCCGACTCCGCGTTGAGGCCTTCCGGCGCCCGCTGAAGCCGGCGGGCGCCGCGCCTTAACCGTCGGCAAACCGGTGTCTGGCAGACTGGGGGGATGGAAACGCTCACGCCCGCCCAGATCGCCGCGTTCGAAGCCGTCCTGAACAGGGTCCCGGTCGACGACCGCGCCCGGCTTCACGCCCTCAAGGCCGCCGCCGCCGCCGCCGCCGCGGCCTCGGCGCCCCATTGGGATTTCGACCAGCCGGCCCACCGCGCCGAGGAAGCCCTCATGGCGGCTTTCGGCGCCGCCCTGACCGACGACCATCGCCGCGCCCTGGTCGCGATCTGGGCGCTGGAGATGCCGGCGCGTGTTCCCGCCGCCGACCTGCCGCTCGCCGTGCATGACCTGTATCCCGAATGGATCCAGCGTCTCGCCGACTTTCTGACCGCCGGCGCCGATCCTTATGATCGCGACTTCTGGGCCAAGGACGTGCGAATTTCGCTGGTCCTCAGCGTGCCCGGCGCCCGCACCCAGATGATCGACCTGTCCTCCCCCATGGGGCCGGGTCAGGTGCTGCGCCATGCCCGCGAAGGCTGGGGCTGGTCGGTGATCCCGGCCTATGCGTCGGCCCAGGCCTGGAAGCCGTGGCTGGAGGTGCATACCGAGAGCCGCGAACTGTCCGACTTCAACGAGGCCGGCTGGGACCGCGCCTGGGCGACCGCCGCCGAAATCTGCAAGCGCCGTCCGGAGATGGCGGGCATGCTGGGCTCCAGCTGGTTCTACGATCCGCCGCTGGAGCAGATCAGCCCGCGCCTGGCCTATCTGCGGCTCAGCCTGCTGAAGCACGGCGCCTTCATGGTGCATCAGGGGCCGGGCGAAATTCATACCCAGCGGGCGGCGACCTCCTCGCCCACCCGCGCCGCCCTGATCGAGTCGGGCGAATATGTCGCCCGGTCCTGGATCGTGGCCTTCCCCCGCGCCGCCCTGATCAAATGGGCGGACGGGCGGGCGGCGGCCGCGTTGGCGCAGGCGGCCTGAACCTAGGCGGCTTCAGACCTTTCACAGCCTGAGTGCCGGGCGATCATGTCGAGCGCCTCGGCCAGGGTGACCACCGTCCAGTTCGAGCCGCGCGCCCGGTTGCGGCAGCGCAGGCGGATGTGTCGCGTGCCCGCCTCCCGGCTCATCACCAGCCCCGCCTGGGCCGCCAGTTCCTGAACGGCCCGGAATGTCGTGGGTCGGTTCATCATCACCCTCCTGTCGTTTCTGCGTTCGTTGCGAATCACTGAAACAACACAGGTGCGACAGTTGCGGACGTATCTTGCGAGCGTTCAGGCGGCGGCGCGAACCCGGCCCCAGGCCTCGGCGACAGGCAGCACCTCCAGCCCCGCCGCCTTCGCAGCGCGCAGAACCCGGTCCAGATCGTCCGGCGTGCAGCCGTAGTCGGTCGGTCGGTCGGAGACGTCGTGACC
The DNA here is from genome assembly GCA_943373195.1 of Brevundimonas vancanneytii. GTDB lineage: Bacteria > Pseudomonadota > Alphaproteobacteria > Caulobacterales > Caulobacteraceae > Brevundimonas > Brevundimonas vancanneytii_B. The sequence continues at coordinate 2,693 of CALSBO010000123.1, forward strand.
ATAGGCGTTGAGCCAGCCTTTCGAAGCCGCCGCCTCGGCCATCATCGCCTCGAGGTCGTAACCGGGCAACCGGCGGCGCTCCAGGCCGATGCTCTTGATCAGCGCCCGGTCCTCGCGGCCCGCATTGACGCCGTCCCGCACCCCGCGCGCGACCTCGAACCGCGCGCGCACGACCCGCTTGGCCCCCACCGTCGCGTCGCCGAACGGCCAGGCGAAGGTGGTCATGCGGTATCCGTCGAGGCGCCCGGCCACCCAGGCGGCGTTGGCGTCGAGGCTGAGCCGCAGGGCCTCGGCGTCCATGCGCAGGGCGCTGGTATGGCCGAAGGTGTGGCAGCCGACCTCGTGGCCGGCGGCGTGCAGGGCCTGGAGGTGTTCGACCTGGAACTGGTCCCGGTCCATGTTCACCCCGCCCGCCAGACCGCCGCAGACATAGTAGCTGGCCTTGACCCCGTGCTCGGCCAGCACCGGCCCGGCCTCGGTCCAGGCGCTGGCGGGAAAGTCGTCGAAGCTGAGCGAAAACACGCCGACGGCGGGCGCGATCACCGCCGCCTCGATGTCGAGATAGCGCGCGGCGCGACGGCGCATCTGGTCGATGGGCTTCATGGCCGCAATATGTAGCCAGCGCCGCTTAAGGAACCGTATGGCGGGCCTTCGCCTTGCCCGGTCAAGGCCGCCCGTCTAGGGTCCGCGGCCTTCTTTCCCGGACGAAAAAGCCTGACGTGACCGCCGAACCGCTCGCCTTCCAGGACCTGATCCTGACGCTCCACAAATACTGGGGCGATCAGGGCTGCGCGATCCTGCAGCCCTATGACATCGAGGTCGGGGCGGGGACCCTGCATCCGGCCACGGTGCTGCGCGCGCTCGGCCCGCGCCCTTGGAAAGCCGCCTATGTTCAGCCCTCGCGGCGGCCCGGCGACGGCCGCTATGGCGAGAACCCCAACCGGCTCCAGCATTATTACCAGTATCAGGTCATCCTGAAGCCGAACCCCGACGACTTGCAGGCCCTGTATCTGGGCTCGCTGGCGGCGATCGGGATTGATCCGAAACTGCACGACATCCGCTTTGTCGAGGACGACTGGGAGAACCCCACGGTCGGCGCATGGGGGCTGGGCTGGGAGGTCTGGTGCGACGGGATGGAGGTGACCCAGTTCACCTATTTCCAGGGCGTGGGCGGCATCGAGGTGGACGTGGTCTCGGGCGAACTGACCTACGGGCTGGAGCGTCTGGCCATGTACGTCCAGGGCGTGGACAATGTCTACGATCTGAAATTCACCAAGGAGGGCCTGACCTATGGCGAGGTCTTCCTCGAGAACGAGCGCCAGCAGTCGGAAGCCAATTTCCACGGCTATGATGTCGACGGGCTGAAGCGCCGGTTCGAGGACATGGTGGCCGAGGTCGGACGGCTGCTGGCGATGAAGGGCCCGCAGGATCAGGCGCTGGTGCTGCCGGCCTATGATCAGGTGCTGAAGGCGTCGCACCTGTTCAACCTGATGGACGCCCGCGGGGCCATCGCGGTGGCGGAACGCCAGAGCTACATCGGCCGCATCCGGGACCTGTGTAAGGCCTGTGCGACCGAATGGGTCGAGCAAGAGCGGGGGCGGGCGTGAGCGACGATCGCGTCGTTTCGCTGAAAGGCCGCCGGCCCGAGCCGCGACCGGTCCTGGGCGCCTGTCTGGTTTTCGCCAATGATCAGCTGCGGATGCCCATGGCGATGGGAGCGGCGGGACCGGAGTGGACGACGATCCATCCGATCGAGGTTCAGATCGAGGGCCGCCCCGAGCCGACGCCGGTTCATGCCCGCTTCGGCATGATCGACCATTCGCCGGATGGCACCAGCGGCTACGTCGGCGAGAACGAACACGGCATCACCGCCGACCTCTATTTCCCGCGCGACCTCTTCCTCGCCTTCCAGTCGGCCGCCCTGTCGTCGACGCCCCTCACGCTCTTCATCACCTTCTCCGCCGCCGACGACGCGCCGCCCAACCTGATGCTCGCGATCGAGCGCCGGACCGCCTGATGCCCCAACTCCTTCTCGAACTGTTTTCCGAAGAAATCCCGGCCCGCATGCAGGGCGGGGCGGCGCGTGATCTGGAGCGGATGGCGGCCGAACGGCTGAAGGCCGCGGGGCTGACGTATGAGGCGCTCACGACCTTCGCCGGGCCGCGGCGGCTGACGCTGGTGGTCGAGGGGCTGCCGGCCGCGACGCCGGACCGCGAGGAAGAGGTCAAGGGCCCGCGAGCCAATGCGCCGGAACAGGCGCTGGACGGCTTCCTGCGCAAGACCGGCCTGACGAAGGACCAGCTGGTCGAGCGCGACGGCGTCTTCTTCGCCGTCCTCAGCAGCCAGGGTCAGGCGACGGCGGAACTGATCCCCGGCATGGTCGACCAGATCGTGCGCGGTTTCCCGTGGCCGAAGTCGATGCGCTGGGGTTCGGGCACGCTGCGCTGGGTGCGGCCGTTGAAGCGGATCGTCGCCCTGTTCGACGGCCAGGTCGTGCCGTTCGAGATCGACGGCGTCGCGTCCGGCGACCTGACCGAGGGGCACCGGTTCCTGGGCTGCGGGCGGCCGTTCGTGGTGAAGGATTTCGCCGACTATCGGGCCAGGCTGGAGAGCGACTTCGTCCTGCTGGACGCGGTCGACCGTCGGCTGAAGATCCTCGAGGCGGCGCGGGGCGTCTGCGCGGCCCGGGGGCTGGCGCTGGTCGACGACGACGGCCTGCTGGACGAGGTCGCCGGCCTCGCCGAATGGCCGACGCCGATCCTGGGCGACATGGACCCGGCCTTCCTCAGCCTGCCGCCCGAGGTGGTCCGGCTGTCGATGAAGACGCACCAGAAGTATTTCGCGGTGCGCCAGCCCCCCTCGAACCCGGCCCCGCCGGCTTCGGTCCCCCCTG
>CALSBO010000124.1:0-5574 GCA_943373195.1 Brevundimonas vancanneytii
TCGCGGACCTGGGCGCCGGCCGGCCTGTCCTGGGCGGGCTCGCCTCAGGACGATGCCGCCGAAGCTGACGACCGGGCCATCGACGAGCAAGACCCTGCCTTCGATGATGACGGGGTTGGGGCGTTCGCCGTCACCCCGGCCGGTGAGGCGGCGCTCGATCCCGCCGCCGCCTGACCGCCAGTCTTCCTGACGGACGCCGCCCCGGCTCAGCCGGGGCGGCGTAGTCGTGCGAATCCCTGGCGTGGAAAAGGGCGAGGAAAGGGCGGGCGAGGCGAGCCTGCAGGACCGGGAGGGAGGCGCCCTCCGCTCCAGGCCACCGGAGCCTTCGCCATGTCCTCGACCCCCAACCTGTCCCTGTTCGCCGATCCGGCCGCCGGCGACGCCGCCGCCAATATCCTCGCCGCCGCCCGGGCGCTGGCGGCGCATCTGGCGCGGTCCCATCCGCTCGACCGCAAGCTCGTCGCCGCCATCATGACGACCGCCTTCGGCGGGTCGGACGCCGAGGGCGCCTGGGCCTGGCGCGACGCCTATGACGCCATAGAGGCGGCGACGGTCCTGCAGATCCGGCGTCTGGCGCCGCAAGTCGGCCGCCTGGAAGATGCGCCGGCGGAGATCACCGCCCTGCTGGCTGCCGTCTCGGCGCTCGGGCTGACCCAGAGCCGGCGCAGCGAGGAACAGGTCGCGTTCGATCAGTTCTCCACGCCGCCGCATCTGGCCGCTCTCGCCGTCCTGGCCGCCCAGGTGCGTCCCGGCGACCGCGTCCTGGAGCCCTCGGCCGGAACGGGCCTTATCGCCGCGGTCGCGGAGGCCTGCGGCGGGTTGCTGAGCCTGAACGAGCTCGCGACCGGTCGGGCCGACCTCCTCGACGGGCTCTTTCCGGGCGCGAACCGGACGCGCCACGACGGACGCCATATCCATGACCTTTCCGCAGGCTCGGGCGAATTTGATGTGGCGGTGTGCAATCCGCCGTTCTCGGACCCGGCCGCCCATCTGACGGCGGCACTGAAAGCCCTGGCCGACCATGGCCGTTTGGCCGCGATCGTGCCGCTGACCGCCCTGACGGACGCCGCCCTGCTTCGCCGCCTCTGCGAGGTCGGCGCCGTCGTAGGCCGCATCGCCTTGCCGGCGGGCGCCTTCGCCAAGCATGGGACCTCCGTTGAGACCGGTCTGCTGGTGATCGACCGCGCCGAAGGCCCCGCGGGCGCCGCGCCTCTCCAGAGCGCTGATGACCTGCAGAGCGCGGCGCGGATGACCGGGGCGATTTCGCCGCGGATCGGCGCCAGGCCGCGAATGCGCCCGCCGGTGACGATGGACGCCCTGTTGGGACCGCGCGCGCGGGGCCTGGCCTTGCCCTCGGGCCGGTTGGCCTTTCTGGCCGGGGCCGCGCCCCTGGCCTATGAGGTCCGGGCCTGGGCGGGGGAGGGGCGCGATGTCGGGCTTTACCAGGCTCACGCCCTGGCGCGGATCGTTCTGCCCGAGCCCCGCCCGCATCCGTCGCCTCTGGTCGAGTCCGGGCCGATGGCCTCGGTGGCGCCGCCGGCGCCGACCTATCGACCTGTCCTCCCGCCGGCCATGCGCGGCCAGGGCTGGATCTCGGACGCCCAGACCGAGATGGTCATCTACGCCGGCGAGGCCCACGCCGCGCATCTGCCCGGACGGTGGCGGCTGGACGCGGCGCCCCACCAGATGGTGCTCGCGCCGGAGAACCGGGAGGACGCCGTCCGAGTTAGGCGCGGCTTCTTCCTCGGCGATGGCACCGGCTGCGGCAAAGGCCGCCAGATCGCCGCCGTCATCGCCGACAACATGAGCCAGGGCCGGGTGCGCGCGCTGTGGCTGTCGCGCAATGACGCCTTGCTGGAGGACGCGCGGCGCGATTGGGCGGCGATCGGCGGCGGCGCTCATGACATCGTGCCGCTGTCGAGCTGGAAACAGGGCGACGCCATCCGGCTCGACCGGGGCATTCTGTTCACGACCTATGCGACGCTTCGCCAGCCGGCGCGGGGCGTCCGTCAATCGCGGCTGGACCAGATCATCGCCTGGCTCGGCGCTGATTTCGACGGCGTCATCGCCTTCGACGAGGCCCATGCGATGGCCAACGCCGCGGGTGGCGGCAAGGGCGCGCGGGGAACGAAGAAGGCGTCGCTGCAGGGGATGGCCGGTCTGGCGCTGCAGAACCGACTGCCCGATGCGCGGGTCCTCTATGTCTCGGCGACCGGCGCCACCACCGCCGAGAACCTGGCCTATGCCGCCCGGCTGGGCCTGTGGGGCGGGCCGGAGGCGCCCTTCATGTCGCGGGCGGATTTCCTGGAGGCCATGGACCGGGGCGGAGTGGCGGCGATGGAGCTGGTGGCGCGCGAACTCAAGGCGCTCGGCCTCTATGTGGCGCGGAGCCTGTCGTTCGAAGGGGTCGAATACGAGCCGCTGGTCCATCCCCTGACGTCCGACGACATCGCGATCTGGGACGCCTGGGCCGACGCCTTCCAGCTGATCCACGCCAATCTCGCCGAGGCCTTGAAGGCCGTCGGCGTCAACGACGAGGCGGGCAAGCCCAGGAGCGGCCAAGCCGCCTCGGCGGCCCATTCCGCCTTCGAGGGCGCCAAGCTGCGCTTCTTCGGCCATCTGCTCGCGGGGCTGAAGGCGCCGAGCCTGGTGGCCTCGATCCGGGAGGATCTGGGCCACGATCGCTCGGCCGTGGTCCAGATCGTCTCGACCAATGAGGCGGTGATGGAGCGGCGGCTGGCGTCCGTCCCGCCCGAGGAATGGAACAACCTTTCGATAGACATGACCCCGCGCGAATATGTCCTCGATTATCTGCGCGAGGCATTTCCCGTGCATCTGATGGAGGCGATCGAGGGGGAGAACGGCGAGGTCGTCCTCGTTCCTGTCCTGGACGACGGCCGTCCGGCCGTCAGCCAGGAGGCGCTGGCCCGGCGCGGGAGCCTGATCGAACAGATGGCCTGCCTGCCCGCCGTGCCCGGGGTGCTCGACGCCCTGTTGGAGGCCCTCGGCGCGGACGCCGTCGCCGAGATCACCGGGCGGTCCCGGCGGGTGGTCGTGCGCGACGGACGCAGGCTGGTGGAACGGCGCGGCGCCTCGGCGGCGCGCGCCGAGACCGACGCCTTCATGAGCGGCCGCAAGCGGGTGCTGATCTTCTCCGACGCCGGAGGCACCGGGCGTAGCTATCACGCGGACCTGTCGGCGGCGAACCGGCAGCGCCGGGTCCACTATCTGGTCGAACCGGGCTGGCGGGCCGACGCCGCCATCCAGGGCCTGGGCCGGAGCCACCGCACCCACCAGGCCTCGGCCCCGCTGTTCCGGCCGGTCACGACGGACATCCAGGGCGAAAAACGCTTCACCTCGACCATCGCCCGCCGTCTGGACACGCTCGGCGCGCTCACGCGCGGCGAGCGCCGGACGGCCGGGGCGGGCCTCTTCCGGGCCGAGGACAATCTGGAAAGCCCATGGGCGCGCCGGGCCCTGCTGGTCTTCTACGGGGCCCTGGCGTTCGGTGAACTCGCTGCGATGACGCTCGAGACCTTCATACACAGGACGGGTCTCAAGCTGCTCGACGCCGACGGCGGACTCAAGCCGTCCGACGACCTGCCGCCGATCCACACCTTCCTCAACCGCCTGCTGGCGCTCAGGATCGCCGACCAGAACGCCTTGTTCGAGGACTTCGACCGCATTCTCTCGGGCATCCTCGAGCGCACCGCCGCGTCGGGGGATCTGGACCGTGGACTTGAAGACATCGAGGCGGAGGAATTGGCGGTTCTGCACCAGGAAACCATCCGAACCGATGTCTCGACCGGCGCTGAAACCGCCCTGGTGACCTTCTCGCTCAGGGTTCGTCGCGACATCCTGCTCTCGCATGACGCGCTGGCCCGGGCCGCCGACGTCGCCCATCAGCTGGTCGTGAACGCCAAATCCGGCCGGGCGGCGGTCGCCGAGCTCGGCCTGACCACCGCCACGGACGAGGACCGGCTGGTCGCCGCCGTTCGCCTGGTCCGGCCGGATGGACGTCAGACCCTGCCGGAGAGGACCTTCGAGGAATCGGCCTGGAAGCCCGCGGCGGTCGATGAATGGCGCCGCATCTGGGATGAGGAGGTGGCGGGAACCGACCCCTGGCGGACGCGCGAGCTCACGCTCGCGACCGGTCTGCTGCTGCCGATCTGGGGTCGTCTGCCCGCGCGCGGCTGTTCTGTGCGTCGGGTCAGGGCGCCGGACGGTCGGCGCTGGCTGGGGCGTGTGCTGGACGAAGTCCAGGCACGGAGCCTCAAGGCGAGTCTCGGCCTGACCGATGTCGGCGAGGCTTGGTCGGACGGGGCAAGGACCGCCGCCACCTTGCTGGATCGCAACGTCCAGCTCTCGCTGGAGGGCGGCCTGTGGCTCAAGCGGTCGCGGGTCATGGACCGCTGGCGGATCGAGGTGGTCGGCGGGCGGACGGACCGAGACGCCCTGGTCGCGCTCGGGTGTTTCGTCGAGATCATCGCCTTTACGCCCCGGGTGTTCGTGCCGACGGACCGATCGGACGTGGTGGAGGCGGTGCTGCGCCGCCATCCCGTCCAGACCGTCCTCGACGGAGCGGCCGCCTGAGACATGCGCCGGGCGGGGCGGAGGCCCCGTCCGGGCAGGATGAGGACGGAGGAAGGGAGGGCCCGGGTGAAGCGGAATCGGGGAGATCGGCTCCCCGGCGCTTCGGATCAACAGGAGACTGACATGCAGACCATGGTGTTCACTGGCCGGTTGGCGGCCGACCCCCAGATCAGCCCGGACTTCGCCAAGGCGGTGTTCCGGCTGCTCGAAAAGCGCGGCGTCGATGGCGCCGGCAAGGACCGGCTCGTCGGGGTCAATTGCGTCAGCTGGTCGAAGGGGCTCAACGAGAAGGTCATCGCCCGCGGTCTGGCCCAGGGCTGCGAAGCCGTCGTCGTCGGCGCCTTCATCGACACGGCCTACGCCGCCAAGGACGGGACCGAACGCACCGCCAAGGAACTGGTGGTGAACCGGCTGACCGTCCTCGACTGGGCCGAGGCCCGCGACCCCGACACCGTCGACGCCCGCGAAACCGATCGCGCCGCCGCCTGATCCTCAACCGAAACCCATCTTCAGGAGACTGACCATGCAGACCCTCACCCTCGAAGGCTATCTGGCCGCCGACCCGTCCATCCTGTCGGCCCAGGGCTCGGGCAAGAAGCGCTCGAGCTTCCGCGTGCTGGAGACCACCCGCTTCCGGCGCGCCGATGGCACGCCGGGCGAACGCACCACCGGCTTCAACTGCATCTGCTTCAACGAGGCGACGGCCGAGAAATACATCGAGGCCTTCGCCCGCAAGGGCAGCCGGGTCGTGATCCAGGGCCATGTCGAGAACGACACCTGGACCGGCAAAGACGGGGTCGAACACTACGATCTGCGTCTGATCGTCGGCGACATTCGTCTGAAGAACCGGCGTGACCGGCCGTCGGCGGACGACGGCGCCGCCGACCGGCAGGTGCAGGAGCCGGCGAGCGGGTACGATCTGAACGACGACATCCCGTTCTGATCTGGCGGCGATAGGCGGAGCGGCCCGGCGCGCGAGCG
>CALSBO010000125.1:0-5508 GCA_943373195.1 Brevundimonas vancanneytii
GACTCGGGCGCCTCCCTGGGCGACATCCTGGGCGCCGCCATGCGCGAGAAGGCCGCGTCGAAGGAATAGGCCTCAAGCCGCGAGCGACCGCAGAGCCTGTCCTCGGGCCGATCGGAGATCGGACCCGGGGCGAGCGTAGGCCACAAGAAAGAAGGCGGCCGGAGCGATCCGGCCGCTTTTTTCGCGGGTGGCGGAGGTCCAGGACCGACGTTCTTCGTGCCTTGACGGGCACCCCTATAGAGAGCATTTCAGACGCATGCATAGGAGGAAACCGTGAACCCTCTGTCAGTCTTGCTTGCGTCGCTCCTGACGACCCTCTTGCTTCCGGACTCTCTTCCGGCCTTTGCCCAGGACGCCCAGACCTATCTGTATGACGCCAACGGGCGGCTGATCGCGACGACGACGGCGCGGCCGACATCGGGAGCCTTCGCCAGCTATCTGCTGGACGACGCGGACAACCGGACGACACGCAACGCCTGGCCGACGACCAGCCCGACCACGGCGGGCAGGCTGTTGAGCGGTCAGACCCTGGTGCCGACGCAGGCCATCACCAACGGGTCCTACACCCTGACGTTTCAGCCCGACGGCGATCTGGTGGTGACCGGGCCGGGCGGGGTGGTTCAGCATAGCTGCACGGGCACGGGCCGGTCGCTGTATGTGCGGATGGAGACCAACGGCAATTTCGTCGTGCGCGACGTGGCCCAAAACATCATCAGCCAGAGCGCGACCGCCACGGCGGGGTCGGAACTGGTGCTGAACAGCGACGGCTCGCTGGCGATCAAGAGCGGAAGCACGACGGTCAAGTCCACCTCGGTCACAGGCGGGGGGTGTTTCTCATGGCAGCCCTGAACCGGATCGCGGGGCTGATCCTCGGCCTGCTGCTGGCGGCGCTGGCCTCGACGGCCATGGCCCAGACCCAACCGATCCCGCCGGAACATTATACGCTCGACCCTCGCGGCGTGGACCTGGTGTCGGGCGGGTTCAACCACGGCACGACCGAGGTGGTCATCGGTCAGCCGGGCGCAGGTGGGCTGGCCTATGGCCGGGTGTTCACCAACCGGGGCTGGCGGGACACGTCTGTCGGCGGGATCAGCTCCGCCAGCGGCGAACTGGTCGTCAGCGTCGGCCCGATCTCCGAGATTTTCATTCCGGACGGATCGGGCGGCTGGACCTCCAAATACAGCAACGGCTCGACCGTCGTCTTCGGCTCGCCGACCGTCACGGTGACGGATCGCTACGGCGCCGTGGCGACCTTCGACCGGAACATCGGCGCCCAGGACAACAACCCTTATGGCGCGACCGAAGGGCTGATCACCGGCTATTCGACGCCGGACGGCAATGTGACCGCCTACACCTACGGCTCGGGTCAGAGATGTGTGGCCTACGGCCCGAGCGGCCATTGCATCGCCTGGGACACGGTCTACCGCCTGTCCGCGATCACCAACAATCGCGGCTACATGATCAAATACGCCTATGCGTCCAACGACGGGGGGACCAACGCCTTCTGGCAGGTGGCGAACGTCCGAGGGATCAATCTTGCGGTAGACTGGTGCAGCGCCACGGCGAACAGCTGCACGACCTTTACCGAGACCTGGCCCAGCGTCACCTACGACAGCGCCGTCCCGCCGCTGACGGCCACGGACCAATCGAGCCGGGTGACCACCTACAGCTACAGCAATCTCAACACCGAACTGGCCAGCATCCGCTATCCCGGCGCGACGAGCGCCGATGTCTCGGTCGCCTACAACGCCTCGCCCGATTTCCGGGTCAACGCCGTCACCGACGCCTCGGGCGCCTGGACCTATGGCTATTCGGTCAGCGGCGACGTGCAGACCACCTCCGTCGCCGGGCCCTTGAGCCAATCGCTGACCGTGCTGACCGACACCACCACGGGCCGGGCCACCTCGGTGACCGATGCGCTCAGCAACACCTGGTCGTACCAGTACGACTCCGACCTGCGGGTCACCCGCGTGACCCAGCCCGAGGGCGACTACGCCGAGTATGAATACGACAGCCACAGCAATCTGGTCGAGACGACCTGGATACCCAAGACCAACACCATTCCGGCGATCACCACCTCGACGGCCTATCTGACCAGCTGCGCCAGTCCGGTGACCCCGGCGACTTGCAACCGGCCGGTCTCGACCACGGACGCGCGCGGGGCCGTGACCGACTATGACTGGGACGAGACGACGGGCCTGCTGGTCAGCGTCACCGCCCCCGCCCCGACCAGCGGCGCGGCCCGGCCCCAGACGCGGTTCGCCTATGACGACGTCCAGGCGCGCTACAAGGACAGCGCCACGACCTTCGTCAATGGATCGGCCATCTGGCTGCCGGTCGAGGTCTCGGCCTGCGCCACGGGAACCAGTTGCGACGGCGCGGCCAACGAAGTCCTGAGCAGCATCGTCTATCCGACCACGAGCTCGGCCAACAACCTGCTGCCGGTCTCGACCAGTCGCGGCTCGGGCACGAGCCCCGCCATGGCGACCACCGCCATGACCTATACGGCGGCCGGAGACATCGCGAGCGTGGACGGCCCGCTGTCGGGAACGGCGGACACCGTCAACTACATCTACAACACAGCCGGAAACGACATCCGCCAGATGATCGGCGTCATCGGTCCCGACCCGGACGGCGGCGGCGCCCTGCTGAATCGCGCGCAACGGCTGACCTACAACAGCCGGGGCCAGGTGACCCTGGCCGAAACCGGCACGGCCTCGAGCGGGACCTGGGCCAATTTCTCCGCCCTGCTGAAATCCCAGACCACCTATGACGCGGCCCAGTTCTTCCGCCCCGTCGAGGCGCGGCAGTTGTCGGGGGCCGGGGCGGTCTCGGGCGTGCAGTCGATGACCTATGACGCCGCCGGCCGCCCGTCCTGCACCGCCGTGCGCATGAACCCGGCGACCTGGTCCTCCCTGCCGACCAGCGCCTGCACGGCGGCGACCACCGGCGGCTATGGTCCCGACCGGATCTCTCAGGTCACCTATGACGAGGTCGGGCGGGTGCTGACCACCACCTCGGCCTATGGGACGGTCGACGCCCTGACCGAGACCGTCGCCTATACCGACAACGGCCGCGTCGACTCCCTCACCGACGGCCGGGGCAATGTCTCGCTGATGGAGTATGACGCCTTCGACCGGCTGGCGAAGCTGCGCTATCCAAACCCGACCTGCTGCACGACCTCGACCACCGACTATGAGGCCTGGAGCTGGAATGCGGCGGGGCAGCCGAACAGCGCCCGCAACCGGGCGGGGGCGACGACGTATTTCGGCTGGGACTCCCTGGGGCGGCTGATCCAACTCAACGCCCCGTCCGGGACCATGTCGGTGACCTCGGGCTACGACAATCTGGGGCGGCTCACCTCGACGGTGGGCAACAGTCTGACGGTCAACACCGCCTACGACGCCCTGTCGCGCGCGGTCAGCCAGTCGACCACCGGCCTGGGGTCGATGGCGTATGAATACGATGCGGCCGGGCGGGCGACGGCGATCCAGTGGCCGGACGGCTTTCGCGCCGAATACGCGTACGATGTGACCGGCGCGGTCACCGCCATCGACCAGCACGTGCCGCCCGCCGCCGCCGTGGGGCTGGCGGCCTATGGCTATGACAACCTCGGCCAGCTGACCGGCGTGACCCGCGCGGGCGGGACAGGGGCGTCAAGCGGCTACGGCTACGACGCCTTCGCCCGGCTGATCACGCTGGCCCACAATCCGGACGGAACCGCCAACGACCTGACCCTGGGGTTCAGCTACAACCCCGCCGGGCAGATCGCCGGCCGCACGGTCAGCGACACGGACTATGTCTGGACGCCCGCCACCGGGGGCACGACCTATAGCCTGAACGGCTTGAACGAGGTCACCGCCGTCAACAGCGCCTCCGTCACCTACGACGCCAACCAGAACGCGACCAATATCACCGGAAACGCCTACGGCTACGACGCGGCCAACCGCCTGACCTCGGCCACGCCATCGGGCGGCTCGGCGGCGAGCTTCGTGTTCGATCCCTTGAGCCGGCTGGCCTCCAGCACGGTCTCATCGACCACCACCCGCTACCAGTACGCCGGGCTCCAGCTGGCCACGGAGTACGACGCCGCGGGCGCCGTGACCCGCCGCTACGTCCCCGGCCTGGGGCTCGACGACATAGTCACTGCCTACACAGGCTCAGGCGCCGGAACCCGCGACTGGCTGCTGGCCGACGAACGCGGCTCGGTGGTCGCCCTGAGCGGCTCCACCGGCGCCGTCTCTGCCATCAACCGCTACGACGAATACGGAACGCCCCACGCCAGCAACACGGGCCGCTTCGGCTACACCGGTCAGGCTTGGATGGGGGAGGCGGGGGCCTGGAACTATCGGGCAAGGACGTATCTGCCGGGGGTGGGCCGGTTCCTGCAGACGGACCCGATCGGGTACGCGGCAGGGGCGAACCTGTACGCCTACGTGGGGGCGGACCCGGTGAACTTCAGCGATCCCCTTGGACTCGAACGTCGACTATATCCGTGTGGGAGAGAAGCTACGGGCTCAACTTGGGATGGGGAGACCCATACAACCAATTATCGAACCGTATATTGTTGGGTTGAAATCGATACCAGCAGCTATTTTGAAAGTGTCGGAGGTGACGCAAGCGGACTTCCTGGTGCGGATCGTTCGAGACTCCCGGCCTGCCCAACCGGAGCTTATGGAAGAGGTACGGTGGGCGTCTCGGGGTCCAGGGCTGGTTATGGAGCCGGAGGCTCTGCAGGAGCAGCTGTCGGAGTATCGGGGCCCTTTCGCGGAATGCGTGGTGTACAGTTGTTTTTCCAAACGAGGGCTGCTGGCGGAGTTGCCGTCGGACGTGGCGCGGGAGGGGGCGCTGAAGGAAGTTTTGCGTTGGAGCGAGGCACGCTCCCAACTGGAACATCAACCGAAATCACGAGCTCCCTTGAAATCAACGCGGGTTCTGTAAGCGTTCAGGGATCTGCGGGTCGAGATGCTTCGGGGGGAGCGTCGAGGACCCTCGCTCGCGTTCGCGCCCGCGCGTTGCCGCGCACATCGGTCGGTAGCGGTGTGTACGCCATCGCCGGGCCTCAAACTACACGTACTTGGGCTACGCCGCCGCTTGGTTGCAGGTGAAAAATGACAAACAGCGATCGAGAATACGAAAACAACACTGCGAAGAAAATCATGATACTGCTAATGATCATTCTGATCGGATCGTGGTTTTATTTTACATATGAAGGCATAAATCAGGCTGAAAAGTACGATGAATTGATGGCTAAATATAAGGCCATTAAAGTGCTGAACTAGTGGATTGTCCCATTCAGAGGATTCCCTGAGGGTTCGGTTTGAGGCATGCTCCTGTCATGAGAGCAGGGATTGTCGTTACGGTCACGCCTGAAGACCGCCGTCGGCTTGAAGCGGTCATCGCCGACCGGGTGACGGGGTGAAGTGGGGACACACACCACTTTTTCGGTCCGCTATCATCTGTCACCGTTCGGCATGAGCCGCCGCTCGCAACCTCTCCTCCCGGCGC
>CALSBO010000126.1:0-5379 GCA_943373195.1 Brevundimonas vancanneytii
GCCGGACATGATGCCCTTCCCCAACCAGATCCGCATGGCCGCCTTTGGGGCGCGCAGCTGCGTCGGCCGGCTGACCGGCCAGCCATGGCCCAAGACCGATGATTCAGAGGCCAGTCTCGCCGAGCTGAAGGAGACGGTCGCGATGACGATCGCCTTCGTCCAGGGGGTCGAGGTCGCCGCGTTCGACGGCGCCGAAACCCGTCGGGTCGAGCTGCGGTTTCCGGGCATCGAGCTGAATTTCGAGGGGGCCGGCTATCTGACCAGTTTCGCCCTGCCGAATTTCTATTTCCACGTCTCGATGGCCTACGCGATCCTGAGGCATCTGGGCGTGCCGCTGGGCAAGCGCGACTATCTGGGTCAGCTGGACCTGATCTGATCTAGGGCCGGCCGAGGCCCGCAGCGAAGGCGCGCAGGAACTCAAGCTGCTCATCGGTTTCCGGCACCGGGCGACCGCGCACGCGGCCGACACGCAATATGGCCTCATCGGCGTTCATCCCGCCCTCGACCAGGGCCGCGATGGCCAGGGACGGCGCCCGGCCCAGCCCGGCCCGGCAATGAATGACGATGGCCTGACCGGCGTTGAGGCGGCGGTCGATGGCGTGGGCCACGCGCCGGTAGTGGACTACATCGGCCGGAACCCCGTGATCCGTGATCGGAAAATTGTAGAAGCCGACGCCGTTGCGTTCGGCCGCCCCGCCCTCGTCGGCAAGACCCAGATCGGCGGCCTCGGCGGGTTCGAGCAGGCTGACGACATGGTCGACCATGCCGTGGGCCAGCTTGGCCATCTGCCGCTCCAGCGCCTCGCCCCCGTCAGGCTTTCGCGAAATGCCCAGGCGGCCGGGGCCGTCGAGACCGATCCAGTAGATTTTCATGCGGGGACTGTTCTGGCGACAGGGCTAAGGAATGGCAAATGCGGCCCACCGGCCGGTGCCTTCTGGTGGGCGCTGCTCCGACCGAGCGCGGTGGCGGCCACCAGAAAGCGCGATCGGCACGGACGATGATTTGGATTTGGGTTTCAGGTAATTCCGAGCAGCTTGAAGAGCTCTTCCTTGGAGAGCTTCCTTGCGCCTTCCCTAGAATCCGCGGAAGCGCGGCGTCGCCGTGCCTTCGACGGATCTTTCAGGTCGTTTAGCGAAACCAGTTTACCGTCCCGAACAGCATGCCAGTGTTTGTACGCGCTCAGGGAAATGAGCGTCCCGTCGGGTCGACGGTGCTCATGCCGTTCCTGATAGAACTGCATGGGTTTTTGGACATAACTTCCGCGGTGTTGGCCGAAGAGATTGCCTTCGACCTCCAGTCCACTCTGTCGAACGAGAGCTGACCCCACGGGACGAACCGTTCGCCCGTCTGGCTTGCTGAGGAACAAATGGATCGTTTCGCCAACATCCAAGCGGATGCCTTGGCCCACATCCAATGCGCCATGAGTCTCCTTAGAGGCTGGCTTCTCGAAAACGATCGGTTCGGCCCACTCTCGCTCTATGATGTCGCTTTCGGACTCATGCGACGATCGCCGTCGAGCCTCAATCGCCTGCGCTGCTCGGGCGGTGAGGCCGACGAATTTCACCAACATGAAGAGCTCCTCTCATTATAAGCTGCTTATTTGCTAATAAGCTGGCTTATTTTTGACGTCAAGCCGGGAGTGACAGGTTCGCTTGATCAGTCTATACGCCCTCCCACATCGTTAGACCGGCGTCCTAACGGCGCCGTTTGAAGCGGCGGCCGTTCGGGTCCGCCGCTTTTGTTTTATCCGGACCAGACCCCTTGAAGGCCAAGACCGTCGAAGACCGCGCTCTGCTGGAGCTGATCGAACCCGTGGCCGAGAGCCTGGGCCTCGACATCGTGCGCGTGCGGCTGATGGGCGGCACCCTGCGCCGGCGGCTGCAGATCATGGCCGAGCGCCCCAGCGACCACGACATCGCCGTCGAGGAATGCGCCCGCCTGAGCCGCGCCGTGTCCGAGGTGTTCGACGCCGCCGATCCGATCGCGGGCGAATATCTGCTGGAGGTGTCGTCGCCGGGCGTCGACCGTCCGCTGACCCGGCTGTCGGACTTCGACCTGTTCGAGGGTTTCGAGGCGCGGCTGGAAAGCGACCGGATGATCGAGGGCCGCAAGCGGTTCAAGGGCGTGATCGCCGGCATCGACGGCGACAATGTCGCCATGGACCTGGAGGGCGAGGCCGATACGGCCCTGATCCCGTTCGAATGGCTGGTCGACGCCAAACTGGTGCTGACCGACGAACTGATGAAGGCCGGGGCCGAGAAGCGCGCCGCCCGCAACGACAACAACGAACCTGAGACCGAGGACTAGACCATGGCTGTGGCCGGCGTTTCCGCGAACCGACTTGAACTGCTGACGATCGCCGATGCGGTCGCGCGCGAGAAGAACATCGACAAGGAGATCGTCGTCGAGGCGATCGAGGAGGCGATCCAGAAGGGCGCCAAGTCGCGCTACGGGGCCCATCACGACATCCGCGCCAAGATCGACATCAAGTCGGGCGAAATGGCCCTGACGCGTCACGTCACCATCGTGGCCGACGACTGGCAGCCGGAAGACGAGCTGGAAGAGTTCAACGACTCGGCCATGGTGCGCCTGACCGACGCGTCGAAGCGCGATCCGGAAGCCTTCGTCGGCAAGGAATATGTCGAGAACCTGCCGCCGTTCGAGTTCGGCCGGGTGCAGACCCAGATGGCCCGTCAGGTCGTGACCGGCAAGGTCCGCGACGCCGAGCGCGCCAACCAGTACGAAGAGTTCAAGGACCGCGTCGGCGAGATCGTCAACGGCACCGTCAAGCGCGTCGAATACGGCAACACCGTCGTCGACCTGGGCCGCGGCGAGGGCATCATGCGCCGCAACGACTCGATCCCGCGCGAGGTGTTCAACATCGGCGACCGGATCCGCACCTACATCTATGACGTCCGCGCCGAGGCCAAGGGCCCGCAGGTCATGCTGTCGCGCTCGCACCCCGGCTTCATGGCCAAGCTGTTCGCCCAGGAAGTCCCCGAAGTTTATGACGGCGTGATCGAGATCCGCGCCGCCGCCCGCGACGCCGGCTCGCGCGCCAAGATGGCCGTGCTGTCGAACGATAGCTCCATCGATCCGGTCGGCGCCTGCGTCGGCATGCGCGGCTCGCGGGTTCAGGCGGTCGTCGCCGAACTGCAGGGCGAGAAGATCGACATCATCCAGTGGAACAACGACGAGCCCACCTTCATCGTCAACGCCCTGGCCCCCGCCGAAGTGTCCAAGGTGGTGCTCGACGAAGAGGCCGACCGCGTCGAGGTGGTGGTGCCGGATGAGCAGCTGTCGCTGGCCATCGGCCGTCGCGGCCAGAACGTCCGCCTCGCCTCACAGCTGACCGGCTGGCAGATCGACATCATCACCGAGAGCCAGGACTCCGAGCGCCGCCAGCGTGAGTTCAGCGAACGCACCACCCTGTTCCAGGAGGCCCTGGACGTGGACGAGGTGATCGCCCAGCTGCTGGTCACCGAAGGCTTCGCCACGGTCGAGGACCTGGCCTTCGTGGAATCGTACGAAATCTCGGACATCGAGGGCTTCGACGAGGACACGGCCGAGGAACTGCAGGCCCGCGCCCGCGACTTCCTGGACAAACAGGCCGCCGTCCTGGACGCGAAACGCGTCGAACTGGGCGTGCTGGACGAGGTGATGGCGGTTCCGGGCGTGACCGGCGCCATCGCCGTCGCGCTCGGCGAGGGCGGGGTCAAGACCGTCGAGGACCTGGCCGACCTGGCCACCGACGAAATCCGCGGCGGCTATGAGGTGAAGAACGGCGAACGGGTGAAGGTCCCGGGCGTTCTGGAAAGCTTCAACCTGGCCCAGGAAGAGGCCGAGATGCTGATCCTGCAGGCCCGGGTCGCGGCCGGCTGGATCGACGCCTCGGAACTGCCGCAGCCGCCCGAGCCGGAATACGAGGAAGAGCTGGCCGAGGGCGAATACGACGCCGACGCCGTCTTCGCCGCCGCGCCGGAAGGCGACGAGGCGGAACCGGCTGACGACGATGCGGAGGTCCTCGACGAGGACCCCGATCAAACCCGCGACGCGTGATGGGAAGCCGGATCGTTCATGAGTCTGCGCGAGGCGACGATCGATAGAGAGCGACGCGACCTGGTCACCCACCAGGTCATGGACGAATCTCGCCTGATCCGCTTCGTCGCCGCGCCTGACGGTTCGGTCGCTCCCGACCTGGCGCGCAAACTGCCGGGCCGGGGCCTGTGGGTCGCGGCGGACCGCGCCTCGGTCGAGGCGGCGGTGAAGAAGAACCTGTTCTCGCGCGCCGCCAAGGCGCCGATGAAACCGGCCGCCGACCTGGCGGACACGATCGAAAGCCTGCTGGTCCGGCGCTGTCTGGACCAGCTGGGGCTTGCCCGGCGCGAGGGCGTGCTTATTTCCGGCTTCGAGAAATCCCTGGCCAATGTCCGGGCGGGCAAGGTCGCCTGGATCATCGAGGCGGCGGACGGGTCCGCCGACGGTCGCGGCAAGCTGCTTTCGCTGGCGAAACACATGACGCCGCCGCCGAAAGTCTGCGGCGTCTTCACCGCCGACGATTTGAGTTTGGCCCTCGGGCTGGAAAATGCGATACACGCCGTCCTGCTTGAGGGCGGGCGGGCCGATCGCTGGACCATAGAGGTCGAACGACTGGCGGGATTTCGACCGCTTCTGCCCCCGGAGTGGGACGTGGAGCGGGCTGAGGCCCCGGATAAGGATTTGGACGGGCGGGGTTCCGCTTCCTGATTGGGAGCGGGGCGACGCGCGGCTTTTTGTGTTTGAACGAGACGACGGCGGACTGCCCGCTGTCCCGAGTAAAGCGACCGGATGACTGACGAGAACGACAAGACCAACGACGGCGCGCCGCAGGCTCCGACCGGAACTCCGTCCACGACGGGTCCGCGCGCGCCGCTGAGCCTCAAGCCCCGGCAGGCGGGATCGGTTTCGACCGGCACCGTGCGCCAGAGCTTCAGCCACGGCCGCACCAAGACCGTGGTGGTCGAGACCAAGCGCCGCGCCGGCGCCGCGCCGGGCCATCAGCGTCCGCAAGGCTTCGACGTCGCGGCGCGCCGTCCGGAACCGGCCGCGCCCCAGGCGCCGCGCCCGGCTGGACCGGCCCCCGCCGGCGGCCACCTGTCCAATGAGGAGCAGGAAGCCCGCCGCCGCGCCATCGAACTGGCCACCCAGGCCCAGGCCCAGCGCGCCCAGACCGCCGCCGCCGACCAGGCGCGGCGCGACCAGGCCGCTCATGAACAGGCCGCCGCCGCCGCCCGGATCGCCAACGCCGCCCAGGCCGAGGCCGCCGCCGCGCGCACCGCCGCCGAGGCCGCCCGCGCCGAGGCCGCCAAGCTGACCGCCGCCGCGCCCGCCCCGGCGCCG
>CALSBO010000127.1:0-5161 GCA_943373195.1 Brevundimonas vancanneytii
GTGACCATGGCGTCGACGCGGTCACCGACCGAATAACGCTCGGTGCGCTGGTCGGCGCGGTCGCGCGACAGGTCGGACTTGCGGATGAAGGCGGTCGCCGGGGCGTCGTCTTCACCGAACTTGACCTCGATGCCGCCGGTTTCGATCGACGTCACGGTGACGGTGATCTGCTGACCCTTCTTGAACGTATCGCCTTCCATCGGATCGCCGCCCAGCTGTTTGATGCCCAGCGAGACGCGCTCCTTCTCGACGTCGACGTCCAGCACCCTGGCCTTGACGGTTTCGCCCTTGCGGTAGCGCTGGATGGCTTCCTCGCCGGAGACGTTCCAGTCCAGGTCGGACAGGTGCACCATGCCGTCAATGTCGTTGTCCAGGCCGATGAACAGGCCGAACTCCGTGGCGTTCTTGACCTCGCCCTCGACGGTCGAACCAATCGGGTTGGCGGCCACGAAGGCGTCCCACGGATTGTCCTGGGCCTGTTTCAGACCCAGCGAGATGCGGCGCTTGGAGGCGTCGACGTCCAGCACGACCACGTGGACAGGAATTGATGCGCGAGCCAACTCTCCGTGTTAAGTGTTAGCCCTTAGGGCTGCTCATCATAAGTTCAGTTTCAAGTCTAAGAGTTGGGTATTCGTCGAGTATTTTATGTATGACATCTTCATGTATATCATAAATTATCGACGATAAATCATCTTTCTTAGTGTATTCGAAATCATCGGTGCTTCGATATATGTCACCAATATTTTTAGCTATTCTGATCAATGAATGAACCAATAGCCTTGCTTTATCTTCATTCATCTTTTCTCTCACGAAGAATAATCATTGCGCACTCGCGCCTGCTGCTCCACCCAAAACCAAGGCTGGAATTGTGACCTGAGGCACAAACACGAGGCCGACCACTATGACTATGCCGCCGACAACAATGATACCGCCAGTTACCCAAGGGTTGGTGCGCGGAGGCGGAGTCGGTCGCGTAGGACTGGGTTGCACAAGAGTCTGTCTTGGTTGACCAGGCTCCCTTCCCATGCACTCATTTACACACCGATGAAAATTCCATTCGCTGGTGCCCCAAGGCGGATCACGCCCTAAAAGATCGGAACATTGCTCACGGCATTGCCGCCGCCGCTCTTTGTCGTCTTGGCGTCGAGCGGTTACGACAATGTCGTCTAATTTGGCGGCGTTAGGATCGCCACCGCCGATCGCAGGGCCATCAGTACCGTAGCTTAAGCCCGTTTTGCCCAAGCACCACGAGTACTGAAAAGTTTTGGAATCAATCGTTACAGATCCTGTATCGTTGTTGCGTGAGCCCTGAATCCGCCAGACTTCAAAGCAGGCGTCGAGCCCGCTGGGGTCGACCCAGTTCACCGGGTCCGCCCCCACGTAGGCGTACAGGTTTGCTCCGGCGGCGTAGCCTATCGGGTCCGTCTGCAGGAATCGCCCCACCCCCGGCAGATACGCCCGCGCCCGATAGTTCCACGCTCCAGCTTCCCCCATCCAAGCCTGGCCCGTGTAGCCGAAGCGCCCGGCGTTGGCGGCGTTCGGGGTTCCGTATTCGTCGTAGCGGTTGATGGTGGAGACGGCGCCGGTGGAGCCCGTCAGGGCCACCACCGAACCCCGCTCGTCGGCCAGAAGCCAGTCGCGGGTGGAGACGCCCGAGCCGGTGTAGGCCGTGACGATCCCGTCCAGCCCCAGGCCGGGGACGTAGCGGCGGGTCACGGCGCCCGAGGCGTCGTATTCCGCGGCTAGCTGGACGCCCGCGTATTGGTAGCGGGTGGTGGTGGAGCTGACGGTGCTGCCGGCCAGACGGCTCAGGGGATCGAACACGAAGCTCGCCGCCGATCCACCGGACGGCGTGGCCGAGGTCAGTCGGTTGGCGGCGTCGTAGCCGTAGGTGTTTCCGGTGATCGACGTGGCGTTCTGGTTGGCGTCATAGGTCACCGAGGCGCTGTTGATCGCGGTGATCTCGTTCAGCCCGTTCAGGCTGTAGGTCGTGCTGCCCGTCGCGGGCGTCCAGACATAGGCGTCGTCGCTGACCGTGCGGCCCGTGATCTGGCCGGCGGGGTTGTAGCCGAAGCCCAGGGTTAGGTCGTCGCCCGTGCCCGAGGCGTTGTGGGCCAGCGAGGTCAGCCGGGCGAAGGCGTCGTAGCCGTAGGCGCTGGAGGCTCCCGAGCCCCCGTTGCGGGCGACGGCGGTGAGGAGGCCGAGGTTGTCGTAGCTGTACCCCGCCAGCACGACGCCGGGGTCGGGGCTGATCGGCTTTTCCGTGATGCCGGTGACCGCCCCCGTCACGTCGTGGGCGTAGTCGACATGGAACGCATCCGGCCACTCGATCCGCGTCATCCGCCCGGCGGCGTCGTAGCTGTAGAGCATCGACCCCAGACCGGTGGTCCCCTGGCTCACCGGGCGCGACAGGGCGTCCCAGGCGGTGTTGACCGTGATCGAGCTCGGGACCGTGCTGATCGAGGTCTGGCGGCCCAGGTTATCGAAGCCGGCGGTGGTTCCGGGCGTGCCCGACGGCGGCCCCACGTCGGTGAGACGGCCCAGCAGGTCCCAGGTGTATCCCGTCGTCCCGCCCGCGCGGTCGCGGCTGCTGTTCGGCTGGCCCGCCGCGTTCCAGGTCCAGGCCTCGTAGTCGGTGGTGCTTGTCCCGCCGCCGGTCGCGTTTGGATAGCGCAGCCTGGCCAGCCGGTCGAAGGCGTCGTACTCCAGGATCGAGACGTTTCCCCGCCCGTCGGTGAGGCGGCGGCGGAGGGTGTGGCGGCGGGAGTGAGGGCGTGGGGGACGGCTAGCCGGAACCGGGCTGGGTGTGTCCACCGGCCGGGCCGGGAGGAGAAGTTGCGAGCGGCGGCTCATGCCGAAGGGTGGCAGATGAGGACGGACCGAGAAAGTGGTGTGTGTCCCCACTTCCCAGGGTGCTGATCGGTGGAGTTTGAGGACAGTGTGCGCGATAGTGAGCACGTCGCACCGATAATGTCAACACAGAGTGCGCACATAGGAGCACTGCGTGCCGATTATGACGCCCCTCCAGATGAAGCTGGCTCGCACAGCCGTTGGACTGGGCGTCCGTGAACTCGCGACCCAGGCCGGGGTCGCGCCCTCCACGATTCAACGGTTCGAGTCAGGCCGGGGCGATATGCATTCCCGGACCCTCGACCGCGTGCGGCAGGTGCTGGAGGAAGCCGGTGTGATCTTCATCGACGCCGACGCCTCCGGCGGCCCAGGCGTTCGCCTGCGGGCCTGAAGGCCGCCGATCCGGCTCGGACGGGTATTTTGTTGGCTGTCAGGCCAAGAACTTGGAATCACACCACAATCTGCGCTGATCGGTGATCCGCGAGGGCGTAACTCAACGCAAGTCGTGGGGTCGGCTAAAACCGATTGCGAAGCAAGAGGTTAGCCACCCCCTTTTATCTTGCCCTCCGACTACTATGGCGCTGGATATGCGAACTGCTTGTCCACACAGACCACCATTTCCTGATCCACATAGGCGACGTATCTGGGCTGAACTCCGTCGCGCTGAAGCGGGAAAACGAACACCATCCCGTCTGAGGACGGACTACACGGCGACCTTCGCAGCGGTTGCGGGACGCTGTTGGTTCTGCCCGAGCCAGCCTCGTAATGTGAGGCCCCAAGCTCGGTCATGTAGGAGAGGAAAGCGCTTCGTTCTGCTGGGAGCGCGATAGTTTCGCTCCCCTCGCGAACGCGGAAAACCTCCCCAGCGTTTTTGGAATCCGACCAGGTTTGAATGTCGTTCTCTCCAGCTCGACACGCGTGGCCAAGAAGTGCTGCCACCGTTATCGAACCCAGCGTCACTAGGAAGCGAGCCATCTTATCGATTCCTCTCGTCTAATGGAGGGACGTTTCGGTAGGCAGGATATCGCCCGTTTGGTTCGACATTCTGGCCCGTCACCGCTTGGTATGCGACGCCAGCGGAGAAGTTAGAATCAACGACTCTAGGCTGATAAACTAGGTCAGATTGATTCAGCGATGACTCCACAGCTTCTAGCTGGCTTACGACTGTCCCGATCTTTGCGTCTGGCAGGAACGTCGATTGAATAACATCCGGCGTTATACCACGAGAGGCTGGCTCGAAGGTGTCGATACTAGTGGCAGCCGTGTCTGTCTGATTGAACAATGAAGAGCGGCCGACACCGTTGGCATCACCGGGGAATCCTTGTCCACGCGAGGCTTCGCTCATCCCTCCCGGATAACCAACTCCAGGAGTTGGCCCTCCTCGGAAAATGTGACTTTCGCCCGTGATGGTGTCCGTCGCCCTGACATAGGAGTGACCATAGAGCGTGCCCGCTGGCCCTCGGATCGGATAGCCCTCCAGCTTGACAGCGACCTGCATTCCCGTGGGGTCGGTGTTGTTCACCGGATCGTTTGCGACATACCCATACAGGTTCATCCCAGCCCGATATCTGATCGGGTCCGTCTGCAGGAATCTCCCCACACCGGGCAGATACGCCCTCGCCCTGTAGTTCCACGCTGCCGCCTCGGCCATCCACGCTTGCCCTGTGTAGCCGAACCGCCCGGCGTTGCTGGCGTGCGGCGTTCCGTACTCGTCGTAGCGGTTGATCGTGCCGACCGCTCCGGTGGAGCCGGTCAGGGCGACCACCGAGCCGCGTTCGTCGGCCAGCAGCCAGTCGCGGGTTCCAGCGCCCGAGCCGGTGTAGGCCGTCACCACGCCGTCGAGCCCGAGGCCGGGGACGTAGCGGCGGGTCACGGCGCCCGAGGCGTCGTATTCCGCGGCCAGCTGAACGCCCGCATACTGGTAGCGGGTGGTGGTGGAGCTGACGGTGCTGCTGGCCAGACGGCTCAGGGGATCGAACGCGAAGCTCGCCGCCGAGCCGCCCGACGGCGTGGCCGAGGTCAGGCGGTTGACGGCGTCGTAGCCGTAGGCGTTGCCGGTGATGGACGTGGCGTTCTGGTTGGCGTCATAGGTCACCGAGGCGCTGTTGATCGCGGTGATCTCGTTCCGGCCGTTCAGGCTGTAGGTCGTGCCTTGCGTCACGGGCGTCCACACATAGTCCGTGTCGCTGACCGTCCGCCCCACGATCTGGCCGGCGGGGTTGTAGCTGTAGCCGAACGTCACGTCGTTGGCCGTCCCCGAGGCGTCGTGCGCCAGTGAGGTCAGCCGGGCGAAGGCGTCATAGCCGTAGGC
>CALSBO010000128.1:0-5070 GCA_943373195.1 Brevundimonas vancanneytii
CGCGGCCGACGCGCCGTTGGATGGGTTCGGCCCCCTCCACCGCCTTTCAGGCGGTCCCCCTCCCCCGGTGGGGGAGGAATGTGCCTCTCAGTCGGTGCGGCGCGCGCGGGGGCCGGGGCCGCCGAACGCCATCTGGTCCATCGTGACCACCCGCCCCGCCTCGTCGCGCGAAAACCGGACCCGCCGGCCGGGATCGCCGACCATGGTGAACAGGTCATCCGCCAGCCGGGTCAGCATCACCGGCGGACGCCGCCCGCGCACGATCCGCAGCCGGTCCCCGACCACCGACACGATCTGCTCGCCATAGGTTCCGGCATAGGCGGACAGGTCGCCCGGCGCGGCGGCGGCGTTCAAGGCCTCAAGCGCCCAGGCCGCGTCGGTGCGGCCGGCCTCACCGGCGACGATCGCTTCCAGCGCCATCGTCTGGGCCCGGGTCAGGGCCTGGTCCCACGGCACGGCCACGTCGGGCAGGACGCCCGTGCCTTCCCAGTTCCTGCCTGTGATCGGATTGCGCGGCGAGCCTTGCGAGACGAAGACCGCGAAGCCGCCGCCGACCGGCACCATGCCGCCGGGATTGGCCGCCCCGCCCGAGGCCTCGCCGACGATGGTCGCCCGGCGGGCGCCCTGCAGGGTGTAGGGGAAGGCCTCGCCCGCCGAGCCGGTGCGGGCGCTGATCAGGACATAGACAGGGACATCCAGCCGCGGGTTCGGATGGAAGACCGCCGGGGCCTCGCTCTCGGTCCCTTCGCGGCTGTGGAAGACGTTGTAGATCGGCGCGTCGGCCGGGGTGAAGGCGCTGGTCAGATAGCCGACCATGGACGGGGCGCCGCCGCCGTTGTCGCGCAGGTCGAAGATCACGGCGTCCGCATCGGCGACGAAGGTCAGGGCCGCGTCGGCGGCGCGGCGGGCCGGATCGGCGGGGTTGTCGAAATCGATGTTCGAGAACTGGCGCAGGTCGATGTAGCCGATATTGCCGGGCAGGATTTCCACCTTGCGGAAGCCGTAGTGACTGCGCGCCTCCATCGGATTGGCGGGCCGGACGCGGCGCGGAGGCTCGCTCGCCGCCGGCGCGGCCGCCTCGGGGGCGGGGCGCCGCATCATGGGCGCGGGGCCGGCCGGGGCGTTGGGGTCGAAGGCGACGTTGAAATGGGCGTCCAGCGGCCGAAGCCGGGCGCTGAGGGCCGCCGCCAGATCGCGCGCGTCGGTCAGGGCGTCATAGGCGCCCGCGGCGCTTTCGGCCTCCAGTCCGTCGGCGATCCGGTCCCCCGCGGCGGGATCGAAATACAGATCCCGGATGCGCTCGGCCACGGCCCCGACCGTCGCGCGCGGGGTCGGCGGCGCGGTCTGGGCGAAGGCGGGCGCGGCCGCGAGCAGGGCGGCGGCGAGAATCACAACGCGCATCAGGTCGTCTCCGTCGGGTCAGGGGTCAGGGGCAGGATCAGTCGGGCGGTCAGACCGCTATCAGGCCGATTTGACAAGGTGACGTCGCCGCCGTGGGCCCGCGCCGCCTGCCGGGCGACGGTCAGGCCCAGGCCGGCCCCGCCGGTCTCGCGGCTGCGCGAGCGTTCGGCGCGGTGGAAGGGCTCGAACACGGCCTCCAGCTCGTCCTCGGCCAGGCCGGGGCCGTCGTCCTCAATGGCGACCACCGCCCGACCGTCCTGGGCGAAGGCCAGGACGCGCGCCGCTCCGCCGTACTGGACGGCGTTGGCGATCAGATTGCCGAGCGCGCGGCGCAGGGCGGCGGGGTCGGCCTCGACGGCCAGTTCGCCGCCGCCGTCGAAGGTCACGGCCGCGCCGGTCTCGGTAAAGCCGCCCGCGCAGTCGGCGGCCAAGGCGTCCAGATCGAAGCGTTCGCGCCGCTCGGCCGGGGCCTCTCCGCGCACATAGGCCATGGCCTGACCGATCAGGGCGTCCATCTCCTCGATGTCGGCGGCCATACGGTCGCGCACGGCGTCCGGGACCTGTTCGGCCCGGAAGCGGAGCCGGGTCAGGGGCGTGCGCAGGTCGTGAGCGATGGCGGCGACCGTCTGGGTGCGGCGGCGCATGTGATCGCGCAGCGAGGCCTGCATGTCGTTGAAGGCGTGGATGGCGGTGCGCACCTCGCTGGGGCCGGAGGGCGTCAGCGGCTCCGCCTCCGGATCGGCGCCCAGCCGTTCGGCGGCGTCGGCGAAGACCCGGATCGGCCGCGTCAGCCGCCGCGCCATCCACCACACCAGCGGCGCCAGCAGCAGCATGGAGATGGCGAGGGCCAGCAGCAGCCGTTGCTGCCAGGGCGACAGCAGGCCGCGAGGCGGCTCGACCGTGGCCCAGCGCCCATCGGGCTGCTGCACCGAGGCGGAGAAGGGCGCGAAGGTCAGCCGGTCGGCCAGGACGGTGAACTGGTGCGTCTCACGGTCGATGACGAAGGCGCCGCCGGCCCCGCGCGGTTCGGGGTGGCGCAGGCGCAGCTGGGTCCGAACCTCGGTTCCGTGGCGCAGAACCACGGTCTCCTCGGGCGGGGGGGCGGGCGCGGCGTCCGGCGGGGGCGTTCGAGACAGGGCGTCGGGGCGGACGAGGATCACGCCCATTCGCTCGCGCTGCGGCGGGGGTCCGCCGGGTCCGGCTCGGCGGCGGGGGCCGCTGTGATCGACCGTGACCCGCACCGCCTCCGGCTCGACGCCCAGCCGCTGGGCCAGGCCCGCCCGGATCGCCAGCGCCATGGGATCGACACGGCTGTCGTCGGGCTCCTCGCCGGGCGGTCGGTCGACGATGCGGCGGCGCAGCGCCCGTCCGTCGGCGGTCTCGGCCGGTTCGCCCTTCAGGGCGTCGGCCGCCGCCTCGATGCTGAATCCCGCCGGCCGGGGCTCGGGGGCCAGAACCACCACGGCGAAGGTCACCACCTGGGACATGACGACCGCCATCGCCGCCAGGGCCGCGACCTGGACCAGAACCGGAAAGGACGACGGACGCCTCACGCGGCGCCCCGGTTCGCGGTGTTCCGGCCGGCGCCGTTCGGGCGCTCGACGCGAACGTCGAACATATAGCCTTCGCCGCGCAGGGTCTGGATCATCTCAAGGCCGGAGCCGTCGTCCAGCTTCTTGCGCAGCCGGCTGATCTGCACATCCATGGCGCGGTCGAAGACATCCGCGTCGGCGCCGCGCGCGCGCTCCAGCAGCTGGTCGCGGGTCAGCACCCGTCCGGGCCGTTCGGCGAAGGCCCGCAACAGGGCGAACTCCCCGGCCGACAGGGCCACCGAGCCGCCGTCGGGCCGGGTCAGTTCACGGCGCAACAGGTCCAGCCGCCAGCCCGCGAAGGCGAGGCAGGGCCCCTCGGCTTCGCCCGGTTCCCGCGGACGGCGCAGCACGGCGCGGACCCGGGCCAAGAGTTCGCGGGGATTGCAGGGCTTGGCCAGATAGTCGTCGGCCCCCAGCTCCAGTCCGATGATCCGGTCGGTGTCCTCGCCCATGGCCGACAGCATGACGATCGGCGGGCCCCCCGCGCCCGACAGGCGGCGGCAGACCGACAGGCCGTCCTCGCCCGGCATCATCAGGTCCAGGACGATCAGGTCGGGCGGCGCCTGCGCCGCGGCGCGGTCCATCTCGGCGGCCGAGGCGGCGCCCACGGCGTCATAGCCGTGCTGGACCAGATAGTCGCACAGCACCTCGCGGATGCCGGGATCGTCGTCGACGACGAGAATGCGGGGGGCGGCTTCGGCTGGCATGGCGGCCATTGTGGCGAACCCGGCGCTCGCCGTCATTTCAGCAGTGAAACAATCGGCCGGCCCGCTGAAACACTATGGCAAACGGGCCATGGTCGAACAGGTCCAACCAACACTGGGAGCCGACCGCTCATGCTGACCGTCATCGCCCTTTCCGCCGTGCTGATGCAGGAACCGCCGGCTCCGCCCGCGCCCCTCGAAGTTCGCACCCGCGTCATGGTCATGGGCGCCGACGGCCCCGGCGGCCTCGACAAGGACGGCGACGGCCAGGTCTCGCGCGAGGAATTCGCCGCGCCCCTGAACGACCATTTCGGCCGGATGGACAAGAATGGCGACGGCCGCCTGTCGACCGAGGAATTGACCGCCGGTCAGGGCGTCATGGGCGGCGACCACGACGTCATCATCCCGCGCGGTCCCGGCGGCCCGGAAGGCCACCGCTTCCAGATGCGCCGTCACCCCGGCGGCGAGGACGGCGTCCATGCCGAACACGCCGGCGACGGCGAACGGCGCGTCATGGTGTTCTCCGGCGGCCCGGGCGGATCCGGCGGCGAACGAGAGATCGTCATCCACGGCGGCCCCGGCGGCGCCGCCATGATGGCCCCTCCGCACGAAGAGGGCGGTCCCGGCGAGCGGATCGAAATCCGGCGCATGGGCGGCCCCGGGGGCGAGCACGGCGGCGGGGACGACCTGGACGCCGACAACGACGGCCGCATCAGCGAGGCCGAGTTCAGCGCCCCGCTGCGCGAGGCCTTCGCCCGCATGGACGCCGACCGCTCGGGCTTCATCGAGGCCGGCGAGCGGAGCCAGGGGAACGGGTCCGAGGTGTTCGTCCACCGGTTCGAAATGCGACAGAACGGTGAAGACTGATCCGTCCGGCGACTTCGTGATTTGAAAGGCGATCAAGGCGCCGTCTAATGGCGCCATGATCCCGCGCCGGCTTCTGTCGACCCTGGCTGCAACCGCGGCGATGAGCCTGACGCTCGTCGCCGCGCCTGCGTTCGCGGCCGATCCGGACGCCCCGGCGTCGGCGTCGTCCGCTGCCGCCGCGCCGGACCGCGACCGCGCGCGAATGAACCAGCGTGTCTTCGACCGGGTCTGGAGCGAGGTCCGGACCCAGTACTACGACCCCGATCTTCATGGCGTGGACTGGAACGCGGCGCGCCAGACCTATCGGCCGCTGGCCCTGGCCGCGGCCGACGACCGGACCCTGTATCGCGCCCTGGGCGACATGCTCGACCTGCTGGACGACGACCACGCCGGGGCCGCCCCGCCCGCGGTCGCCCGCCGTCAGGACACCCTGCGCCAGCGACGCGCCGCCATCGGGGTCTCGCTGCGGCCCGAGCCGTCGGGCGACGGCTATGTGATCGAACTGG
>CALSBO010000129.1:0-5060 GCA_943373195.1 Brevundimonas vancanneytii
TCCCCCCTGAGGGGGGACAATCCGCACAGCATTCTCCCCCCGCCGGGGGGAGTACCGGCGAAGCCGGGGAGGGGGGCAAGGGCGCGATTCAGAAACCCGAGCTGCGCGACCCCGAAATCCCCGCCGGCGCCAAACTGGTCAAGACGACCATCCGCGACGCCATCCGCGACGCCATGGCCGAGGAGATGCGGCGCGACGACACCGTGTTCCTGATCGGCGAGGAAGTCGCCCAGTACCAAGGCGCCTACAAGGTCAGTCGCGAGCTGCTGCAGGAATTCGGCGACCGGCGCGTGGTCGACACCCCGATCACCGAGCACGGCTTCGCCGGCCTGGGCGTCGGCGCCGCCATGGCGGGGCTGAAGCCGATCGTGGAGTTCATGACCTTCAACTTCGCCATGCAGGCCATCGACCACATCATCAATTCGGCGGCCAAGACCCTCTACATGTCCGGCGGCCAGATCCGCGCCGGCATCGTCTTCCGCGGCCCCAACGGCGCCGCCAGCCGCGTGGGCGCCCAGCACAGCCAGGACTATTCGGCCTGGTACGCCAACGTTCCCGGCCTGAAGGTCATCGCCCCCTATGACGCCGCCGACGCCAAGGGGCTGATGAAGGCGGCCATCCGCGACCCCAACCCCGTCGTCTTCCTCGAGCACGAGATGATGTACGGGCTGGAGTTCGACGTGCCCGAGGTCGACGACTGGATCGTGCCGATCGGCAAGGCCAGGGTCCGCCGCGAGGGGACCGACGTGACCATCACCGCCCACAGCCGCATGGTCGGCTTCGCGCTCCAGGCCGCCGAACAACTGGCTGGGGAGGGGATCAGCTGCGAGGTCGTCGACCTGCGCACCCTGCGACCGCTCGACCATGAGACGGTGGTGGAAAGCGTCAAGAAGACCAGCCGCCTGGTCTCGGCCGAGGAGGGCTGGGGGCCGATGGGCGTCGGCGCCGAGGTGGTGGCCCGGGTGATCGAACACGCCTTCGACTATCTCGACGCCCCGCCGATGCGGGTGCACCAGGAGGACGTGCCGCTGCCCTACGCCGCCAATCTGGAAGTCCTGTCGCTTCCCGGCGTGGACAAGATCGTCAAGGCCGTCCGGGCGGTGATGGCATGAGCCAGCCTGACGAATTCCAGCTGAAGACCCCCGCCAGCGTCGCCGCCGACACCGAGGCGGTCGAGATCCTGCGTATCTGGTGGTCCAGGGGCGAGCCCGTGATGTCGGTCAAGCCGGCTTTCAACGACCCGCGCCAGTTCGGTCAGGTGTTGGCCCTTGCCGCGAAGCACATGGCGTATGGCTATAACGTCCGGCACGGCCAGGACGAGAAACAGGCCTACAACAAGATCCTCGCCGGCATCTCCGACGTGCTGAACGGCCCGGAGATGGCGACCGTGGCCGAGGAACCGGCGGGGAGCGCGCAATGACCGACATCCTGATGCCCGCCCTGTCGCCCACGATGGAAGAAGGCGTGCTGGCCAAATGGCACGTCAAGGTCGGCGATGTGGTCAAGGCCGGCGACGTCATCGCCGAGATCGAGACCGACAAGGCGACCATGGAGGTCGAGGCCGTCGACGAGGGCGAGGTCACCGACATCCTCGTGGCCGAAGGCTCCGAGGGCGTGAAGGTCAATACGCCGATCGCCCGGCTTGCCGGCGAAGACGGGGCGGCGGCATCGCCCCCCTCGACGCCTGCGGCTTCGGTCCCCCCAGAGGGGGGACAATCAGCCGCGCATTCTCCCCCCGCCGGGGGGAGTACGCGCGAAGCGGGGGAGGGGGGCAAGTCCGCCCCCGCCAAGGCCGACGGCGCGCGCGTCTTCGCCTCGCCGCTGGCCCGCCGTCTCGCCGCCCAAGGCAATATCGACCTGTCCTCCGTCAAGGGCACCGGTCCGCATGGCCGCATCGTCAAACGCGACCTCGAAGGCGCCCCGACCGGCGCCGCCAAGGCCGCCGCCGCGGCTCCGGCGGCGGCGGGCGAGCCCCGCAAGGTCCAGTCCCTCGCCCAGATGGGCATCCCGGACGGCAGCTACGACCTCGTCCCGCTGGACGGCATGCGCAAGGCCATCGCCCGCCGCCTGACCGACAGCTTCCGCGACGTGCCGCATTTCCCGCTGACCATCGACTGCGAGATCGACGGCCTGCTGGCCTCGCGGGTCAAGGTCAACGCCATGCTCGAGACGTCGGGCGTGAAGGTCTCGGTCAACGACTTCGTCATCAAGGCCTCGGCCATGGCGCTGAAGGCCGTGCCCGAGGCCAACGCCAGCTATTCGCCCGAGGGCATCGCCCTGCACCACCACGCCGATGTGGCGATGGCGGTGGCGATCGACGGCGGCCTGATCACCCCGATCATCCGCAAGGCCGAGACCAAATCCTTGTCGCGGATCGCGACCGAGTCCAAGGACCTGGCCAAACGCGCCCGCGACCGCAAGCTGAAGCCCGAGGAGTTCCAGGGCGGCACCTTCTCGGTCTCCAACCTCGGCATGTTCGGCATCAAGGCCTTCGCCTCGATCATCAACGAGCCCCAGGGCGCGATCATGAGCGTCGGCGCCGGCGAACAGCGTCCCGTGGTGAAGAACGGCCAGCTGGCGGTGGCGACGGTGATGACCGTGACCCTGACCTGCGACCACCGCGTGGTCGACGGCGCCATCGGCGCCAAATTCCTGCAGGTCTTCAAGGCGATGATCGAAGACCCCGTGACCATGCTGGCCTAACCCACTCGCTCGTCATCCTCGGGCTCGTCCCGAGGATCCATCGTTCCGGCGCGCGGTCGATGAAGCAGGCAGCGAGACTATATCGGCGCCGTTCGAGTGACGACCGCCATGGACCCTCGGGACAAGCCCGAGGGTGACGGAGTGAAGAAATGGAATTCGACCTCATCGTCATCGGTTCGGGCCCGGGCGGCTATGTGGCCGCCATCCGCGCCAGCCAGTTGGGCCAGAAGGTCGCCATCGTCGAGCGCGAGAACCTGGGCGGCGTCTGCCTGAACTGGGGCTGTATCCCGACCAAGGCCCTGCTCAAGTCGGGCGAGAAATACGAGAGCCTGTCGCACCTTAAGGACTACGGCCTGTCGGCCGAAAAGGTCGGCTTCGACTTCGCCGCCATCATCGCCCGTTCGCGCGGCGTGGCCAAACAGCTGAACGCCGGCGTCGGCTATCTGATGAAGAAGAACAAGATCGAGGTCATCGAGGGCTCGGCGAAACTGGAGAAGGGCGCGGCCGCGCCGAAAGTCGTCATCGCCCTGAAGGCCGGCGGTTCGCGCACGGTCGAGGCCAGGGCGGTCATGCTGGCCGTCGGCGCCCGCGCCAAGGCCATTCCGCAGATCGGGCTCGAGGCCGACGGCGACCGCATCTGGGCCTATCGCGAGGCCATGGCCCCGAAATCCATGCCCGCCTCGATCGTCGTCATCGGCTCGGGCGCCATCGGCATCGAGTTCGGCAGCTTCTACCGCGCCCTCGGGGCCGAGGTCATGGTGGTCGAGATGGTCGACCGCATCATGCCGGTCGAGGACGAGGAGGTGTCGAAGGCCGCCCAGAAGTCGTTCGAGAAGCGCGGCATGAAATTCCGCACAGGCTGCAAGGTCACCAAGGTCTCGAAGGGCGGCAAGGGCGTGCAGGTGGCCATCGAGGCCGGCGCCCCCGGCCCCGGTCCGGGGGTGACGAAGGCCGAGGTTCTGGAGGCCGAGGTCTGCATCTCCGCGGTCGGCATCACCGCCAACACCGACGGCATCGGCCTGGAGGCGCTGGGCGTCGCCATGGACCGCGGCCATATCACCATCGACGGCCACTGCCGGACCAATGTGAAGGGGCTCTACGCCATCGGCGACTGCGCCGGCGCGCCCTGGCTGGCGCACAAGGCCAGCCACGAAGGCATCCACGCCGCCGAACACATCGCCGGCTTCAAGACGCCGAACGTCAACTCTCCCATCGCCGGCTGCACCTACGCCCAGCCCCAGGTCGCCTCGGTCGGGATCACCGAACAGGGCGCGCGCGAGGCGAAGCTGGAGGTCAAGATCGGCCGCTTCCCCTTCAAGGTGAACGGCAAGGCCATCGCCTCGGGCGACACCGACGGCTTCGTCAAGACGATCTTCGATGCGAAGACCGGCGCCCTGATCGGCGCCCACATGATCGGCGCCGAGGTCACCGAGATGATCCAGGGCTATGTCGCGGCCATCACGATGGAGGCTACCGAGGAAGACATCCACGGCGTCGTCTACCCGCACCCGACCATGTCCGAGGCCATGCACGAGGCCGCGCTGGACGCCTACGGGCGGGTGATCCACATCTGACCGGGCCTCAGCCCGCCAGCACGTCCGCGCTCATCCGCTCCAGCAAGGCCCCGCCCTGGCGCACCGCCGCCATCCGGCTCGCGGTCCCGCCCAGCACATTGGCGGCATAGACCTCGTACAGGGTGATCTTGCCCTCCAGCCAGGTCGGATCGCCCTGGCCGCCGTCCAGCTGGTCGCGGGCGTACAACGCGCCGAGCGCCAGCATCCAGCCGCCGACCACGTCTCCGACCAGTTTCAGATAGGCGTCGGCGGCGGCCAACACGTCGGCGGCGCGGTCCGCGGCGCCCTTGCGCTCCAGCAGCCAGTCGGTGGCCTCGTCGACGGCGGCGACCCCCTCGGCGAAAGCCTCGACCGGCTTGCCGGAATACAGCCGGGGCAACACCGCCAGCGTCGCCTGCATGTCGGCGATCAGGTCGCGCGCCGACTGGCCGCCGTCCTGCGACAGCTTGCGGCCGACCAGGTCCATGGCCTGGATGCCGTTGGTGCCCTCATAGATCGGGGTGATGCGGGCGTCGCGATAGTATTGGGCCGCGCCGGTCTCCTCGATGAAGCCCATGCCGCCGTGGATCTGCACCCCCATGGAGGCGACGTCGCAGCCCACATCCGTCGACCAGGCCTTGGCGATGGGGGTGAACAGGTCCTCGCGGCCCTTCCAGCGGCGGCGGTCTTCCTCGGTCGCGGCGTGACGCGCGAGGTCGGCGGCGACGCCGGTGGACAGGCAGATGGCGCGCGCGGCGGCGATCCTGGCCTTCATCACCGCCAGCATCCGGCGCACGTCGGGGT
>CALSBO010000130.1:0-4627 GCA_943373195.1 Brevundimonas vancanneytii
ATTGGCCGCCAGGGTGTAGAAGGCCCGGTCGGTCTGGACCGTGTCCGTGCCCTGGCCCGACAGTTCGACGATCGTGTCGCTGGCCGTGACCACATAGAGGTCGTCGCCCAGGCCGCCGATCAAGGTGTTGGCCGCGCCGGACCCGCCGACGAGGGTGTCGGCGCCGCCGCCGCCGGATAGCTGGTCCGCCGCGATTCCACCCGTGATGACATTGTCGGCCGCGTTGCCGACGCCGACGAAGGCCGAAGCGCCGGTGTAGGTCAGGTTCTCGACCTCGGCCCGCAGGGTGTGCGACGCCAGCGCCGTCTGGACCGTGTCGGTCCCCTCGCCGGCGTATTCCAGAACGGTGTCGCCGACCGCCGCGACGACATAGGTATCGTCGCCGGTTCCGCCCATCAGGACGTTGGCCGCCCCCGTTCCGCCGCGCAGGGTGTCGTTGCCCGCCAGACCCAGCAGGGTGTCGCGCTGGGCGCCGCCGGTGATGTCGTTGCCCAGCGTGTTGCCGCGCCCGACGAAGCCGGCCTCGCCCGCGAACGACAGGTTCTCGACATGGGCGGCCAGGGTGTAGTTGGCCAGTTCGGTGACGACGCGGTCCGTGCCCTCATCGGCCCGTTCGACGATCGTGTCCTGGCTGTTGACGAAATAGGTGTCGTCGCCTGTCCCGCCGATCAGGGTGTTGGGCGCGCCCGCCCCGCCGCGCAGGCTGTCGTTTCCGGCCATGCCCGACAGCACGTCGGACTCCTCGCCGCCGGTGATGACATTGGCCTGGTCGTTGCCGACGCCGACGAAGGCCGTGTCGCCGGTGTAGGTCAGGTTCTCGACGTTGGCCCGCAGGGTGTGAGCGGCCTGTTCGGTCTCGACGGTGTCCGTGCCCTCGCCGGCCAGTTCGACGATGGTGTCGGCGGCCTGGGAGACATAGGTGTCGTCGCCCGCGCCGCCGATCAGGGTGTTGGCGTCGCCGCCGCCGCCGTCCAGAATGTCGTTTCCGCCCAGGCCGACCAGGACGTCGCGGCCCGACCCGCCGCGGATATTGTTGACCGCCGAGGAGCCGATCACGACGTCGTCCTGGTCCGACCCGATCACGTTCTCGATCCCGGTCAGGGTGTCGGTTCCGCCCTCGCCGTCGGTGCTGGTGCCGCCGCCCAGGCGCGCGAAGACCGCGCCCGAGACGCCCTCGTAATCGACCGTGTCGACGCCCGCGCCGCCGTTCAGCGCGTCATTGCCTTCGTCGGCGCCCAGCAGGTCGTCGCCTTCGCCGCCGTTGAGAACGTCGTTGCCTTCGTCCCCGTAGAGTTCGTCGTCTCCGCCCCGGCCGTTGAGGACGTCGTCGCCGGCCCGTCCGTACAGTTTGCCGCCCTCGCCATCCAGCCCGCTCAGCACGTCGTTGAAGTCCGACCCCTGCGCCCATTCGATGCTGTTCAGGGTGTCGAGGCCCGCCCCGCCGGTGTTCTGCGCCCCCGACAGCGCCAGATCGACCGCGACGCCGGCGGTCGCCCCCCAATAGTAGGCGATGTCGATGCCGTCGCCGCCGTTCAGAATGTCGTCGCCGGCGTCGTCGAAGAGGCGGTCGTCGCCGTCGTCGCCGTTCAGGATGTCGTCGCCCGCGTCCCCGAACAGGACGTCGAACTCCACGCCGCCGTTCAAGGTGTCGTTCCCGCCGTTGCCCCTGAGCACATCCTCGCCGTTGCCGCCGCTCAGGACGTTGGCCGCGCCGTCGCCGGTCAGATAGTCGCCCGAGATCGATCCGATCACATTCTCGACGCCGCTCAGGGTGTCCATCCCGTCGCCCGTGTTCTGGGCCACGGCGCCGAGGCTGAGGTCCACCTGGATCACCACGTCGCCGACCGCCGAATAGTCCGCCGTGTCGATGCCCGCGCCCCCGATCAGCGTGTCGTCGCCCAGCCGCCCGATCAGGGTGTCGTCGCCGTCGCCGCCGTTCAGCGTGTTCGCGCCGCCGTCGCCCGACAGGGTGTCGCCGAAGGCCGAGCCGGTCAGGCCCTCGATGCCGGTCAGGGTGTCGGTCCCGGCCCCGCCGGTGTTCTGGGCGCCCGCGACGGCCAGATCGACGGTCACGCCCGCCCCGGCGGCCGTATAGGCGGCCACGTCCACGCCCGCCTCGCCGTTCAGCGTGTCGTCACCGGCCCCGCCTTCCAGCGTGTTGTCGCCGGTCCCGCCGTTCAGGGTGTCGTTTCCGTCCAGGCCGATCAGGCTGCTGCCGAACCCGTCCAGACCCGTCAGCACGTCGTCGAACAGCGAGCCGGTCAGGTCCTCGATGTTGACGATCGCGGATTGGCCCGCCCCGCCCGTGTCCTGCATCCCGGCGATGTTCAGGTCCACCGTGACCGCGGCCGGGGCGGTCAGAAAGCTCAGCCGGTCGCGGCCGGCGCCGCCGTCCAGGGTGTCGTCGCCCCCGTTTCCGATCAGCAGGTCGCCGTCCGAATCCTCGCCCAGCACCCGGACGATGACCGTGGCCGTATTGCCGTTCAGCAGGGTGTAGGTGAAGGTGTCGTCCCGCAGCCGGTTGCCGCCCCCCGCCGCCTGTCCCGACAGGGCGTCGAAGGCGCCGTTGGGGTCGTAGGCGAAGGTGCCGTCCGCGTTCAGCGTCAGCAAGGCGCCGGAGGCCAGGGTGATCTGGCTGCCCACCGCGGCCGCCACGCCGTTGACGTGGCTGACAACCAGCGGATTGTCCGGATCGCTGTCGGCCGCGCCGCCGTTGGCGGCGAAGACGTCGCCGTTCAGGGTGGCGCTCTCGTTGGTGATGACCAGATCGTCGACGGCGATAGGCATGACGAAACTCTCCGCTGACGCGACTTGCGGTTACGATGAAGCCAGCGTTGATATATGGTCCGTGCGTCCGTCAATCGCGCCGGCGCGGTGTGAGACGGACGGATAAGCCTTTGAGACGATCGGAATAATTCAGGACGCCCGCGACGTGCGCGACACCTCTTCAGCCC
Source organism: Brevundimonas vancanneytii (assembly GCA_943373195.1). Classification (GTDB taxonomy): domain Bacteria; phylum Pseudomonadota; class Alphaproteobacteria; order Caulobacterales; family Caulobacteraceae; genus Brevundimonas; species Brevundimonas vancanneytii_B. Next base: position 2,955 of record CALSBO010000130.1, read on the forward strand.
TGGCGACCGAGTCTGTCGCGCCGACCCTGACCGTCGGCGCCGAGCTGGACGCGCCCGCCCGGCTGGAGGCCTGGCGTCAGGCGGTCTCGACCGTCTTCGATCTGGAGGGGGTGGACCCCGCCGCCTTCGACTGCGGCATGCGGTCGTGGAATCTGGGTCCGGTGGTGCTGGGCGAGTTCTGGTCGACGGGCAACCGCTTCGTCCGCTCGAAGGCCAAGATCGCGGGCAGTGGTCTGGATCACTATGTCGTCCAGTTGCTGACCCGTGGCCGCAGCACGGTCAAGTCCGGCGCGCCCGAGGGCGACTGGCCGGTCGGATCGGTGCGCATCCTGGACATGACCCGGCCGCTCGAGACCGAGGCGGCCGGTTTCGCCAATCTGAGCCTGGTGGTGCCACGCACGGCGCTGGAGCCGCTGGTCTCCGCCCCCGCCGATCTGCATGGACTGGTGCTGGCGCTGGGCAGCAGTCCGGGGATCATCCTGTCCGGGTTCATGCGGACCCTGGCCGATCGCGCCGACCATCTGGACCTGACCGAGGCCGAGGCCATGGGGCAGGGCGCCGCCGCCCTGGTCGCCTCCTGCTTCGGGCCGTCGGCCCTGGGCCGCGACACCGGCCGCGCTTCCGGCGCCGTGGTCAACCGCGCCCTGATCCAGGGCTTCATCGAGGCGCGTCTGGGCGATCCCAACCTGGGGGCGGCGGCGATCTGCGCCCATTTCGGCCTGTCGCGCGCGACCCTGTACCGGCTGTTCGAGCCGCTGGGCGGGGTCAACGCCTATATGCGCACGCGCCGGCTGAATCGCGCCTATCAGGAGCTCCGGCGCGCCGCGAACGGCCAGACGCGGGTCTCGGCGATCGCGCGCGACCTCGGCTTCCAGAGCATCGCCAGCTTCAGCCGCGACTTCCGCGCCCGTTTCGGCGTCGCGCCGCTGGAGGCCCGGCGCGCCGCGGCGGCGGAGCCCGACGCGCGGAGCGACGGTTTCCGGCGGTGGATCGAGAGCCTCTGACGGCCCGCCGTGTTCCGGTTCCGGTCCGCGCCGTCAGGCGCTCCAGTCGTCCCGGCCCCAGCCGACAAGGCTCCAGACCCCCGCCAAGTCGTCGGGCGCGGGGCCGGCGGTTTGTTCCGGGTCGAGCGACAGCATCCACCGGCCGGTCAGCGGGCCGCGTTCGGCCTCGAACAGGTCGAACAGGGCCGAGGCGTCGTCCTCGGCGCCGGGCAGGACCTCGGGCGCGTCGCCGTGCTTGGCCAGGACGAAGTCGTCGTCCGAAAGGCCCGGCAGGACCTGGGGGGCGTCGTCCGTCTTGTCGACCGGCTGGAGCGGCGCGCCGCCGCCGGCCAGGCTGGCGAGGGCGACGGTCGGGCCGGTGGCGAAACGCACCCGCTCGACGCCCGTGGTCACATCCGTGCCGTCGCGCCCGCCGACCGCGTCGACGATCCGGTAGCCGCCGCCGCCCAGATCGGTGACGGTGTAGTCGGCCAGCACGCCGGACAGGACGACATAGTCGAGGCCGCCGCCGCCGTGCAGCGTGTCGTCGCCCTGTCCGCCGATCAGGGTGTCGCCGCCCGCCCCGCCGGTGATGACATTGGCCAGGGCGTTGCCCGTGCCCTGGAAGGCGCCGGTTCCGGTGAAGGTCAGGTTCTCGATATTGGCCGCCAGGGTGTAGAAGGCCCGGTC
>CALSBO010000131.1:0-4456 GCA_943373195.1 Brevundimonas vancanneytii
AGGGCACGGAGTTCATCGACGTACTGGAGCTGTTCCTCGCCGACCCCGCGACGCAGTCGATCGTCATGATCGGCGAGATCGGCGGCGGCGCCGAGGAAGACGCGGCCCAGTTCCTGATCGACGAGGCGAAGAAGGGCCGCTCCAAGCCGATGGTCGGCTTCATCGCCGGCCTCACCGCGCCCAAGGGCCGCACCATGGGCCACGCCGGCGCCGTCGTCTCGGGCGGCAAGGGCGATGCGGAATCCAAGATCGCGGCCATGCAGGCCGCCGGCATCACCGTTTCGCCGTCGCCGGCGCGACTGGGGGCGACCCTGGTGGAAGTGCTGAAGGGCTGAGGCTGTCTCCTCCCTGTCGCGAAGCGATGGGGAGGGGGACCACGAAGTGGTGGAGGGGCTGCCGACAGGCGTTCGAAGCGACGGCAAGCAAATCCCTCCGTCACGGCGCGAAGCCGCGCCGTGCCACCTCCCCATCGCTTCGCGACAGGGAGGAGACCGGTTGGTTGCGAGGCCGGGCGGTCAAAATCATGTCCCGGCAGCGGGACAAAAATCTCGGAATTTCGCCGAATTTCGGCCTTTTCGCCCCCATTCGGTCATGACCCATAAGGAAACACGGCCTATATCAGCGGCGCCGGTCGCGCGCGGGCGTGCGTGCGCCGCCCAAGGGACGTGACGAGAACAATGGCGGACGATGCCGGTCGGCTGAACCAGGTCTTTGCCGAGACCAGCTTCCTGTATGGCTCCAACGCCTCGTTCATCGAGGATCTGCACGGCAGATGGGCGGCCGATCCGGCGTCGGTTTCGGACGAGTGGCGCGCCTTCTTCGACCAGCTGCGCGACAACGCCGACAGTGTGAAGGCCGCGGGCGCGGCCGGATCCTGGGGCCGTTCGGCCGTCAGCGAGCCGACCGAGGCCGCCGCCGTGTTCGACGGCCGCTGGCCGGCTCCGAAGCCTGATCCGAAGAAGCCGGCCCCCGCGGCCCCTGCGGCCGCGGCCGAGGCCGCGCCCGGTTCGATGGCCGCCGTCTCGGCCGAGACCGTGCGCGCCGCCGCCCACGATTCGATCCGGGCCCTGATGCTGATCCGCAGCTACCGCGTGCGCGGCCATCTGCAGGCCAATCTCGACCCGCTCGGCATCGAACTGCCGACCAGCAACCCGGAACTGACGCCGGAGTTCTACGGCTTCGCCGAGGCCGACCTGGACCGCCCGATCTTCCTGGACGGGGTGCTGGGCTTCCAGGTCGGGTCGATCCGTCAGGTGCTGGCCCTGCTCAAGCGGACCTACTGCGGCACACTGGGCATCCAGTTCATGCACATCGCCGAGCCCGAGGAGAAATCCTGGCTGCAGGCGCGGTTCGAGGGGGCGGACAAATTCGCCCAGAACGGCTTCACCCGCGAGGGCAAGCTGGCCATCCTGAACAAGCTGATCGAGGCCGAAGGCTTCGAGCGCTTCCTGCACAAACGCTTTCCCGGCACCAAGCGGTTCGGCCTGGACGGCGGCGAGGCCATGGTCCCGGCGCTGGAGCAGATCATCAAGCGCGGCGGCGCCTTGGGCGTCGACGAAGTGGTCTTCGGCATGGCCCACCGCGGGCGGCTGAACACCCTGGCGGCGGTGATGGGCAAGCCCTATCGCGCCATCTTCCACGAGTTCCAGGGCGGCTCGACCGTGCCCTCGGACATCGAGGGCTCGGGCGACGTCAAATATCACATGGGCGCCAGTTCGGACCGGGCCTTCGACGGCAACAATGTCCACCTGTCCCTGACCGCCAACCCGTCGCACCTGGAGATCGTCAATCCGGTGGTGCTGGGCAAGGCGCGGGCGAAACAGGCGTTCGACATCCGCGAGGCCAATGCCGGACGGCCGGAGGAGCAGCGCGTTCTGGACCGCTCCAAGGTCATGCCCCTGCTGATCCACGGCGACGCCGCCTTCGCGGGCCAGGGCGTGGTCGCCGAATGTTTCGCCCTGATGGGGCTGAAGGGCTACCGCACCGGCGGGACGATGCATTTCGTCGTCAACAACCAGATCGGCTTCACGACCAGCCCGCGCAATTCGCGCAGTTCGCCCTATCCGTCGGACGTGGCCCTGATGGTCCAGGCGCCGATCTTCCACGTCAACGGCGACGATCCGGAAGCCGTCGTCTTCGCCGCCAAGGTGGCCACCGAGTTCCGCCAGAAATTCCACAAGGACGTGGTGGTGGACATGTTCTGCTACCGCCGCTTCGGCCACAACGAAGGCGACGATCCGACCTTCACCCAGCCGCTGATGTATTCGAAGATCCGCGCCCTGAAATCGACGCGCGAAATCTACGCCGAGCGGCTGATCGCCGAGGAGGTGATCGACCAGGCCGCGGTCGACGCCGAGGTGGCCCGGTTCGACGCCTTCCTCGACGCCGAATTCGAGGCCGGCAAGACCTTCGAGGCGCACAAGGCGGACTGGATGGACGGCCAGTGGCAGGGCATCGGCCAGCCCGACGGCGAGGAGCGCCGCGGCGAGACCTCGGTCCCGGCCGCCAAACTGGCGGACCTCGGCCACAAGCTGACGACCATTCCGAACGCGGTCGACGTCCACAAGACGCTGAAGCGGGTCATCGACGGCCGGCGCGAGATGATCACCAGCGGCCAGAACATCGACTGGGCCACGGCCGAGAGCCTGGCGTTCGGCTCGCTGCTGGACGAGGGCTTTCCGGTCCGGCTGTCGGGTCAGGATTCCGTGCGCGGCACCTTCTCCCAGCGCCACTCGGGCATCGTCGACCAGACCACCGAGGCCCGCTACGTCCCGCTGAACAACATCCGCGACGGCCAGGCCGAGTTCGAGGTGATCGATTCGGCCCTGTCGGAAGAGGCGGTGCTGGGCTTCGAATACGGCTACGCCCTGACCGACCCCAACACCCTGGTGATGTGGGAGGCGCAGTTCGGCGATTTCGTGAACGGTGCCCAGGTGGTGATCGACCAGTTCATCTCGTCCGGTGAGCGCAAATGGCTGCGCATGTGCGGCCTGACCATGCTGCTGCCCCACGGCTACGAGGGTCAGGGTCCGGAGCACTCCTCGGCCCGTCTTGAGCGCTTCCTGCAGGCCTGCGCCGAGGACAATATGCAGGTCGCCAACTGCTCGACGCCGGCCAACTATTTCCACATCCTGCGCCGCCAGATGCACCGGCCGTTCCGCAAGCCGCTGATCATCATGACGCCCAAGAGCCTGCTGCGGCACAAGAAGGCGGTCTCGACCATCGCCGACCTGGCCGAGGGCAGCTCGTTCCACCGCGTGCTGCACGACGACGCCCAGCGTCGGCCCGAGGTCGCCGGCATCACGATCAAGGCGGACACGGACATCCGCCGCCTCGTCCTGTGCTCGGGCAAGGTCTATTACGACCTGCTGGAGCGGCGCGAGCGCGACCAGATCGACGACGTCTATCTGATGCGGCTCGAGCAGTTCTATCCGTGGCCGATGAAGTCGCTGCTGACCGAACTGGGGCGTTTCCCCAACGCCGAACTGGTCTGGTGCCAGGAAGAGCCCAAGAACATGGGCGGCTGGACCTTCGTCGATCCGTGGCTGGAGCTGACGCTGGAGAAGCTGTCGGTGAAGTCGAAGCGCGCCCGCTACGTCGGCCGCCCGGCCTCCGCCTCGACCGCCGCGGGCCTGCAAACCCGGCACCTGAAAGAACTCGACGCCTTCCTGACCGACGCCTTCGCCTGACCCGTCCCGGATAACGGCTGCGCCGTTTCCGGGATGACAAACGAACGAACCTGAAAGAGCCCTCTCCATGGCCGACATCCTGACCCCCGCCCTCGGCGAATCCGTCACCGAAGCCACGATCGGCAAGTGGACGAAGCAGGCGGGCGACGCCGTGAAGAAGGACGAGGTCCTGGTCGAGCTCGAGACGGACAAGGTCTCGCTCGAGGTCGTTTCGCCGTCCGACGGCGTCCTGTCCGAGATCCGGGCCGCTGACGGCGCCACCGTCGTCCCCGGCGCCGTGCTGGGCGTGGTCAGCGAGAGCGCATCCGCCACGCCCGCCGCCGAGGCTCCCAAGGCTGAAGCGCCGAAGGCCGAGGCCGCGCCGGCGCCCGCCGCCGAACCCGCTCCGACCGCCGAGCCCGCGCCCGCCGCCGCTTCGGGCGGTTCCGTCGCCATCATGGCCCCGACCATGGGCGAGAGCGTCGCCGAGGGCTCGATGGGGACCTGGCTGAAGAAGTCCGGCGACACGGTCGCCAAGGATGAGATGCTGGTCGAGATCGAGACCGACAAGGTCGCGGTCGAGGTGTCGGCGCCCGCCGCCGGCGTCCTGACCATCGCCGCCGAGGCCGGCTCGACCGTCACCCCCGGTCAGCAGATCGGCAGCATCGCCGCCTCGGGCGACGTTCCGGCCGCTGGTCCGGCCGCCGCGCCCGCCGCTCCGGCCCCGGCCGCGTCGGACGCCCCGCACCTGTCGCCCGCCGTCCAGCGTGTGGTGACCGAGAACAACC
>CALSBO010000132.1:0-4273 GCA_943373195.1 Brevundimonas vancanneytii
ATGGACGCCGACCTGGCCAAGGCCTTCCAGCGCAGCCTGACCAAACAGGGGATGAGCTTCAAACTCGGCTCCAGGGTCACGGCGGCGAAGTCGTCGAAGGACGGCGTCGAATTGACCGTCGAACCGGCTGCGGGCGGAACCGCCGAGACGCTGCAGGGCGATGTCGTTCTGGTCGCCATCGGTCGCCGCCCCTACACCGAAGGTCTGGGGCTGGAGACGGTGGGTGTGGCCCCGGACAAGCGCGGCTTCGTCGGCCACGACCATTTCAAGGTCGCCGAGGGCGTCTGGGTCATCGGCGACGTCACCCACGGCCCCATGCTGGCGCACAAGGCCGAGGAGGACGCGGTCGCGGTCATCGAGCTGATCGCGGGCAAGGCCGGCCATGTCGACTACGACCTGGTGCCCAGCGTCGTCTACACCGCGCCCGAGGTCGCCTGGGTCGGCAAGACCGAGGACCAGCTGAAGGCCGACGGCGTCGCCTACAAGGCCGGAAAATTCCCCTTCAGCGCCAACAGCCGCGCCAAGATCAACCATGAGACCGACGGCTTCGTGAAGATGCTGGCCGACGCCAAGACCGACCGCATTCTCGGCGTCCACATCCTCGGGCCTCAGGCCGGCGAGATGATCCACGAGGCTTGCGTCGCCATGGCCTTCGGCGGCGCGTCCGAAGACATCGCCCGCGTCTGCCATGCCCACCCGACCCGCTCCGAAGCCGTCAAACAGGCGGCCATGGGGGTGGAAGGCTGGACGATGCAGGCCTAACTTCCCGGCGACTCCAGCGTCCGGGTCGTCTGGCGGCGCAGGCCGGTGAAGGTCACCGTGTCGGCGGGGAAGTCCAGCGTCACCTCGCGGAACCGGCCCAGAAGGTCGGCGCCGATCAGCAGGGCCGGCCGCTCGCTCAGGCCCAGGGTCTGGAAACAGTGCAGGTCGGCGAACAGCATGGGGGTGGACCCCAGCCGGTTGGCGCCCAGTCTCAGATCGTCGACGCGCACCAGATCGGCGCTCAGACTCTGGCCGGTGACGCCGTAGATGGGCACGGCCCGCGCCAGCCGGCCGCCGTCCCGGCGCCGCGCCGCCACCGCCCGCCGCAGCGCCAGATTGCCGATCGAATACTGGGCCCCGCTGTCGATGAAGGCGATCGTCGGCTGGCCGTCCACCGACACCTGGGTCAGCATCATCTGTCCGAAGCGGCCGGTCACGGCCCGCAGTCCCTCCCGGCGGATGCGCGAGCCGGTCTGGACGTCGCCGCCCATGACGATGCTGACGCCGCGGATCGTCAGGCTGGCCGACCGCCGCGCGACATCGAACCGCAGCCGGAACCGGCCCAGCACATCCAGGCCGATCAGACCGTCGGCGCCCAGTTGTTCACGGGGAAAGACCGGACAGGTCAGGTTGCGGAACCCCAGACCGCTCAGCTGCAGCCGGTTCACGGCCACGCTGCGGGTGACGCGCGCCTCGGTGATGCCGTGCACCAGCACGTTCTGCAGCGCCGGCAGTTCGAGCCGGTCGGCCAGGGTATCGGCGATCGAGGTGTTGCCCGCGCCGGTGTCGATGACGAAGGTGAAGGGTCCGCGCCCGTTGATAAAGACCGCCGCCCCGACCCGGGTGAACAGATTGGACAGCAGCTGGATCGGCTGCTCATCGGTCTCGGGTTCAAGGTCCTGGATCGGTTCCTGGCCCGATGCGGGCGTGGCGGCCATGACAACTCCCGGCCCGACGCCGAGGGCCGCGGTCAGGGCGGCGACGAGGCCGCGGCGGTCAAGGCCCTGAAAATCAATCACGCTCAGCGCCGCCTTCCACGGTTTCCCAGCGTCACTGTACCGCGTTCACGGGACCTGAACAGTCTGTGGCGCCTCAGCCACGGGGATGCGCCGCAGCATAGGCCTCGAGCAGGCGCCGGGCGTCCACGGCGGTGTATTTCTGGGTCGTCGACAGGCTGGCGTGGCCCAGCAGCTCCTGGATCGAGCGCAGGTCGGCCCCGGCCCCGAGCAGGTGGGTGGCGAAGCTGTGGCGCAGGGCGTGCGGCGTGGCCGAGGCCGGCAGGCCCAGCCGGCCGCGCAGCCGCTGCACCATGGCCTGGACCTGGCGGGGCGTCAGCGGCCCGCCGCGACGGGCGCGGAAAAGGGCGTCGCCGGGCGCCTGCGGAAAGGGCGACAGGGTCAGCCAGGCGTCCACGGCCGCTCTCACGGCGGGCAGGATCGGGGCCAGCCGTGTCTTGCCGCCCTTGCCGGTGATACGCAGCGTCTCCGGCAGCGGCGCGTCGGCGCGTGTCAGAGACAGGGCCTCGGAGATCCGCAGGCCGCAGCCGTAGAGCAGGGTCAGGACGGCGCGGTCGCGGGCGGCCTCCCAAGGCTGAGCGTCGGGATCGGCGTCGGCCTCCTGCAACAGGCCGCGCGCCTGGCCCTCGCTGACCGGGCGGGGCAGGCCGGGCTTGATCCGCGGGCCGCGCACCAGGGCCAGTTGGGGCGCGGGCGTGGCGCAGCGCCGGTCGAGGAAGCCGTGGAAGGCGCGGATGGCCGACAGGGTCTGGCTGATCGACCGCGCCGCCAGCGGATGGTCGCCGCTGCGTCGCTCGGCCAGGTGGGCGCGGACCTCGGCGGCGGTGACGGCCCCAAGGTCGGCCAGCCGCTGCGGCCCGCCCCGATGCCGCTCGAGAAAGCCCAGATACAGCCGCCCGATCCGGCCATAGGCCTCCAGCGTATTGGCCGCCAGCCGTCGCTCATGGGCCAGATGCTCCAGCCAGGCCGACAGGGCCTCGTCGGCCGTCAGTTGAGAATCGGCCATCGCTCGGCTGTCCGTTCCACCACCCGGGCGATGAAGGCCACCAGTTCGCAGCCCATGTTCGGGGCGAAGCCGTCTTCCTCGGGCGAGCCGAAGGCGCAGATCGCGTGGCGGGCGGGCGTCCCGGCGCCCGGAAACTGCGGGGCCATGCGGATCAGGGCCACGGACTTCACCTCGGCCTCGTTGGCGCCGAACAGGCCCAGGCCCTCGAAATTCGGCCCCAGCCAGGTCAGGCCGTGCTCACCCAGCAGGGAATCGACCCCGCCGGCCTCCAGCCCGCGCCAGCCGAACGGCACGCCGCCGGGCTTCTCCAGGGCGATGGCGGCGCAGGCCAGACCGAACCGCCCTTGCGCCACGGCGTCCAGCCGCCGGGCCAGGTCCGAGGGATTGCGCGCCTCCATCAGGTCCAGGGCCGCGACATGGGTCTGGGTCTGGGCGGCGAAATTGGCGCGGGCGATGGATTCTATGCGCTTGCGGGCGTCGGCCTCGCGCTCGGCGGCTTCCTCGAGTTTGGTCAGGGCGGCGCGGCCGAACTCCACGACATTGCGGCCGTGGGGCTTGAGGCCGATTTCTTCCAGCAGTGACCGGTCGTCCAGCAGCACCTGCGGATGGGCCTGCAGCCAGGCGCGCATCTCCGGCCAGTGCGGTTCGGCCGGCGAAACCTTCGGAGAGGGGTCAGGCTTGCCGCTCAAAGACCTCTCCTCGAGGTGACTCTACAAAATCGACTGGCCCGTCTTGCCCCAGTCCGCCAGGAAGGCATCAAGCCCCTTGTCGGTTAACGGGTGCTTGACCAGGGCCTTGAAAACATCGGCCGGAATGGTCGCGGCGTCGGCTCCGGCCACGGCGGCGGCGCTGACATGGGCCGGATTGCGCAAGGACGCGGCCAGGATCCGCGTCTCGAAACCGTGCACGTCGTACAGCACCCGGATCTCCTCCAGCAGGGCGATGCCGTCGGCGCCGTGGTCCTCCAGCCGACCCACGAAGGGCGAGATGAAGGTCGCGCCGGCCTTGGCCGCCAGCATGGCCTGGGCGGCCGAGAAGCACAGGGTCACGTTGGTCCTGACCCCCTTGTCGGCGAAGGCCCGCGCGGCGCGCAGCCCGTCCCAGGTCAGGGGCAGTTTGACCACCACGTTCGGGGCGATGGCGGCCAGCTTGTCGCCTTCCTTGACCATGGTCTCGAAATCGGTCGCCACGGCCTCGGCCGAGATCGGCCCCTCGACCAGGGCGCAGATTTCGGCGATGACCTCGGCGATGTTGCGACCGGATTTGGCGATCAGCGAGGGATTGGTGGTGACGCCGTCCACCATGCCGGTGGGGACCATGTCCCTGATGACGGCGACGTCGGCTGTGTCGAGAAAGAGTTTCATGGGGCCGGTGTTTAACGCCCGTCTGACGGAAGCGCGAGCCAAATCCTCCCCCCTTGGGGGAGGGGGACCATGCGCAGCATGGTGGAGGGGGCTGACCCTCGACGCCGGCGTGCGCGGCGAGGGGG
>CALSBO010000133.1:0-4195 GCA_943373195.1 Brevundimonas vancanneytii
CCGAAGCACGTCGCGCTGCTCCGACGTCGGAGCCCGAACCCGAGCCTCCAGAACAACACGATCCTCCGGCGTCAGCCGGACCAAAGCAGCCTTGGGTATCATCCCAATGCTGAATCATGAATCAGACAATCGTGGAAGCCTGTACTAGCTTCGGAAAAGCCGCTGCCGATGAAGTCCAGGAGGGTGCGCGAATTGGCGGCGCCGTTTCCGAACAGATTGAAATAGCCGTCCACAGCGGCCCGGAACGGCGTCGCCGGATCATCGGGGATGTTTCCCAAAGCCTCGTTCAGAAATCGACTGTTCACCCGGTTGTAGACGCCGAGTTCGCCCCGCTCCTCCGCCAGCGCCAGATAGCCCTCCAGGGACCAGTCCGCAGCGAGCGCATACCGGGCGCCGACGGTGACGCCGAGGCTTTCGGAGACGCCCGTCTGGCGTGTCGCCCCCAAGTCGGCGAGGAAGGAATAGCCGATGGTATGGGACGCCGCACCCGTCGGCGACACGAAGTACGGATTGGCCCGTGTCACGGTGAAGACGCCGGCGCTCGCGGGCCCCGCGATCTCATAGGCCCGTCGATTGTACCGGAGGTCCGCCGACAGATCGGTCCGGTCGCCAAGGGATTGCCGTATGCGGCCATAGGCGCTGTGGCGTTCGATCGCCGGAACGAGATCGGCGCCGAGCGTCGTCGACTGAAGATTGGCCGCGCCCGCGGCGAAATCGCCCGGTCCCTGCGCCGTGCCGCTCGCGTTCGGCCGGATGGCGTACTGCGACACATAGGCCGAAGCCGCCGGGCTGAAGGCCACGATATTGCCCGGCGCGCTGAACAGATTTCGGTGGTCCGTCCCCCCGAACGGGCGCAGGTCGCCGTCAGCGGTATAGGGCCGGTCCAGCGAGTTCAGGGCGTTGGTCGTCTGATATTCGTAGGACAGATAGGCGGAGCCGGACGACCAGGCCCGGCCCGCTAGATGCGAGGCCATGACGTCCTCAGCGCCGCCCTCCGCCGCGGCGACCCGCACACGGCTCTCCTGTCCTTCGAACGACCGGCGCATGATCACATTGACGACGCCGGCGACGGCGTCGGCGCCATAGAGGGCCGACGCCCCGTCCAGCAGGACATCGACCCGCTCAACCGCCGCCGACGGCAAGGCGGAAACGTCCGCGAACTCGCCGCGGAACCCTGTCCCGGCCAGCCGACGGCCGTTGACCAGAACCAGTGTCGATGCGGGGCCGAGGCCGCGCAGGTTCACACCCGTCGCATAGACGGAATTCGAACCGCCCCTGTCGGAGCCAGCCAGTTGCACGACCGGCGTCGCCGAGCCGGCGTAGTTCTGGGGCAGGTCGGCGAGCGCCTCCGCGACCGTGCCGAACCCCCGCCGATCCAGGGCTTCCCGGTCCAGAACGACAACCGGCGAGGCCAGGTCGCCCGAGGACTTCAGGAGGGTGCCCGTGACCACGACCTCATCCAGCTGGGTCACGGCCTCCGCGGCTTGGGCCGCCGTGCTTGCACGGCGCAGGAAGATGACGCCGGGACGGGTCTCGGACCAGGTCAGTCCCGAACCCGTCAGCAACCGGTCGAGCGCGCTGGCCGGCGCGTACCGTCCGCGCAGCCCCTCGGTTCGCAAACCTGCGACCAGTTCGCCGGAGAAGAAAATCTGCTGATCGGACTGTGTCGCGAAGAGGTTCAGACCATCCCGCAACGATCCGGGCGGGATGTCGAACTCCCGCGTCTCCTGGGCGCAGGCCGTCCCACTGACGGCCAGGGTGCAGGCGACGAACGCGCTGCCGGACAGAAGGCTGAAACGACTCATATCTTGGCTCCCCTCGACGCCACGCGGCGTTCAGAGGAGAGACGGTTCAGACCCCGGGTAACCCCGGAGTGGTTTCTCATTTATTTTTTCGCGCCGTCAGGCGGACGGATCCGTCCGGACCCGGAGAAGCCTCCAGGTCGAACACCTGCGAAGCCGTCGAGACGAAGGCGTCGCGGTCCCCGGTCCTGAAGACCCCGTTGACCGGGACGGCGTCGAGCGACGTGGCGTCCAGTTCGATCTTCGCGGTTAAATACCGGTTCACCTCCGACACGGCCTGGCGCAGCGGCGTGTCACGGAACACGATCCGTCCGTCCGTCCAGCCGGTTTCCGCCTGAACGTCGACCACATCGGTGACGAGGGCTCCGGCGGTCACGCGTGTCTGCTGGCCGGCGGCCATCCGCCGCACCGCCCTCCCCTCGCCTTCCGGCGTCACATCGACCGCTCCCGCCACCAGGGTCACGCGCACCGTCGCTCCATCCCTTCGCACGTCGAACACCGTGCCGATCGCCGTCACCTGTGTCGCGCCCGCGTCGACGATGAACGGACGGTCCCGATCGTGCGCCACGGTGAAGAGCGCCTGGCCGCGCTCCAGATCCACCAGGCGACGATCGTCAGCGAAGCGGACCCTGATCCGCGACGCCGTATCCAGCCGAACCGACGACCCGTCCGCCAACTGGACCAGGCGCTGCTCGCCTACGCCCGTGGCGAAGACGGTCCTGCTCTGCTGCCAGGCCCAGGCGCCGATCGCCAAGGCCGCCGCCGCGCCGACCGCGGCCAGGCCCAGGAGGCTGCGCGGCACGCGGCCGGGCCGCGGCGCGCCGGTATCGCGCGACATCGCCGCCTCGAGCGCCCGGGCGATTTCAGGGTCATCCGCCACCTTGCCCGTGTCGGCCCAGATCTTCTCGACGCGCCGATACGCTTCCGCGTTCGCCGGCACCGCCCGCCAGGTGAAGAAGTCCTCGATCGCGCCGGTGCTGACGTTGCGCGCGCCCAGACGGGCGTGCCATGCGGCCGCTTCGGTGTCCGCGGTTTCAACCCGGACCTTCGGGTTGGTCATGGTGCGCCCCATCTCTAGCGCCGAAGCTGGGCTGCGCAGTGAGCCAGGGCCTTGGTCATGCGCCACTCAACGGTTTTGGGAGAAATCCCGAGCTGCTCGCCGATCTGGCTGTTCGTCAGACCGCCGAACCGGGATAGCACAAAGACATCGCGAAGGGGCACAGGCAAGCCGAGCACAAGCTGCTTCGCCAGCAGTTCATCGGCCTGGGCGGGCATTTCATACCCCCAGCCGTGCGACTGGCTGATTTCGGAGGCATGGCGCGTACGGTGAAGCTGCCGAGCGCTCATATCCGCCGCTAGGTTGGTGGCGATGCGCATCAGAAGAGCCTGAGGGTGCTGTATCTCGCGGGCCTCCCGATATGGGGTGAGACGAAGCCAGGTCTCTTGAAGAAGGTCTTCCGCATCCTGTGCGCCATAGCGCCGGACCAGACGAGCCCTGAACCATGCGGCGTACCGTTTGTAGAGCTCGGACAGTGATGCCTGGCCCTCCCCCTCCATCTGCTCGAGGCCCTCCGACACGACCGCGCACTCTCCAACGGATCGACAAATCACCTGAAAGATCAAAAATGACACGTTTAGGGGACAGCGCATATCGCGTAATCTCACCCTACTGTGGCGATGGACGTTGTCGCCCAGCTTGGGAAAAACGTGCGAGCGATCAGAACAGAGATCCGCCTCTCCCAGGAGGAGGTGGCATTTCGCGCAGGTCTAAAGCGGAGCTACCTAAGCGATCTGGAACGCGGCACGCGAAACCCCACGGTCCGCGCTCTCGGGCGCATCGCAGTTGCTCTTGGCGTGCATCCAAGTCGCTTGCTTCAAAACTAGAGGCTAGTGGGTTCATCGCACTGCACGTGTTTGAAAATGACACGATTGGTGGGCGGCATCCGAACCTAGGCTTGGGCCATCTGTCCGCATGGACGTCGTCGCCCTCTTCGGGAAGAACGTGCGAGCGCTTCGAGATCGTGCAGAACTGTCGCAAGAAGAGTTGGCTTTTAGAGCCGGTATGAAGCGCAGTTATTTGAGCGATCTCGAACGTGGCACTCGGAATCCTTCTGTGCGCGCGCTTGGCCGATTAGCCGAGGCGCTGGGCGTAGCCCCTTCGCGTCTTCTTGAATCTCACGCGCCACCGAAGAGCTGAAAAGACGTCCTAGAGGCCGCTCAACTACGAATTCCCGAAGCCTGCTGAGCGCCATGTGTGGACGGCTCCCCGTTGGCAAGGGTGATCTGATGTTCTGCTGTGCTGGTCGGTGCGGCCATGTGTTCGACCTGTTGGTGCGGTACGCATGACCGCTGGCCATAATGCCTTCCGCGAAGCCGGGTCCCGACCAAAAGCA
>CALSBO010000134.1:0-3832 GCA_943373195.1 Brevundimonas vancanneytii
GTGTCGCCGCATACTGCCAAGGTCGGGCGCGGCGCGCCAGACGGATCAGCCCTTCATCGACTCCGCGAACCGCTGGAACAGATACAGGCTGTCGGTCGGCCCGGGCGAGGCCTCCGGATGGTGCTGGACGCTGAACACCGGACGGTCCGTCAGGGCGATGCCGCAGTTGGTGCCGTCGAACAGGCTGACATGAGTCTCGGTGACCGCCTCGGGCAGGCTGTCGCGATCGACGGTGAAGCCGTGGTTCATCGACACGATCTCGACCTTGCCGGTGGTCAGATCCTTGACCGGATGGTTGGCCCCGTGGTGACCCTGGTCCATCTTGACCGTCCTGGCCCCCAACGCCAGCGCCAGCATCTGGTGGCCCAGGCAGATGCCGAACAGGGGCGTGCCGCTGTCGATCAGTTTGCGAATCTCCGGCACGGCATGGACGCCCGTCGCCGCCGGATCGCCCGGCCCGTTGGACAGGACCACCCCATCGGGCTTGCGCGCCAGTATGGCCTCGGCCGTCGTGTCGGCGGGCACCACGGTGATCTTCGCCCCGGTCGAGGCCAGGGCCCGCAGGATGTTGCGCTTCACGCCATAGTCGACAACCACCACGGACCGGTTCGAGGCGTCCACGCGCGGATGGCCCTCGGGCCAGTCCCACAGGCCCTCGTCCCAGTCGAACGACTGGAGGGTCGAGGCGTCCTTCGCCAGATCGAGGCCGACCAGGCCCGTCCAGGCCCTGGCTTGAGCGACGAGAGCCTCCAGGTCGAATTTGCCGTCGGGATCGTGGGCGATCACCGCATGGGGGGCGCCCGTGTCTCGGATGCGGGCGGTCAGGGCGCGGGTGTCCACCCCGGCCAGGCCGACCACGCCGCGCCGCCTCATCCAGCCGTCGAAATCGCTCTCGCTGCGCCAGTTGGCGGGGTCGGTCGGAGCGTCGCGGAAGATGGCGCCGCGCGCGGACTGGTCCGAGCCGCCGCCGATCTGTTCGATGTCCTCGACATTGGTCCCGGTGTTGCCGACGTGGGGAAAGGTGAAGGCCAGGATCTGGCTCATGTAGGACGGGTCGGTCAGGATTTCCTGATAGCCGGTCATGGCGGTGTTGAAGACCACCTCGCCGAGCGCCGAGCCGGCGGCGCCGCAGCCGAGACCTTGGAGGACGGTTCCGTCGGCCAACGCGAGCACGCCGGTGACGCCGGGGAGAAGCTTGGTCATGGCGCGATCCCTATCACCGAATCCCGGCGGGCAAACGGCGGCGTGGTTAGGCGTCGCCCGCCGCCGGGTCAATGGCCCTGGGTGCGCCCTAGTCCTTTGGCTTGTGTTCGGTGTAGCGGTCGCCCCACAGATCGCGCCGATCGCGCGACTCACCGACCTTCGAGCCATCCGAGTCGCGGTGCTCGACGAACTCGTCGCCCCACATGTCCTTCTTCACGCGAGACGTCTGCTCCACCTCGCCATCGTTCGAACGCCGCTCCTCATAAGAGTCGCCCCACATGTCCTTCTTGATCTTCGAGGTGGCGACGCGCGCGCCGGATTCGTCCAGATGTTCGACGTATTCTTCGCCCCACATGTCCTTCTTGGTTCGGGACGTGCCGACCCGGCGGCCGTGATCGTCCAGCACCTCGACGTAGTCGTCGCCCCACATGTCGCGACGGTCACGCGACTGGCCGCCCCGCAACGCTGAGGTGAAGGCGCGGGTGGTGGATGAGCGCCCGCCGTCGTTCGCTTCGAGAACCTTACCCAGGATCCAGAAGCCGACGACGATCATCAGCAGGGCCAGAGCGATATAGATCGCCGACGCCACCAGAAACAGCGACAGCGCCCCGACGTAGAAAAACATCGTCAGCCGCGTGCCCGCGCGCGCCGCGTCGTCGGTGATGGCGTCGGTCCAGCCGTCGAGCTTGTGAAAGCCCCAGATCAGCCAGCGCCAGACTCCGCCGCGTATCCATCCTCGGGTGGCCTTGGCGTGCTGGTAGCGCCGCTCCCACCAACCGCTGGCGTTGTTCACGAAGGCGACCATTCCGTCCGGCCGGAACCCGCCGACCAACACACCGGCCACGAGCGGCGCCAGCAGGGCGAAAAACGTCAGATCAGAACCGCCCATCAACCCCTCCCGATCAAAAAACATAACACAGTTATGTCATTCGTCGAGCGTGCACGAGGCGAGTGATCCACCAGATCGCGGTGGTCGACGCCAGGAACAATGCGGTCGGCAGAATGTAACCCGGCGCCGCCGCGGCCACCGCGGCCGAGGCGAACACCAGCCCCATGGCCGCCACGAACCGCGCCCGGGTCCAGCCCGCCAGACCGAACAAGGACGCGGAGCAAATGCCGTAGACCACCAGGCTGAGCACCGAGGTGACGCCCACCAGCATGCCGAACTGGCCGCCCAAGGTGGGCTGACCCGACAACACGGCGACGACGCTCATGATCGCGCCGCCCAGCAAGGGGTTGGCGACGGGAGTCCTGCCTCCCGCTCCGAATCCCGACGGAAGATAGCCGTGCCGGGCGGCCGCGCGGGCGGTCTCGCCGCCCAGCATGACCCAGCCGGCCAGGGTGCCGACCGCCTTGACGACGGCGCAGACAGCGACGGCCGCCCCGACCGAGGCGCCGAACACACGGGCCGTCAGATCGGCGTACGGGCTGGTCGATTGGGCGAGAGCTCCGGCCGGAATGACGCCGAACACGGCGACGCTGGCCGCCACATAGACGGCTGAGGCCAACAGAACGCCTGCGATGGAGGCCCTTCCGACGTCCCGGGCCGGATCTCGCACCCGGGTGGACAGAACCGCCGCGCTCTCGACCCCCAGGAAGGCCCAGAATATGACCGCCAGGGAGGCGGGAACGCTATCCATCAAACTGCGTCCCGCCGGGCTCCACGAGGCGGCGAAGGTCTGGCTGTCGAAGGCCGAGACGCCGGCGGCCACGGCGATGACGATCGGAACAAGCCCGACGGCCAATGCGAGAGCGGCGAACCGGGACGCCGTTCGGGCGCCCAGGATGTAGGCTCCCGTCGTCAGCCAGATCAGGCCGAGATTGCAGAAGGTGGCGGGAACCGGCTGCTTCAGAACCGGGAAGAAGAATCCGAGATAGCCCGTGGCCGCGACCGCGATGGCGACATTGCCGACGAGGCAGGCGGTCCAGAAGGCCATCGCCGTCTGGAAGCCGAAGAACCGTCCCAGCCCCCGTTCCGCGAATCCCGACAGGCCGTCCGCGTCGGGCTGCAACCGCCCAAGCGACGCGAACACCAGCGCCAGGGTCACCGCCCCCAGTCCGGCGACGGCCCACCCGACCACGCTGGACGAGCCGACGGGGGCGAGGGTGGCGGGCAGCAGATAGACGCCGGACCCGATCATGTTGCCGGCCACCACCAGCGCCGCCAGACCCCAACCGAGCTTATGCTTGTCGGGGATCACGTCGCTCATGGGTGAACCTCCGCGATCCGCGACTGAAACCAGGCCAGGGCGACTTCGTGATTGGGGCTGAGCACGCCGCGGTCATAGGCGCCGGCCGACAGGTTGCGCTGCACCGCCTCGCAGATGGCGGCGTCCTCGGCCGTCAGCCGGTCGGAGGCGGCCAGGGTCTCGCCCAGCGCCCCCGCTCCGCCGTCGTTGAGGAACAGATAGTCGAGCCGCGTCCGGCCCGGCCCGACCGGAGTCATCCGCTCGATCATGGCCCCGTCGCGATAGACGTTGATCCCCAGGTTCGGCCACAACCAGCCCCAGACCCCCGCCTGCGGCCCGTCATTGACCCCGACCGCCTCCTGAACGACCAGATCGCCCTCGACCCGCACCCGGTATTCGGCGGCGCCGAGTTCGTCGGCCAGCACCGGATGGACCGAACC
>CALSBO010000135.1:0-3705 GCA_943373195.1 Brevundimonas vancanneytii
CGTCGGTCGGATCAGTGCGGCGTACGCCGCGATTCTACGACGCTCCGAAGAACACGCGGACCTGGACACGTCCCCGGTCCCGTCGTGTCCCTTGTGAATCTTCGTGCCCTTCGTGATGAACCTTCCGGCCTCCGCCCAGATTCAACTCACTCAGCAGGCGATTGGTCTAGGTCTTCATCGCCCATATCCGACTGCTCACTCGAAGATTGGCAAGATCTTGAAAACCCAGGAGATCGTTTTGAGTCAGACTCTTACTGACGAATGCCGAGATTCCCCCGGATACTCCGGGAAGGCGTTGCGTGTGACGTTCATTGGTTTAAAGAATGGAACGAGTTGAACTGAGGATATCGAAACCCCGAACCTTTTTGGCAGTGGTACTATTCATCCTTATCACTACATTCTTCACGCCATGGATGCTTGGAGGCGTGGCGACAGAAGCTGCTTTCGAGCGCCTGAAGACGGAAAACGCTGGCGACCGTCGGTGTTTGGTTTGCGATTCGGAGTATCGGCCCTATCAGGCGCTGACTTGGGCCGTGGTCCTGTTTTTCAACGGCCTGTTTGGCTCCGCCAGCCTCGTCGGTCTGTGGCGGTCGATCGGCCCACCGACGCTGGTGATCCGTTCTGACGGGCGTGGCCGATACGTCCTGCCTTGGCGGAGGCGGGTGTTCCGTGTGCCCGAAAACACGACGATAAGGGTTACCCGGTTTGGCTTGACGTTTCAGCCGGCACTTGAAGACGAAGATACCGGCAAGCCGCTCGCCTCGATCAACATCCGCTCGTTCTGGACCAACCGGTCGGCGGGCGCACTGGCCGATGACCTTCGTGCCTTGAATGCCTCATGGACCATTGCTCGGTAGCATCGACTCGCCGGACGTTACACGGTCGCCTCGGGTACGTGGGATGCCTCGTCCGCATCCGTCATTGGGTCTGCCACGCCGCGCCGCCGCGTGATATCGACGGCCCATGAACCCCGCCCTCTTCACCATGATCGCCGTCGTCCTCGCGGGCGGGGCGACCGCCCTTCAGGCGCCGACCAACGCCAGGCTGATGGGGGCCGTCGGCTCGCCGGTGAACGCCGCCTTCGTCTCCTTCGCCATCGGCACGGCGGCGCTGGGGATCGTCGCCATGATCCTGCAGGCCCGGCCCGATGTCTCGGCGGCCCGCGCCCTGCCCTGGTATGTCTGGATCGGCGGACTGTACGGCGCGATCTTCGTGGTCGCCGCGGCCTGGGGCGTGCCGCGCCTCGGCGTCGCCCTGACCATCACCCTGATGGTCGCCGGACAGCTGCTGGTCGGTCTGATCCTCGACCATTTCGGCGCCTTCGGGCAGCCGCGGCACCCGATCAGCTGGGGCCGCGCGGCCGGCGTCGCCCTGGTTCTGGCCGGCGTCATTATGGTCCGGCGGTTCTAGGAAATCGGTCGTCGGCCGAGATTGTGACGCCTTGTCATCAAGTCAGTGATGACAAGGGCGAGCGCTTTTCAGTCCGGTCGGGCGCGAGGCTTCGAGAGGGCCTACTCGTCCTCGAGCGGCGGCAGGCCGGCTTCCTTGCGGGCGGCGGCGGCGGCGCGTTTCTCGGCCTTGGCGGCGGCCTTTTCGGCGGCCTTCTTGGCGTCGGCGCGGTCGCGTTCCTGACGCTCGAAACTGTAGTTGGGCTTACGGGCCATCGGTCGGCTCTCTTTCTTGTTGCGCTACCGCGCGTCGCGCTGCCTGAGCGCGGTCGTTACCCCCAAGGTGGGGCAAGCAGGGGGCCGGGGCAACCGTTGCCGATCAATCCACGGCGACGATCTCCACGCCCTGACCGGCCACCACCGCCTCGTCGCCCACCGTCTTGCCCATCAGGGCGACGGCCAGGGGCGAGACATGGCTGACCGAACCCTTCGCCGGGTCGGCCTCGTCCTCGCCGGTGATGCGCCAGGTCTGGGCCCGGCGGTCATCGCGCAACAGGGTCACCGAGCCGCCGAAGCGGACGCGGCCGTCCGGCGCGGTCTCGACCCGCTGGGCCGTGGCCCGGCGGGCGGACCAGTAGCGCAGGTCGCGGGTGGCGCGGGCCATGGCGGTGCGGTCAGCCTCGATGGAGCCGTGCGCCTGGGCGGCCGACCAGGCGGCGCGGGCCGAGGCCAGGGCGGCCTCGATCGCGGCCAGGCCCGAGGGGGTGACCAGATTCGGGTGCGGGGAAATCGGACGGTCGGGAAGGTCGGCGGCCGTGGCCTCCAGATCTTCCTCGCGGGTGAAGGCGACGCTCATGGGGGATGAGCGTATGCGGGTTTCGGGTGTTCCCGGACAGTTTTTTCGTCTCGTCCTTCCGGTTTCACCGGGAGTGCTAGTGCTAGTGAGCAAGGGGTGAGCCGCGTGCGGAACCGTCGGTGCTTCTTCCTGCTCACTCCTTGCTCGCTAGCACTAGCACTCAGGCACAACCTCGTTGGGGGCCGGGGACGGTCAGCTCAGAACAGGGTAGTGGATCGGCCATGAGCGACTTACCCAGAACGGTGCATGTGATCGGGGCCGGACCCGCCGGGCTGACGGCGGCCGAGCGGCTGGCGAAGGCCGGCGTTGCCGTGGTCGTGCATGAGGCCATGCCGTCGGTCGCGCGCAAATTCCTGATGGCCGGACGGGGCGGGCTGAACCTGACCCATTCGGAGCCGATGGAGGGGTTCGTGGGCCGCTACGGCGCCGCGGCGGGGACGGTCGGGCCGTGGCTGGAGGCGTTTTCGCCGACCCATCTGATCGGCTGGGCCGAGGGGCTGGGGCAGGCGACGTTCACGGGCTCGTCGGGGCGGGTGTTTCCGCGGGCGATGAAGGCCTCGCCCCTGCTGCGGGCCTGGCTGGGTCGGCTGGCCGAACTGGGGGTCGAGGTGCGGACGCGGTCGCGTTTCATCGGCCGGCGGGACGGGGCCTGGCTGTTCCACACGCCGGACGGCGAACGGGTCGAGACGCCGGACGCCGTGGTGCTGGCGCTGGGCGGGGCCAGTTGGCCGCGGCTGGGTTCGGACGGGGCCTGGGCGGCGATGCTGGAGGGCGTGGCGGTCGAGCCGTTCCGGCCTTCCAACGTCGGCTTCGACGTGGCCTGGTCCGGGGTGTTCGCCGACCGGTTCGCCGGTCAACCCTTGAAACCGGTCGCCCTCACGCACGCAGACCACAGCGTGCGCGGCGAGGCGATGGTGACCCGCTACGGGCTCGAGGGCGGGGCGATCTACGCCCTGTCGGCGAGGCTGCGCGAGGCGGTCGAGCGGGACGGGACAGCGAGCCTGACTGTCGACCTGCGGCCCGATCTGTCGGTCGAGGCGCTGGCCGGGCGGCTGGCCAGGCCGCGCGGCAAGGACAGCGCGACCAACTGGCTGAGGAAGGTCGGCGGCCTGTCGCCGGTCGCCGTCGGGCTGTTGCGCGAGATTCCGGGAGACCTGCCGACGGGGGCCGACAAGCTGGCGAAACGGATCAAGGCGGTGCGCCTGACCCTGACCGGGGTGCAGGGGCTGGAGCGGGCCATCTCGTCGGCGGGCGGGGTGCGGCTGGACCAGCTGGACGAGGGGCTGATGCTGAAGGCGATGCCGGGCGTGTTCGCGGCGGGCGAGATGCTGGACTGGGAGGCGCCGACGGGAGGCTATCTGCTGCAGGCGTCCATGGCCTCGGGCGTGGCGGCGGCGGAGGGGGTGCTGCGGTGGCTGAATCGTGCATCGCCGTCTCAATGATTGCGCACCCACTTCCGCT
>CALSBO010000136.1:0-3252 GCA_943373195.1 Brevundimonas vancanneytii
GCTGGAGCAGGGGGACTATGACGGCGCCCTGGGCGACATCGAACGCGCCCTGGCCCTGCTGGACCGGGCCGCGACCCCCGACCCGGTCGAGCGGGCGACCCTGATCTATGACCGCGCCCGGGCCTATGACTTTCTCGGCCGCAACGACGAGGCGGAGGCCGCCGCGCGCGAGAGTCTGGTTCTGCGGCAGACCCATCTGGGGGTGGTGCATGAGAAGACCGCCGACAGCCTGAACCTGGTCGCCAACGCCCTGACCGCCCAGGGCCGGCACGCCGAGGCGGACCCGCTGTATCGGCGGGTGCTGGGCATGTATGAGGTGCTGTACGGCCCGACCGACCATCACGTGGCCATCGTGCTCTCGAACCTGGGCAACTCCCTGCGCCGCACGGGCCGGGCGCATCAGGCGGCGCCGCTGTATGCGCGGGCGGTGGCCATCGCCGAACAGGCGAACGATCCGGTGCTGCTGGCCCAGTGCCTGACCAACCAGGGCTGGTTCCTGCATGTGACGGGGGACGGCGTGGGGGCGGAGGGGCCGTTCCGCCGGGCGCTGGCGCTGGCGCTCGAGATCGTCGGGCCGGACCATCCGTTCACGGGCAATGCGCGGGCCAATCTGGGCTACGCCCTGTCCGATCAGGGCCGCTGGGCCGAGGCCGAGGCGCCGTTCCGCGAGGGGCTGGCGGTCTATGAGGCCGGGGTGGGCGCCGACAGCCCCGACCTGCTGGACACGATCGAGGGCTATGCCGCCGTACTGGACCGGCTGGGCCGGGCCGAAGAGGCCGAGGCCCTGTACCGGCGCGCGCTGGCGATCGCCTCCAGCCGCCTGCCGCCCGCCCACGCCGACGCCATGGCGGGCGCGTGGAAACACGCCGGCTTCCTGATCGGACAGAACCGCCCGGACGAGGCGCTGGGCCTGGTCCGGGCGGAGCTGGGCGACCTGCTGGGCCAGGACGGGCGCGGGCGCGACTGGCGCACCCGGGTGCGCGGCGCCCGGCCCCTGTTCGCCCGCCGGGTCGAGGCGGGCTGGGCGCTGGCCGCTCAGTGATTCCTAGCGCGGGTAGGACATCGGCACGCCGATGTCGGCGCCCGAGGCGGCGACGGTGAATTTGACCAGGTCGAAGGTCGGCGGGCCGCGCAGGGCGTCGCCGTTGACCATGGCCCAGCCCTCGCCGGGCATGTAGCCGTTCATCTTCATCCGGCCGTCGCCGTCCTCGTCATGCAGCACCATCAGGGCGTAGTCGCCGGGCGGCACGTCGCGGAACGTCAGCCGCACGACGCCGGCCGGTGGGCGTTCGACGCGGTCGGCGTGGGCCGAGGCGGACCCCATGAACTCGCCGCGCGTCTGCAGCGCCGCCAGCAGCACGCCGCCGCGGGCCTCGACGCCGGTCAGGGTGATCACGACATCCTCCGCGAGAACCGGCGTGGACAGGGACAGGCCCGCGACAACGGCGAGCGACAGGGTCTTGAGCAGCATGAAGGCCTCCCGGAGGATTGAACGACGGGCCATCCCGCCGGCAATATGCAGAGAGCTTTATTAGACAAAGTACATTGCGTCAATGGGAACGCTGCGGCCCGCCTTGACGGTCCTCTCTCGCCCCCCTATCTGCCCGCCGTTAGCACTCTCGCGTCCCGGCTGCCAAAAGCCCGCGAGGGAGCCTCGAAGAACCCTCAGGGAGACAGACAAATGGCGTTTCGTCCGCTCGGCGACCGCGTGCTCGTGAAGCGCGTTGAAGAAGAATCCAAAACCAAGGGCGGGATCATCATCCCCGACACGGCCAAGGAAAAGCCGCAGGAAGGCGAAGTCGTCTCCGTCGGCCTTGGCGCCCGCGATGAAGACGGCAAGCACGTCCCCATGGACCTGAAGGCCGGCGACCGCATCCTGTTCGGCAAATGGTCGGGCACCGAGGTCAAGCTGGAAGGCGAAGACCTGATCATCATGAAAGAGTCGGATGTGCTTGGAGTGCTGAGCTAAGGCTCAAACTTCAGGGGCGAGGGTCGAGGGACGAGGGGCGAATGACGCCGCGTCCGGACCGACCTTCCTCGCCCCTCGACCCTAATCCCTCGACCCTCATTCAAGGAGCCGCCCGATGGCCGCCAAACAAGTCATGTTCTCCACCGATGCGCGCGAAAAGATGCTGCGCGGCGTCAACGTCCTGGCCAATGCGGTCAAGGTCACCCTCGGTCCCAAGGGCCGCAACGTCGTGATCCAGAAGTCCTTCGGCGCCCCGCGCTCGACCAAGGACGGCGTCTCGGTCGCCAAGGAAATCGAACTCGAGGATCCCTTCGAGAACATGGGCGCCCAGATGATCCGGGAAGTCGCCTCCAAGACCAATGACAAGGCCGGCGACGGCACCACCACCGCCACCGTCCTGGCCCAGTCGATCGTCCAGGAAGGCCTCAAGGCCGTGGCCGCCGGCATGAACCCGATGGATCTGAAGCGCGGCATCGACAAGGCCGTCACCGCCGTCCTCGCCGACATCAAGGCCTCGAGCCGGAAAGTGTCAGCCAACTCCGAAATCGCCCAGGTCGGCACCATCTCGGCCAACGGCGACAGCGAAGTCGGCGACATGATCGCCAAGGCCATGGAAAAGGTCGGCAACGAAGGCGTCATCACGGTCGAAGAGGCCAAGACCGCCGAGACCGAACTCGACGTCGTCGAGGGCATGCAGTTCGACCGCGGCTACCTGAGCCCCTATTTCATCACCAACGCCGACAAGATGGAGGTCCAGCTCGAGGAGCCGCTGATCATGCTGCACGAGAAGAAACTCTCGTCGCTGCAGTCGATGCTGCCGATCCTGGAAGCCGTGGTCCAGTCGGGCCGCCCGCTGCTGATCATCGCCGAGGACATCGAGGGCGAGGCCCTGGCCACGCTCGTCGTCAACAAGCTGCGCGGCGGCCTTCGCGTCGCGGCCGTCAAGGCCCCCGGCTTCGGCGACCGCCGCAAGTCGATGCTGGAAGACATCGCCGTCCTGACCGGCGGCCAGGTCATCTCGGAAGACCTGGGCATCAAGCTGGAGAACGTCACCCTCGACATGCTCGGCAAGGCCAAGAAGGTCACCATCACCAAGGACGACACCACCATCGTGGACGGCGTCGGCGAGAAGGACGCGATCGAGGCCCGCATCGGCCAGATCAAGAAGCAGATCGAGGACACCACCTCGGACTATGACAAGGAGAAGCTGCAGGAACGTCTGGCCAAACTGGCCGGCGGCGTCGCGGTCATCCGCGTCGGCGGCTCGACCGAGGTCGAGGTCA
>CALSBO010000137.1:0-3046 GCA_943373195.1 Brevundimonas vancanneytii
GGCGACAACGTCGGCGTGCTGCTGCGCGGCACCAAGCGCGAGGACGTCGAGCGCGGTCAGGTTCTGTGCAAGCCGGGTTCGATCACCCCGCACACGAAATTCCTGGCCGAGGCCTATATCCTGACCAAGGAAGAGGGCGGCCGTCACACCCCGTTCTTCACCAACTACCGCCCGCAGTTCTACTTCCGCACCACGGACGTGACCGGCATCGTGCACCTGAAGGAAGGTGTGGAGATGATCATGCCCGGCGACAACGCCGAACTGAACGTCGAGCTGATCACCCCGATCGCCATGGAAGAGAAGCTGCGCTTCGCCATCCGCGAAGGCGGCCGCACCGTCGGCGCAGGCGTGGTGTCCAAGATCACCGAGTAGTCGGCGATACACAGTAAGGCGTATCAGGGCCCCCGCCAGCGCAAGCCGGCGGGGGTTTCTGTTTGAGGCTCAACACAATGTGATTCGATCACCATAGTTGGTTGTCATACGTTGATGCACAACCAGAAGAGGTTTGGATGACAGACGAACCGGCGGAACTGGACGATGTTATCGTCACAGGACAAAGAGCTCGCGGGCCGAGCCCCTTCGCGGGGCTGCAGTTTCCGAACACCGGAATCAGCGCCCCTCAGCAAAACCAGCTTGAGGAAGAAGATGACCTACCGGAGGAGCCTACTGCGGAGGAAACTCAATGCTCAGACGCTGAGGCCAGAAAACAATGGGAGGCCGACGCAAAGGCGATCAAGGCCGCGGAGGAATTCAAGAAAGCGGCCAAGGACCGATTCAATGAACCCGACTGGCAGAATAGGGAATTTGGCGCCCTGATCTGCGAAATGCCGAGCGGAGCGATTGAGTTAAGCGAAATTTATGCGGGTGACCCGATCCTGGATGCCGCCGGTAACGCCATCCACTATGCCCTCGGCCGCGCCAGCGTAAACCTCCCCGCGACGGCATGTGGAGCCGGTGTGCCCCTCGGTTCAGTCCACTCACATCCTGGGGTAGGGACAAACATCCCATCTGCCGACGATTTCGCCTTTAGCCGGCACGTGGCGTCGGCGAACAATGTCGATCCTGATCGGCTGGGGATTTATATCGCGGCAACCATGCAAGAGGGTTCGAACCGAGGGGATTTTGTAACCCGGTATGGGAACGGAGATGAGGCATCAGCGGCCGCTGGTGAAGCGGGAGATTTCATCAACCCGGATGCGCAACCTTGCCCGGGGACCGAGACCTAGATGCCAATGCTCGGGCGAGACAGCGTTTGGGTTGCAGCTCTAACACTCGGAGTCTGCGCAGTAGGCTTTTTCCCTGCGGTTGCTCGCGCCCAGTCTTGGCTCTCTGCGGGGGTAGAAGCCGGTCAGCGGATTGCGCTTGAGGACTCTGCCTCGGACGGTGAGGTATCTATCGCTCTAGCCACTCCGCTACGTCGAAGTGTCAGGCACCCCAGTTACACGATGTGGTTTTATCGTTATGATTGTACTACGGGAATTCGTTATTCTCGCGCTAGTGTAATTTACAGCGCGAGCCGCGATCCCGTCAGGACAGAATTTGATGAATCGACGGTAATATCTTCAAGAAACTCTATAATTGATCAGTTCGAGACTGTTTGCTCGAGAGATAACAGAAGATCGGGGACGCAGTACAGAACGATTGGCGATTTTGTGGATGATCGACCCCTAGCTTCATCCGGGCCAACCCGCTGATCGATGCGCCGTGACCGCGGTCTGGCCGGACGCTCGCGCAGCCGCACCCCAACCCACTCCGTCCTCCTCGGGCTTGACCTGAGGATCAAATGGTCCGTCGCAGGGCGATTGCGGCGCTGTCGCGCGACCGCGTCCCATCATCAGACACCCGGCGCCCGCCCGGTCTCATCCTGGGGTCAAGCCCGAGGATGACGGCGTGGTGGCGGGAACAAGCACCCCCATCACGGGAGAAGGACGGTTAAGGCGCCCCACGCCCGCGCATCCGCTTGCACGCAACCGCAAACGGGTCGCTACGTTCGCATCACGGACGTTAGGGATTTCGTAACCATGCGGCGCGCGCTTCGGATCGGCCTGTTCATCGGCACCTTCATCGGCATGTCCGCCTGCGCGGCGATGCCCGACGCCAGCGGGTCGCGCGGAGCCTATGGCGGCGTCGAGGCCGGCCGCCCCCGCTGACCCGCAAACAATCCGTGGCGGCGGGGGCGAAATCCCCCTATCATCCCGCTCGCGGACGCCGACTGTCGCGCCGCGCCGGTTCCGCCCCCCCTAGATGTTAGCCTTCGCCATCGCCGTCGTTCTGCTCCTCGTGGTGCTCAACGGCCTGTTCGCCATGACCGAGCTGGCGGTCGTCTCGTCCCGCAAGTCCAAGCTGCAGAGCCGCGCCGAGCGGGGCGACAGGGGCGCGCGCGCGGCGTTGAAACTGGCCGAGGAGCCGACCCATTTCCTGTCGGCCGTCCAGGTCGGCATCACCCTGATCGGGATCGCGGCCGGCGCCTTCGGCCAGGCGGCCATCGCGGGCGAGCTGAATGACATCCTCAAGGCGGCCTTCTCCCCGCTGGCCGACTACACGGAAATATTCTCGACGGTCCTGGTCATCGTCTCGATCACCTATGTCTCGGTGATCGTCGGCGAACTGGTGCCCAAACGGCTGGCGCTGATCTTCCCCGAGACGATCGCCTCCAAGATGGCGGCTCCGATCTCGACCGTGGCCATCGTGCTGAAGCCGTTCGTCGTGGTCCTGACGGCCTCGACCTCGGCCATCCTGAAGCTGATGAACGTCAAGGACCGCGACGGCTCGGACGTGACCCAGGAAGAGGTCGAGACGATGATCGCCGAGGGCGCCTCGGCCGGTCTGATCGAGCCCGAAGAGCAGGAGATGATCGAGGAGATCCTGCGCCTCGGCGACCGGCCGATCCGGGTGGCCATGACGCCGCGCCACGAGGTGTTCTGGGTCGCCCTGGACGACACCGAGGCGCAGCTGCGCCAGGAGGTCCGCACCTGCCCCTATTCGCGCATCGTGGTGGCGCGCGAGAACGACGTCGATAACCCGCTGGGGGTGGTCCACAAGAAGG